>SVIJ01000016.1 GCA_015069565.1 Clostridiales bacterium
GTCGCTCATCGTGACCATGGCGGCAATGGGGATTTTGTATTCCGTTTCGGCGCGAAGCAGTGGCGGCAAAGGTAGAGTAAAAAGCACAAAGTGACGGCAAAATTCATACAATGAAGCATAAGGAGCATTGTTGTATGGAGAAAATGATTATCAACGGCGGGGGGCGACTGTACGGCTCGTTGCAGGTTCAGCGCGCCAAAAACGCGGTGTTGCCCCTTCTTGCCGCATCCGTTTTAACGGATGAATTAGTGAGAATACGCGAAATCCCCAAGATTTCCGATGCGGAAAATATGCTGCGGATTCTGTCGGAGCTCGGTTGTGGAATCGTGCGAGAAGGCAACGACGCCGTTATTGATAGTTCTAACGCCGCGTCGCACGAGATTCCTGCGGTGATGACCAAGGAAATCCGCTCGTCAATCTTTATGCTCGGATCGGTGCTGACCCGCTTTCATCGCGCAAAAATTTCCTATCCCGGTGGATGCGATATCGGGTTGCGACCGATTGATTTGCATTTGTCGGGGCTGAAAAAGCTGGGGGTCGAAATCGTCGAAGAAGGCGGGTACATACATTGTAGTGCCGATCGGATCAAGGGCGCGGAGATTGTGCTTGATTTTCCGAGCGTAGGCGCGACGGAGAATATTATGCTTGCCGCCGTGAAGGCGGAAGGTCGGACGATTCTTCGCAACGCCGCCAAAGAGCCTGAGATTGTAGACCTGCAACGGTTCTTGAACGCGATGGGCGCGAAAGTGCAGGGCGCAGGCACAGCGGACGTTGTAATAGACGGCGTTGAACATCTACACGGAGTGGATTATACCCCGATGGAAGACCGCATTGAAGCAGGGACTTTCTTGATTGCAACCGCCGTTTGTGGCGGCGAAATCGAAATGAGTGGCGTTTTTGCGCAAAATCTTGCCGCGCTTTTACATAAATTGCGTGAAAACGGTTGCAAAGTTTACATAAAAAATGATAAAATAGTATTGGAAAGTAAAGGACGCTTGAAAAGCGTTGACTTGGTGGAAACTTCTCCCTTCCCTGGCTTTCCAACCGATTTACAGGCGCAATATACGGCGCTTTCCTGCCTTGCAAAGGGCTCGACCTTGGTGGTGGAAAATCTTTTTGAAACCCGTTTCAAGTATGCAGGGGAGCTCAAACGCATGGGCGCGGACATCACCGTGCGCGGGCGTACGGCGATTGTGCGTGGCGTTCGTTCCTTGCAGGGCGCGCCTGTCACGGCGTGCGATCTTCGCGGCGGCGCGGCGTTGGTGATTGCTGGCTTAGCGGCGGAAGGTAGGACGGAAGTGCTCGATCTTTCACACGTGGATCGAGGATATGGAGAGTTTGAACGAAAGCTCCGTTTGCTTGGCGCAAAGGTGCGAAGAATAAGAATATAAGCTCCGCTTTTTGGCGGTGCAAAAGGGTAGTACGAATGAAAAAAATCATAACGATTGTGCTCACTGTCTTGGTGTTCTTGTCGGCGGTATTCATCGGCGTTTCCAACGTCTACCGCGTGGATGGCGTGACGGTGGTGGCGAAAACGTATTCGGATGAAGCGAAGACGGAAGCAACGCAAATGCAAAAGGAATTGCAGGAAGCCTATAAAGGCGAAAGCGTCTTGTTTGCTAAGGAAGACCTTGCGCTTACCGTTCTTGAAAAGTATCCGTATTTCCGCTTGACGAAGTTTGAAAAACGCTATCCCGACGTCCTTTGCGTTGAAGCGACGGAAGACGCGGAAGTGTTTGCGGCGCAAACGGAAGACGGCTATTATATCTTGGCGCAGGACGGTACGATTTTGGATATCCGCGACGATAGCAACAACCGCGCGGACGGCGAAGAAAACGTCGTGATTACGGGCGGCAATCCCGTCGGTGAAATCGGGGATAAGGTGAGCGGCGCTGGCTTTAACGAGCTGTTAAAAATGTGCGTGATTATGTCTGAGAAGCTGAACGGGGTGCGTAGCAATATCGCGAATATCGTCTTCGATAACGTCGAAGAAGGGGGAAGGATTTTCCTTTGTATGCGTGAAGGCGTGCGCATTAACGTCGTGCATGCGCATTTGCTCACGGAAGAAAAGGCTCGGCTGTTTACGGAAAAATACTTGGCGTTGAACGATGAAGAGCGCTTGACGGGCTTTATTCACGCGACGGAAAGCATGGACGGAACGTCGGCTTTGATCACCTATCGCGCGAATGATTTGATTTAATATCTGTATAAACAGTGAAAAACACGCTGAAAGCGTGTTTTTTTCTTGCAAAATCGCTATTTTTTTTCTTTCGTACTATTGACAAAAATCGGTAAATGTTATATAATAACATTAACAGTTGTTTTTTGTATAAAAACACAAAGGCGGAAAAACTGACGATGAAAAACGAAAGAGTTGCCGTGCTCGACGTTCGCTCGTTTGAAGTGACCTTTTTAATCGGGACGAGGGGCTTCAACGACGGGTTTGTCGTTTGCGGACATGAAACGGAAGAATACGAAGGATACAGCGCGCAGGGCTTTATAGACGAAGAAGCGTTCGTTTCGTCTGCGCGATCGGTTGTGGACTCCGTATTGAAAACGTATAAAGGGAAATTGCATAAAATCTACGTGGGCGTTCCGTCGCCGTTTATTCGGTTGCGGACGGTGGGGCAAAACCTGCCTTTTTCTCGTCGTAGAAAGATTGCGGCGTCAGACATTGAAACGCTGTTTGATTGCGGCTTGAATACGCTCAGTGAACAGGGCAGATGCATTCGCCACTCCGCGATGTATTACGCAATCGGGAATACGAACAAGTACCTTTCCGAAGACGAATTATACGGCACGCCGTCTTCGTCGTTGCGCGGTGGGCTCTCGTATTACTTTGCGGACGAAAGCTTTTGTGCGCTCGTCGAAAAGGCGCTTGCGGAGCTTCCCTTTGCAGAGATTGTATTCTTGCCTACGAGCCTTGCGGAAGCGCTTTACTTGTTGCCCAAAAGAGAAAGAAACGGCTATGCCGTTTTGTTGGACGTTGGATACATTTCTTCGACCATTTCGGTGGTGTACGGTGATGGCATCGTGCACGAAAAATCGTTCACGGCGGGCACGGCAAGTATCATTTGCTACTTGATGCAGCGCTTTCAGCTTGACCCTGAAACGGCGGAAAAAATCCTTGCTACGGCGAATATCGCGGCGGGGGACGATTCCTTGGATAAGCCTTGGACGGACGACGAAGGAAGGTCGATTCCCGTGCAACAGATCAACGACGTGATTGAATACGGCGTGGATATGATTTGCGATCAGGTCAACCGCTTCTTGAACGAGCGGTATAAAGATTTGGATACCGTTTGGGCGAACAATACCCTGTGGATTACGGGGGAAGGGGTGGAGGCGATTCGCGGAATCGGTGACCATATTTCCCGTAGACTGGATAGAGCTGTAAAACGGCTCGGCCCCGATTTGGCATATCACGACGAACCTTCGCTCTCGTCAAGGTTTGCACTTTTGGCGATGGCGCTTTCGGATAGAAAAAAGAAAAGATTTACACTGTTTGGAGGAAAAAGATCATGATGAACTTTAACGATGAAGGCTACGGCTACTACGGTGGCGAAAGCATGGAAGATAGAGCGCCCGTATCCCCGTTCGCGGCTCCGCAGAGCTCGAACAATTTGTCGGGCGTGGCAAAAATCAAAGTAATCGGCGTCGGCGGCGCAGGAAATAACGCCGTAGACCGCTTGATTGAATCGGGCTTGCGCTGTGCGGAGTTCATCGTTGTAAACACCGATAACCAAGCGTTGGCGCGCTCAAAGGCAAGCAACCGCATTCAAATCGGCGTACAGCTCACCAAGGGCTTGGGGGCAGGTGCGGATCCTTCCGTCGGTAAGGAAGCTGCGGAAGAAAACAAGGCGGAAATTCAAAACGCTTTGAAGGATACCGACCTTTTGTTTATTACCGCAGGTATGGGCGGCGGAACGGGTACGGGTGCCGCACCCGTGATTGCAAAGCTTGCCAAGGAAATGAAAATTTTGACGGTTGCCGTCGTCACGTTGCCGTTTGCGTTTGAAGCAAAACGCAGAATGGATAACGCGATGGTAGGCATAGAAGAATTGCGTAAATCTGTGGACTCGATTATCACAATCCCGAACGATAAGATTCGCGAAGTCGTACCTAAGGGTACGTCCTTTGAAGACGCGCTTAAAGTAGCGGACGAAGTACTCCGTCAAGGGATTCGCGGTATTGCGGAGCTCATCGTAAACCCTGCGCTCATCAATTTGGATTTTGCGGACGTCCGCACGACCTTGAAGGGACGCGGCGTTGCGCATATGGGTATCGGTGTTGCAAGGGGGGAAAAGCGTATTTCCGATGCGGTTCGTTGCGCGGTGTGCAGTCCTTTGCTGAATACGACCATTGAAGGTGCAAATTCGGTTATCTTGAACGTTGTTGGCGGCAAGGATCTTTCCTTGGACGAAGTTTGCCTTGCGGCTGACTTGGTGAAGGGGGTTATCGACTACTCCGCGAACGTGATTTTCGGCGCGTGCATCGACGAAAAGATGTCGGATGAAGTGGAAGTGGTTATCATCGCTACGGGTTTCTCGGGCGGTCAGCCTGTCGCAACGCAGGAAACGCCTGCGATGGCGGCGCAGCGCGCTATGAGTCTTTCGGATAAAATCGAGCGTACATACGGCGAGAGAGTGGCGGCGGAAGCGCATCCTTACGGGCAACAGCCTTTCGGTACTTCTGCGCCTTATATGCAAGCTCCCTACGCACAGCCTGCGCCTAGCGTATACGCGCAGCCTGCATACGCACAGCCTGCACCTTACGGAGCATACGGTCAGCCGTACGGAACGGGATATGCGCCCGCTGAGCCTGCGCCTGCACCCGTAGCGCCCGTAGAAGAAGCGGCGGAACCTGCCGCAGAGCCTGCGCCTTTCGAGCCTGGTGATCCTATTCCCGCGCAAGCGGCGGCACCTGCTGAAAAGGAAAAGGCAAAGCGCCCCCGCAAGTTTTTCGATTTGTTTGTAAAGCAAACGAAAAAAGAAGATTAAAGTAATACAGAAGACTGTCGCAACTGCGGCAGTCTTTTTATGTTATAATTTCCGCTTATAGATCATATACATAATTTATGGTGGTAAATCGTTTGTGGAAATCCAAAAATGTGTATTTTATCGGAATCGGCGGAATTTCGATGTCGGGGCTTGCGGAATACTTATTGCGGCGCGGATGCAGGGTGTTTGGGAGTGATATAAAGGATAGCGAGCAGGTGGAAAAACTGCTTGCGCTCGGGGTGGACGTTGCCGTTGGGGAGCGCGTCGATCTTTTGCGTGTGGAAAGTGCGGATATCGTAGTATATACAGACGCTATACCCATTGATAATAAAGAGCTTTCAGCGGCTTTTCGGTTGGGGAAGACGGTGCTTTCCCGTGCGGAATTGCTTGCGAAAATATGCGCGGATTTTTCTCGGGTAGTAGCGGTGGCGGGGAGTCATGGAAAAACCACTTGTACGGCAATGTGTGCGCACGTTTTGAAGGAGGCAAGCGCCCCTTTTTGCTCGCATATCGGCGGTGTGGATTTGGATGTCGGTAGCTTTTTTTATGCAGGCAACGAGTATTTTTTGACCGAAGCGTGTGAGTATAAGAAAAATTTATTAAAAATCTATGCGGATACTGCGATACTTCTCAACGTCGATAAGGACCATTTAGAGTGCTATGACGGGGAATCCGACCTAAAAAACACCTTTTTGGAATATTGCGCTAACGCAAAAACGGCGGTGGTTTGCTTGGATGATCCGATTGCTTGCCTTGCAAAAAACGCAGTCACCTTTTCCATTTATGAAAAGGGGGCGGATTATCGCGCGACCTATCTTCGGCAGGAGCGGCAAAAGTATTCTTTTTCGGTGCTGGAATACGGGGTAAAGGTTTGCCGCATTCGGTTGAAAACGGTGGGTCGGTATAACGTTTACAACGCCTTGGCGGCGTTTGCGGCGATGCGCACGTTCGGTTTTTCGGTGGACGAAATCAAACGCGGACTGGAAAGCTTTGTCGGGGTAAAACGTCGGTTTGAAGAAATGGGTCGGTATCGCGGTGCGGAGATGATTTGCGATTACGCGCATCATCCTAAGGAAATCTTTTCCGTCGTGGAAACGGCGCGGAAGATTACGCGTGGCAGGCTGTTCGTTGTGTTTCAGCCGCATACCTATTCGCGAACGCGAAATCTGATGGGGGAGTTTGTGGACGTTTTACGTTCGTTGGGGAATTTGGTTATCTATAAAACCTTTCCTGCAAGGGAGTGCTACGACGAAAAAGGGGATGGGAAATACTTGGCGGAATGCGTCGGGAATTGTCTATACGCGGATACGCCGACGGCGCTTCGGGCGTGGATGGATTCGACGGTGTCGGACGGGGATACGCTCTTGTTTTTGGGGGCAGGGGATATTTATTATCTTGCAAAGCATTTGCTAAAATCACAAAAAACGTAATCAAAAAATCGGCTCGCGCGAAAAAAAGTAAAAAAACTCGCGTTTTGAGCCGTTTTTTTTGTTCAATACTATTGATAATTTTCAAAAAAAATGATATACTTAATGAGTATTCATTAAAAAATGGAGTTGGAGGGGTTATAGTGGACGAAAGAGAGAATAACAATTTACCTGCGGAAGGGGGACAAGCAGGGCAAAAGAAACAAAAAACGGTGAGAGCGGATTCTATCCTGACCAAAGAGAGCATTTGCGCGGTATTCGCCCTGTTCTCGATTCTCGCCTTTTTGGTTTTGGTGACCAAGGATTTAATGTTTGGTGAGCCAGGCGCGTATATCCACGCGTTGTTGCTCGGTGTGTTCGGCTATGCCGCATATCCGCTTTCTTTGCTGGTAGCCTACAACTGTGTGATGGGTTTCTTGGGGAAAAGGCTGTTCAAAAAACGCGCGCCTGTCGTCACGTTGACGATTGCGTGTATTTTGGGTTGCTTGGTTGCGCATACCGTGCAAACGTTTTATATTTGGTCTTGGGGAAACGACGGCTATTTGAATGCGTGCTTCCACGCAGGGGAAGCATTCCCTGCTTCGACGGTTGCAGGCTGGCTTGGCGCGTTGCCCGTGTACTTGCTTTCTACGTTGACGACAAGCGTTGGCGCGTTGGTGATTTTTTCGGCGTTGACGGTGTTGCTTGTGTACATATTTGCAAGGCAGTGTATCGGTAAAGCAGGTAAAAAGTCGGGCAGTGCTGTTCCTATGCAAAGCGTTGGGCAAAATATCGGTCAAGGCGTTGGTCAAGGCGCGCCTGCAATGCCGAATCCCCAACAGTCAGGGGCATATGCTCCGATGCAGGAAGGACAAGGCTATGCCGCGCCGCAACCGATCGCGGCTACGCAGACGCCGCAGGAGCCCGTTCCGCCGATGGAAGGATATCCGCAGGGTGCGGTTTCGGCACAGGGTATGAGCGGGGCAACCCCTGCAATGCCTTACGTCGTCCGTCAAACGCCTGGGTATACGATTCGTGACAACAATCAAGCGCAAGCGGAAGCATCGCCTGCTTCGGCGCAAGCTCCGCAAGCAGGGCAGCCGATGTCGCAACCGCAACCCCATTCGGATGGCGGAAGCTATTCGCCCTTTGGCGCTACAAGCCCGATGCAACAGCCGACTCGTCCGCTTACTCAAGCGGAAAGCCGTCAAATTTTGTACAGTGGAACGCCGCAACAAAATTATCAGGACAACCTGTTCTTCGACCAAAATGCGCGCGTGCATAGACGCACGATTCCTGGCAGCGAACAACCGAGCGTAGCACCGCAAACGCCGACGCAACCATCGGGACAACCGCAATCACAAGCGCCACAGGCTGCGCCTACGACCTATTCTGAACAATATCAGCGCTCCGTGCAAGAAGGAACGCCCATTCGTCCGCAGAGAGTGGCGGGGGGTAGCGGCGAAGGCTTTGGACGTCGCGGCGGAAATCCCTATGGGCTTGACGTACCTTCTACGCCTACGGATAGCGGGCGCAATGCAGGGATGGGCGCAAGAACGGAAACGCCGTTTACCGCTCGTCGCGCTGAGCCGACGGATTTTGGAACGCCTACGGCAAGACCTTCCGCGTTTGGTTCGGAAGAACCGCCTGTTTCTCGCGCGGATAGAACGGGGGAAGGATTTGGAAGAAGAGTGCCTTCTGCGGACGCAACGCCGCCCGTAGAGCCTTCTACGCCTTCGCGCGTATCGCCGTTTACGCAACCTGAAACGCCTGCGGAGCATACCGAAGGCAGGGCTAGACGGCATGAATATATGGATACCTTCTCGCTTGAAAATCCCCGAATTTTCGGGGCGACGGGCAATCGCGGTGAAAGCGGTGGTGAAGAAGACGTTAAGCCTGTCGATCGTTCGGCGGTATTTGACGAAGAGCCGCCTGTTCCGCAAACGCCTGCTGAAAGCAAGCGTGATGATTTGTATGCTTTACGTTCTTACGACGAAGAGCCGAAGGCGGCGGATGCAGCGCCTGTTGCGCCTACGCGTAGCGAAGCGAAGGAAGAGCCGCAGGTTTCTTCAAGAACGGAACGTTATTCGCGTATGAGCGCGCAGCCTACTGCGCCTACGCAACCTACTGCGCCTGTGCAGCCCGTTGCGCCCGTACAGCCCGTTGCGCCCGTACAGCCTGTACAACCTGCGCCGATTGTGGAAGAAAAGAAGGAAGAGCCTGTACAGCCGCCGAAGCCCCGTATTCACAAGCCGTACGTTCGCGTGCCTTTGCATTACTTTAATTGCAGTGACAACGTACCTGATTCGGACGCGGCGGAAGTCGAATCTATCAAGGCGAGCATTGTGCAGACCTTGGAAGATTATAACGTATCGGGATGTTCGATTGCGTCCGTGACCTTTGGTCCTACCGTCACGAGATACAACGTTATCCTGCCGCGCGGGATTTCCCCTAGAAAGGTTGTTTCCTTGGAACAGGAAATTGCAATGGGGCTTTGCCGCGAAGGGGTGAACGTATACTTGAACGTCGAAGACGGCGCGGTCAGTATCGAAGTTCCCAACCGCAAGCGTCAAACGGTGGAGCTTGGCTGTATGTTTATCGACGACGAATACACCAAGGCGAAGCCGACTTCGCTTGTGTTTGCAATGGGTAAGGATATTGCCAACCGCAAGGTATACGGCGACGTATGCAAGATGACTCACCTTTTGGTGGCAGGCTCGTCGGGCTCGGGTAAATCGGTGTTCTTGGGCTGTTTGATTATCAGCTTGATTACAAAGTATTCCCCCGATGAAATGCGCTTGATTTTGATCGACCCGAAGAAAACGGAATTTGTTATTTATAACAACTTGCCGCATTTGATGGTCAATGAGATTATCACCGACACCAAGAAGGCGGTACAAAGCTTGTCTTGGGCGATTGGGGAAATGGAGCGCAGATATACCCTTCTTGAAAAAATGAGCTTGTCGGGCACGTACGTTGTAAACATTGACGAATACAATGCAAACGTTGGCCCTGGTGAAGAAAAGCTGCCTAAAATCGTAATCATCGTTGACGAGCTTGCCGACTTGATGCTGAACGCGAAGAAGGACATGGAAGATAAAATTCAAAGCCTTACGCAAAAAGCGAGAGCGGCAGGGATCCATTTGATTTTGGCAACCCAGCGTCCTTCGACGGACGTTATCACGGGCGTTATCAAGAGCAACCTGCCTACGCGTATTGCCTTTACGGTGGCAACGGACGTAGACTCCCGTGTTATTCTTGACCAAACGGGCGCGCAAAAGCTGCTCGGCAAAGGGGATATGATCTATACCGCATCGGGCATCAATACGCCTGTGCGTGTGCAAAGCCCGTACATTTCGTCGGCGGATTCGCAAAAGGTCGTGCAGTTTATCAAAGAGAACAACGAAGCCTTCTTCGACGAATCGGCAACGAGCTTTATCAATAGCGCGCGCGGTGGCGGCGTTGGCGATGGCTCGGACGGGAACGGCTTGGACGTAGAACAGGTGTATTTGGATGCGTTAAAGCTGGTTATTCAAACGCAAACGGCGTCTATTTCGATGGTGCAAAGAAAATGCTCCGTCGGCTTCAATAAGGCGGGGAAGATCATCGAATGGATGGAGCAGATGGAGTTCATCTCTCCCTACGAAGGCGCAAAGGCAAGAACGGTCTACATCACGCAAGAAAAGTTTGTAGAGCTGTTCGGACAATGGTAAAATAAACGGACAGGCTCTTAGTTTGACTTTCGTCAGGCGAGTCTGTCGGCTTGGCGACGGCAGGGGAACGAGCGTTCTCTTGCCTTTGCTACGAAGGAAGAAGTATGTTAGAAGGAAAAATTTTCGGCGTAATATCGCTCGGTTGCGATAAAAACCGCGTCGATACGGAAAAGATGCTCGCGATGATCAAGGGAAAGGGCTACCGATTGACGGATGATCCGTCTCAGGCGCACATTCTCATTATCAACACCTGCGGTTTTTTGCAGTCGGCGCGAGAAGAAGCGATTGAAACGGTTTTGGAATTTGCCGAATATAAGCAGGGAAAACTGGAAAAAATCGTAGTGACGGGTTGCTTGCCGCAAAAGTTCATCGGCGAGCTGTTCGAGCCGCTTTTGGAAGCGGACGTCTTTTTGGGAATTTGCGATTATGAAAAGCTTTTCGAGGCTTTGGATCAATCGTATGCGACGAGTGAAAGACAAAACTACGTGGGGACAGGCAAAGAGATTTTTCGCGTGGATAGAGTGCAAACCACCGAGCCGCATTTTGCCTATTTGAAAATCGCGGACGGGTGCTATAATCATTGTACCTATTGTTTGATTCCAAAAATCCGCGGCAAGTATCGTTCCTATCCCATGGAAAAGCTGGTGGAAGAAGCCAAGGAGCTTGGCGAGCTTTCCGAGCTGATTGTGGTGGCGCAGGATACGACGCGCTATGGGGAAGACCTGTACGGCGAAAACCGTTTCGTCGAGCTTTTGCAAAAGCTTTCCGCGCTGGAAAACATAGAAAAAATACGCTTGCTGTATTGCTATCCCGACGTTATAACGGACGCGCTCATCGACGAGATTGCGAAAAACGATAAGATTGTCAAGTACATGGATATTCCCTTGCAACATTCGGAAAATCGAGTTCTCAAACTCATGAACCGAAAGGGGAAGAGAGAAGAGTATTTGGCGTTGTTTGCCCGCTTGCGGGAGCGTATTCCTGGGATTGCGATTCGTTCAACCTTTATATCGGGCTTTCCTACGGAAACGGAAGAAGAATTTGAAGGGATGCTGGATTTTATCCAGCAGGCAAAGCTCATCAACTGCGGATTTTTTGCCTATTCGCGAGAGCCTGGTACGGGCGCATACCGCTTGAAGGGGCAAGTCCACCATAAAACGAAGGCTCGCCGCGTAAAAGCCTTGTACGAAACCCAGTGTGCGATTTCCAAAGAATTGTTGGCGTCGTTTGTTGGCAAGAAAATAGAAGTGCTTTGCGACGGCATTGATTACGAAAAAAGCTGCTTTGTCGGCAGGGCGTATTTCAACGCCCCTGATATTGACGGAAAGGTGTATTTCCGTTCGATGGATGCAATGCAGGGTAAGCGCTATGAAGTTTTGATTGATAGCGCGGAAGAATACGATTTATACGGATGTACGGAGGATTATTTAGATGAAACTGAATCTGCCCACTAAGATTACGCTGGTGCGTATCTTTATGATTCCTGCTTTTGTGGCGGTGTTTTTCATCAGCGCGTTGGGCGCTTGGCGGTTTTTGATTGCGGCAATCATCTTTGCTTTGGCGGCGGCAACGGATGCCTTGGACGGGCATATTGCCCGTTCGCGCGGCCTGGTCACCAACCTTGGCAAGTTTTTAGACCCGATTGCGGATAAAGTGCTCGTTTCGACGGCAATGATTTTGCTCATTGCGGCAAAGGAAGATTTGTTCGGCACGTTCGGTGCGCTTGCAAACGGTATGTATATCGCGGTGGCGGTATGTATTTGCGTAATCATGGCAAGAGAGCTCATCATCAGCGCTTTCCGCCAGATTGCGGCTACGTCGGGGATTGTAATGGCGGCGGACAAGCTGGGCAAAATTAAGACGGTTTTTCAAGACGTAAGCATCGTTGCCTTTTTGGTAGGCGCGGCGTTTGCGGCGAACACCTTTGGCAGCGTGGCTCTTTGGGTAGCGGTGGCGCTCTTTGCGCTTGCTACCGTTCTCACCGTTTGGTCGGGGATTTCTTACGTCGTCAACAATAAACAGGTTTTGAAGGATAGCGATTAAACAATGAGAAACGCTTGCTTGATAATTACGGATAAAAGCAGTTTTCTCGATCTTTCCACCTTTGGCGCGTTTTGCGCGTTTGAGCGTTCTGGCTACGATTTTTCCGAAATACGCCTGCTTCGCTTTGACGCCGACGTTATTAAGACGGCAATCAAGGACTGCAAAAAACACGCGGATACGATTGTTGTTCTTGCGGATGGGTTCGTCTTCGACTTGGTAAAAACGGTGGAATTTGCCTACGGAAAAACACTCCTGCAAAACGCGGATAGCGGCGCTGGGGTGATCGACGACGGCGAAAAAACGCTGTTTTTGATGCCTGCGCAGGATGAAAATTACGTTAAAGACACTTGCGTACCGTTATTGGTACATAAAATAGGGTATCGTATAGGTAGCATCGTGATGCGGTGCGTTGGCGCGGACGGAGCGAAAATGCAGGATTTGCTCGCAAAAGTAGAAAATATGGGCGTAGGTCGCGTCAAGGTTTACAACGAATCAAAGTACGGCGAAGACGTCGTTCGGATTTTCTACGATGAAAATACGCCGCGTATGCTGACGGACGATATTTTGCGGTTTTTAGCGGATGCGCTCAAAGACAACGTGTACGCGCTCGATGATACGCCGCTTGAAAAACAGCTTGTGGATTTGTTGCGCTTGCGCAGGAAAAAGATTGCTGTGGCGGAATCGTTCACAGGCGGCGGGCTTGCTAAAAAAATCGTATCCGTTTCAGGGGCGAGCGACGTCTATTACGAGGGCTTGAATACATACGCGGAAGGTGCGAAGATGGAAAGGCTCGGCGTGACGGAATATACCTTGCGTTCGCAGGGCGCGGTCAGCGAGCAAACGGCGTATGAAATGGCGGCAGGACTCTTATCCCAAGGGCATTGCGACGTTGCGATTGCCACAACGGGCTTGTCGGGGCCGAAGGGGGATAGCTTTGGCCAGCCTGTGGGAACTTGCTGTATTGCGGTCGGGGTTGACCAAAACGTTTACGTCTATCGCTACCTGTTGCAGGGGGATAGAAAAGAAATATCGGAAACTGCCATTCGTTATGCGCTCTTTTTGGCGTGTAAGCAGTTGAAAAATATGTAAAAAATTATTAGGAGATAGATAAAAATGGCTACTGAAAAGAACAATGAAAAAATGAAAGTGTTAGACGCCGTGCTTTTGCAAATCGAAAAGCAGTATGGTAAGGGCTCGATTATGCGCCTTGGCGACGAAGCGGGCAACGTCGAAATCGACGTTATCCCTACGGGATGCCTTTCCTTGGATATCGCTTTGGGAATCGGCGGTTTGCCCCGTGGTAGAATCATCGAAATCTACGGTCCCGAATCTTCGGGTAAGACGACGGTTGCGTTGCACGCGATTGCGGAAGCGCAAAAGATGGGGGGCGTGGCTGCATTCATCGACGCAGAACACGCGCTTGACCCTGTGTATGCAAAGAAGCTTGGCGTAAAGCTGGACGATTTGTACGTTTCGCAACCCGATACGGGCGAACAGGCGCTCGACATTTGCGACGCGCTCGTTAGAAGCTCGGCGGTGGATATCATCGTTATCGACTCGGTTGCGGCGCTCACGCCGAAAGCGGAAATCGAAGGGGATATGGGGGATTCGCACGTAGGCTTGCAGGCAAGATTGATGTCGCAGGCGCTTCGTAAATTGACGGGTATTGTCAATAAGTCCAACACCTGCGTAATTTTTATCAACCAGCTTCGTGAAAAGGTGGGCGTTATGTTCGGCAACCCTGAAACGACGACGGGCGGTAAAGCGCTTAAATTCTACGCAAGTATGCGTTTGGATATCCGTAAGACGGACACCTTGAAGGACGCTGACGGCGCGGTGGGGAATCGCGTTAAGGCGAAGATTGTAAAGAACAAGCTTGCGCCCCCGTTCAGACAGGCTGAGTTTGACATCGTATTCGGCGAAGGTATCTCGCAGGAAGGCTGCATGATTGACCTTGGCGTGCAGTTCGACGTAATCGGCAAGAGCGGCGCTTGGTTCTCTTACAACGGTGAAAAGGTTGCGCAGGGTAGAGAAAAAATGCGTATTTATTTGAAGGAAAACCCCGAAGTGGCAAAGGAAATCGAAGGAAAGATCCGCGCCGCGGCGAAGGGGATTATTATCGAAGAAGGGGAAGACGAAGAATAATCGTCGGTCGGGTTTATGAAACACGGATTTGTAAAAGTCGCGGCGGTCAGCCCGAAGCTGAAGGTCGCGGACGTAAAATTGAATACGATGGCGATTGAAGAAGAAATCGTAAAAATGGCAAGGGAAAAGGTGGAAGTTCTTGTGTTCCCCGAGCTTTGCCTTTGCGGGTATACCTGCAACGATTTGTTCTTTCAATCGGTCTTGCAAGAGCAGTGCATGAAGGCATTGCGTGAAATTACAGAGTTTACGAAAGGAATCCCCATGATGGTATTCGTGGGCTTGCCCATCGTTTACGAAGGAAAGCTCTATAACTGCGCGGCGGCGATTTGTGACGGCGAAGTGCTTGGCGTAGTGCCTAAAAAGAACTTGCCCAACTACGGGGAATACTGCGAAACGCGCTATTTCACGCCTGGTGTTGACGCGGAAGATCTCGATTTCTTGCTCCCCCTTTGGGAGGATAAGCACGCTACCTTTGGTTCAAAGCTTATTTTCCGCGTGGGCGCAAACGAGAATGTGAAGATCGGTTGCGAAATTTGCGAAGACCTTTGGGTGGCAAATCCCCCTGGGAACTATTTAGCGGCGGCAGGGGCGACGATTATTGTCAACCTGTCTGCTTCCAGTGAAATGGTGGGGAAGGCGGAGTATCGCCGCACGATCATTAAAACGCATACGGGTAAGAATATATGCGCATATGTGTATGCGAATCCCTGCACGACGGAATCTACGACGGACGGCGTTTTTTCGGGGCATAATATCATTGCTGAATACGGTACGATTTTGGCGGAAAACAAACCCTTTGAAGGGGGGAGTTCTATTGCGGAAATCGACGTGGAATTCCTTGCGAATGAACGGAAAAAGCGCAATAAGCGAAACAACGAGCGTTCTACGAAATTCAATGAAATCGACACGATCGACTTCTTGAACGATAGCGAGCTTTCTTTGCGAAAGGTAAGCCGCACGCCGTTCATTCCAGAGCCGCAGCAAAACGACGAAACTTGCGAAATGGTGCTCTCGATCCAAGCGCACGCGCTTGCAACGCGTATGCAACACGTAGGCGCGAAAACGGCGGTAATCGGGGTATCGGGCGGTTTGGATTCGACGCTTGCCTTGCTTGCCGTAATGCGCGCGTTTGACGTGATGGGTAAAGATCGTAAGGACATCGTTGCGATTACGATGCCTGGATTTGGTACGACGGGAAAAACCTATCAAAATGCTTTGAAGCTCATCGAGCTTTCGGGCGCAACCTTGCGCGAAATTTCTATTGCGGACAGCGTAATGCAGCATTTCAAGGACATCGGTCACGATCCTGCTGTTGCGGATACAACTTATGAAAACGCACAGGCGCGTATGCGCACGATGATTTTGATGGACGTAGCCAACCAAACGGGCGGTTTGGTAATCGGTACGGGGGATTTGAGCGAGCTTGCGCTCGGTTGGTGTACTTATAGCGGTGATCACATTTCTATGTATTCCGTCAACTGTTCCGTGCCAAAAACGCTTGTAAAGCACTTGGTTGCCTTCGTTGCGAATAAGTCGGAAAACGAGATGAAAAAAGTGCTTTTGTCGGTAGCAGGTACGGATATATCGCCCGAATTGCTCCCGCCCAATCAACAGGGTGAGATTGCGCAAAAGACGGAAGATTTGGTCGGCCCGTACGAGCTGCATGATTTTTATTTGTATCATATCGTCAGAAGAGCTTGTTCGCCTGCGTCGGTATTTGCGCTTGCAAAGTATGCTTTTGCGGGTAAATACGACGATGCAACCCTTTTGAAATGGTTGCGCAATTTCTATAAGCGCTTCTTTGCGCAGCAGTTCAAACGCTCCTGTATGCCCGACGGTGTGAAGGTGGGGTCTGTGACGCTTTCCCCGAGAACGGACTGGCGTATGCCATCGGATGCGTCGTCGGCAGTTTGGCTTGCGGAAGTGGACGAGCTGATTGCCAAACTTTAATAATCATTTTTCTTTTTTCTGAAAGAAAGGACGGATAAGAGAAAACACGTAGATTTCGGTCTGCGTGTTTTTTGCTTTTTTAGGAAAGTATTTTTCCCCAAACAATTGACTTTTTTTATAAATTATTGTACAATAGAGTTAAGATAAAAGATAATAGGCGAATTTAAGCAAAATTCGGTTGCATTATATGTTTATCAATCTAATTTATACAGGAGGCTACCTATGAACTATTTTTCTAGCAGCCTGTTTCTAGCAGATTCTACGCCCATCCTTCTTGGAACGATCGTTGGCGTAGTTGGCGTACTTGTTGCTGTTATCGGCGCAATACTTTGGGTTCGTAATTACAAGAAGAAAACGGAAAAAGAAGTAGGCTCGGCGAAGCAGCAATCTGAAAAGCTCATTTCCGACGCGAAAGCGGAAGCGGACAAAATCGTTTCACGCGGTCAGGATGAAAGCAAACGCGCTTACAAAGAAGCGGTGTTGAAGGCAAAGGAACAGGAATTAGAATTACGGAACAATCTGGACAGAGAAACCAAGGAAAAACGTGCGGAGCTTCAAAAGCTCGAACAACGTCTTACCCAAAAGGAAGATTCCTTGGATAAGAAACTGGAAGGCTTGGAAGAACAAAAGAAGAATCTTGCAAAGCAAGAAGACGAAGTTAAGGAATTGCAGGCGAAGCTTAATTCCCAGCACGATTTGATGGTGCAAGAGCTTGAAAAAGTGGCGCATCTTACTGCGGAAGAAGCAAAGAAAATCTTGATGGACGAGATTTTGGATTCTACTCGCCACGACGTTGCTATTCAGGTTAGAAACATGGAACAGCAAGCGAAGGATGAAGCGGATATGAACGCGAAAAAGATCATTTCTCTTGCCATCCAAAAGTGCGCGGCGGATCAAGCGTCCGAGCTTACCGTTTCCGTCGTGCCCCTTCCCAACGACGATATGAAGGCTCGTATTATCGGTAGAGAAGGTAGAAACATTCGTGCGCTCGAAAATGCAACGGGCATCGAATTGATCATCGACGATACCCCCGAAGTGGTAATTTTGTCGGGCTTTGATCCCGTAAGACGTGAAATTGCAAGGCTTTCGCTTGAAAAGCTGATTGCGGACGGTCGTATTCATCCTGCAAGAATCGAAGAAACGGTGGATAAGGTCACTCGCGAAATTGATTTGCAAATCAAGGAAGCAGGGGAAGCGGCTGTGTTTGAAGCGGGCGTCTTTGGCTTGCATCCTGAGCTGATTAAGCTGATCGGTCGTTTGAAGTTTAGAACGAGTTACGGTCAAAACGTCTACAAGCATTCGATGGAAGTGGCGATTTTGGCAGGTCAAATGGCAGCAGAGCTCGGCTTGGATACGAGCTTTGCAAAGCGTGCAGGTTTGCTTCACGATATCGGTAAGGCGGTCGACCAAGAACAGGAAGGCACGCATATCCAAATCGGTGCGGATCTTGCAAAGAAGTACAAGGAAAACAATAACATCGTCAATGCAATTATGGCGCACCATGGCGACGTTGAACCTAAGACGATTGAAGCGGTGCTTATTCAGGCGGCGGACGCCATTTCGGGCGCTCGTCCTGGCGCAAGACGCGAAACGGGCTCGAACTACGTAAAACGTCTTGAAAAGCTCGAAGCGATTGCTTCTGGTTTCCGTGGCGTTGAAAAGAGCTACGCAATTCAGGCGGGGCGTGAAATCCGTGTTATGGTCAAGCCCGACCAAGTGGATGATGCGCAGGCATTGTTCCTTGCGAAGGACATTGCGAAGAAGATTGAAACCGAGCTTGAATATCCCGGTCAAATCAAGGTCAACGTGATTCGTGAGTTTAGAAGCGTTGAATACGCAAAGTAAACCAAAGAAAGAGTTCCGAAATCTTCGAAAATGAAGATTTCGGAATTTTTATTCAAAAAAATTCAAAAAACGCCCGTATTCGGCTTGACTTTCTTATCTTTTTTCATTATAATGACATAGTAATCAACGTGCTGCTATGGCTCAGTCGGTAGAGCGCGTCCTTGGTAAGGACGAGGTCGGCGGTTCAAATCCGCCTAGTAGCTCCAAAAGCAACCCATTCCCAAAGGGGAGTGGGTTGCTTTTTTAGTGTGAATATAGGCGGATTTTAGGGTGGGAGCCGTTTTGCGGGAGCAAAACGCTTTTTTTATTCGTTCCACCAAGGAGTGTTTGCAATCGGCGGTGGTTTTAGTTGCCCTGTGAAAATTGACGGCAGGATAATTTCTTTTCCTTCGTGTTCGTTGTAGTAGGGAATAATGCGGTACTCATAAACGGCATTATCGGATAGGGCTTTGTCTGTCCAAACAGAAAAAGCATTTCCGTTATAGACCGTTTGCTCTTGGCTTTTGTTGCGACGAATAATTTTATAGCGGTAATATTCGGGCGGCTTTTTTGAAAAGGAAATTGTAATTTCTCTGCCGTTAAAATCGGCGCGTGGCGCTGAAACGGTTGGCTGTGAAAAACGGGTCGAAATTTCATTCGGCGCGGACATGGTATCGAATAATTCGTTAATTTTATGATTTTTTGGCGCGAGTGAATCAGCCAAGAGTAGCTTTTGATCGTTATGATAGGAAATTGCGTCGAGTGATATATTTTTTATGCCGATAGGCCGCAAAAAATCAGGTGGCGGTGCTGAATGATACAACCCTTCTAAAACCCCTTTTATGGCTATGGTCGGTGCATCGCCGCCCGTTGTTGCGATGGGTGAGTTTTCTGGATTTCCCATCCAGCAACCGATTGTGTGCCGCGTTGTATAAGCCACTGAGTACGCGTCGGTGTTTCCGTTTTTTGTTCCAACCGTTCCCGTTTTTGCGGCGACGGGAAAAGGCAAATCGCGCAGTTTTTTTGCCGTTCCGCTTTTCGCCGTTGTTTTAAGGGTGTCGGTAATCAAGTAGGCGGTTTCAGGCGAAAAACAGTAAACTTGATTATTGTTTTGCGCATAGACAGTTATGCCGTTTATAATAACTTTACGAATAAAATTACAGGGCGTATGCAGTCCGTCGTTTGCAAGTGTAGTATAGGCGGAAAGAAGGTCTAAAAATCGGTATCCGTATTCCATGCCGCCAAGCGCAAGGGCAAGCGTTCGATCCTGTTCGGGGATAGAAAGCCCAAGCCGCTTGGCGTATTTGGCGGCTTTTTCTACGCCGAGCGTGTTCAAGGTTTTGACGGCAGGTACGTTAAGACTGCTTGCGATTGCTTCACGCGCACTGACAAAACCACGGTATTCATGATTATAGTTTTTTGGGGAATATCCATTGAAGCTTGTCGGCTCGTCCAAAATGGGTGTAGCGGGGGAGAGAATCCCTTCGTTGAAGGCAGGCGCGTAGACGAGAAGGGGTTTTATCAATGAGCCAGGGGAACGCATTAGGTTTCCGCACGATGAAAGATAGGCAATCACGCCGTGCGTTTCGTTATCAATCACGGCTAGCGTTTGACCTGCGTTTATGCTTGCTTGATTGCTTTCTAAAAGCTTTTGTGTATCTTCGTGAAGGTGTGTAAAAAGCTGAATTTTTCCCGTTGCGTCTAAGCCTAGCTTGTCTAAGATTTTATCGAGATCTTCGACGGCTAAATGTGTGTAGGATTTGTTGGATTTTTGCGAATAAGTGGTGGGCAGGGTCGCGTTGAGTGCGGAATTATAGGTGCTTTCATCTATCTTGTTTTGCTCAAACATAAGCCTTAAAACGACGTTTCTGCGCAGCTTTGCCGATTCGGGGTGTTTGAATGGGGAGTAATTGTTTGGAGAGCGTACCAAGCCTGCTAGCATGGCGCTTTCATCGGGGGTAAGCTCGCTTGCGCTTTTTTGAAAGTAAAAATCGGCGGCGGATGCGATTCCGTAGCAGCTATGTCCAAAATAAATGGTATTTAGGTAGGTTTCTAAGATTTGTTCCTTCGAATATTTTCGTTCGAGTTGCCAAGTAAGCTTTACTTCTTTCAGCTTTCTACGCAAGGTTTTTTCTTGGGTAAGATGGGTGTTTTTAATCAGCTGCTGTGAAATCGTGGACGCGCCTTCTTGGAAGGAGCGGCTTTTTAGATTTTTGAAAAGCGCTCGACCTATTCCTACAAAATCAAATCCGTTGTGTTGATAAAACCGCTTGTCTTCCGTGCAGACGAAGGCGTCTTTTGTGTGCGTTGGAAGCTCGTCTATGCGGACAATATCTCGTTTGTCAAAGGAAAAAGACGAGCTTAATTTCTCGTCGTTATGATCGTATAAAAGGATTTGTGTTTCGGGGAGTAGGAGCTTTTCGGCGGACAGCTTTGCTTTTGCTGTGACGGTAAAAAAGGCGAACGTAAACACGCAAACAAAGCCGATAAACCCAATCGAGAGTACGAGCAATAATTTTTTTAAGAGTTTCATTGTGGATAGTATTTGTTTTTTTCTATTTTTTATGAAGAAAAATCCGCAAAAAATGCGTGAAAGACTTGATAAAGTCTTTGAAAAATAGTATAATACAATCAAGATATTATGCAAAATCGGTAAGTATGCGCTTTTTTTGGCGTATAAGACGGTGAAAGATATGGAAAAGAAATACAAAATCATAACCTACGGCTGCCAAATGAACCTGCACGAATCGGAAAAAATTGCAGGTATTTTGCGTGAGCTTGGGTACGTGGATACGGACAGCGTGGACGATGCCGACATCATCGTTTTCAACACCTGCTGTATTCGTGAAAATGCTGAAAATCACGCCTTTGGCAATATCGGCGCGCTCAAACAGCTTAAAAAGAACAATCCGAATTTGATTATCGCGGTTGGCGGTTGTATGACCCAAGAAAAGGGCAAGACGGATGTTTTGAAGGAAAAGTTCCCGTTTATTGACATTATGTTCGGGACGTTGAACTTGGAAGAATTTGGCGAGCTTGTCAAGAAAAAGCTTGCGGGCAAGAAAAAGGTGATTGCAATCCGCGAAACGGAAGGTGAAGTGGTAGAGTTCGACGGCGCATACCGCACAAGCTATCCCAACGCTTGGGTGAATATCATGTACGGCTGCAACAATTTTTGCTCGTACTGCATCGTGCCGTACGTTCGCGGCAGGGAGCGTTCGAGAAAGCCCGAGCATATCGTCGCGGAAGTGAAGAAGCTTGTTGCGGAAGGGTACAAGGAAATTACCCTTCTGGGACAAAACGTCAATTCCTACGGTACGGACGGGCTGGGGGTGAGCTTTGCCGAGCTTTTGGACATGGTGGCGTCGATTGAAGGGAAATTCCGCTTGCGCTTTATGACGAGCCATCCCAAGGACTTTAATGAAGACGTCGTCAAGGTAATGCAAAAGCACCGCAAGATTTTGCGGCTAGTGCACCTGCCTGTGCAGAGCGGATCGAACGATATTTTGAAGGCGATGAACAGGCGCTATACGCGCGAAAAGTACTTGCAGGAGATTGAGATGCTCCGCAGTTATTTCCCCGAAGCGGAAGTGACGACGGACATTATCGTTGGCTTTCCTGGGGAAACGGAAGAAGATTATCTTTTGACGGAAGATTTGGTAAAAAGGGTCAATTATGCTTCGGCGTTCACGTTTATTTACTCGAAGCGGCAGGGCACAAGGGCGGCGACGATGGAAAATCAAGTACCCGAAGACGTGCAAAAGAACCGCATTATGCGGCTTGTCGAGCTCGTCAATTCGCTTACGAGAAAGAAGTCGGAAACGTACGTAGGCAGGACGGTGGAAATCCTTTGCGAAGGATACGATGAAAAGAAAAAAATGTACATGGGTCGGGACGAGTTCGGCCGTATGGGGTATTTTGAGAGCGACAAAGACGAAGTCGGCAATTTTGTTTGGCTGAAAATTACGCGCGCGAACGGCATTTCGCTGTATGGTGAAATCGTAGAAGGAACGCAAGAATAAGGTGGTGAAAACATGGCACTTTCACAAATGATGCAACATTATCTTTCCGTAAAGGACAAGTACCCCGACGCGGTGCTCTTTTACCGTTTGGGTGACTTTTACGAGATGTTTTTCGACGATGCAATCAAGGTATCGAAAATCTTGGATTTAACCTTGACGGGCAGGGATTGCGGCTTGGAAGAACGCGCCCCGATGTGCGGTATTCCCTTCCATTCTGCGGATACCTATATTGCAAAGCTCGTAGCGGCAGGCGAAAAGGTGGCGATTTGCGAGCAGTTGACCGAGCCGAAGCCTGGCAAAGGGCTTGTAGAGCGCGACGTTATCCGTGTCGTTTCGGCTGGTACGTTGATTGACGAAGGGATGCTGGATGAGAAGTCGAATAACTACATTGCTTGCGTTTACAAGGAAGAAGAAAATTGCTCGGTGGCGTGGACGGATATTACGACGGGTGAGTTTTACGTGCAAGAGTTCTTGGGCGAAAAGTCGGTGGAAGACGTTATCGGGCATTTGATGAAAATCGGCGCGGTGGAAATCATTTGCAACGACGATATGCTCCTTGCCGCGAAGGATAGGAAGGAAGTTCGTCACAATCTTTTGCCGCCGTTTTCCTGTTATTTGCCTTGGGCGTTTAACGTAAAGCACGCAGAGAAGAATTTGCTCACGCAGCTTCGCGCGGCGTCGCTTGCGGCGTACGGCTTTGCCGCAAAGGAAGGAATTATTTCGGCAGCAGGCGCGCTCGTTGAATACCTGCGTGAAACGCAAAAGCACGCTTTGTCCAACTTGAACACAATCAAGCTCATCAACCGCGACCGTTATATGGTTTTGGATAGCATAGCCGTTCGAAACTTAGAGCTTGTTCGAAATAACTCCGAGAATAAAAAATACGGCTCGCTTTTGTGGGTTCTGGATAAAACGAAAACGGCGATGGGGGCGCGACTGATGTACAGTATGCTCCTTTCCCCCTTGAAGGATATTTCCGAGATCGAATACCGTCAGCAGGGCGTTTCGGAGCTTTTCAACGCTTCGGTGATCCGTATGACGATTGCCGATACCTTGAAGGAAGTGAAAGACGTCGAACGTCTTTCGGGGAAGATTTCTAACGGAAACTTTATGCCGCGCGACTGCGTTGCTCTCTCGTCTTCCTTGCACGCGTTGCCTACGTTGAAGTTTCAGCTCATCGGCTTTACGTCGCAAATTTTGCAAGACGTTGCAGGCGGACTTCTCGATATGCAACAGCTTGCCGATTTATTAGATGCGGCGATTCATCCCGAGCCGCCTGCGCTTTTGAAGGACGGCGGCTATATCCGCGACGGCTTCAATGCCGAGCTAGACGAGCTTCGTCAAATGGCGCAAAACAGCCATCAAATCATCTTGGATATGGAAGCGTCGGAACGTGCTCGTACGGGCATTAAGACCTTGAAAATCGGCTATAACAAGGTGTTTGGCTATTATATCGAAATCACGAACTCGTTTAAGGACCAAGCTCCCCCTGAATATATCCGCAAGCAAACCTTGACGAACGGCGAGCGGTACATCACCGAAGAATTGAAGGTGCTGGAAGAACGCATCTTGACGGCAAAAGAGCGCGCCTTGAAGCTGGAAGCGCGCATTTACGATCAGCTCATGAACGAGCTTTTCAGCGCGATTGACGAATTGAAAACAATCTCTTCGTCGCTTGCGTTGCTCGATTGCTTGGTGTCCTTTGCCTCGGTCGCAAAGGAGCGTCGCTACGTTTGCCCGAAGCTTTTGCCAAGCGGCGAGCCGATGAAAATCGTCGAAGGCAGGCATCCCGTTGTGGAAGCGGTGTCGAAGGAGCGTTTTGTGCCCAACGATACCCTTTTAGATAACGATGAAAACCGTTGTGCAATCATCACAGGCCCGAATATGGCGGGTAAGAGCACGTATATGCGCCAAGTTGCCTTGATTGCCTTGATGGCGCACGTGGGGTGTTTTGTGCCTGCGAAATCGGCGGAAATCCCCGTGATGGATAGAATCTTTACCCGCGTTGGCGCAAGCGATAATTTGATTTTCGACCAAAGTACCTTCATGGTGGAAATGACGGAAGTCGCGACGATTTTGCTCAATGCGACGAAGGATAGCTTGCTCATTTTGGACGAAGTCGGCAGGGGGACGAGTACCTTCGACGGGCTTTCGATTGCTTGGTCGGTGATCGAGTTCTTGACCGAAAAAATCGGCGCAAAGACTTTGTTTGCCACCCATTATCACGAGTTGACGCAGCTTGAAAACAATATGGCAGGTATCAAGAATTACAAGGTGACCGTTCGCGAGCTGAACGGCGCGGTGGTATTCCTGCGTAAGATTGCAAAGGGGGGCGCAAACCGTAGCTTCGGTATCGAAGTTGCTTCGCTTGCAGGTGTTCCCAAGGAAATCACGACCCGCGCAAAAGCGATTTTGAAGGCACTCGAAAAGAAGGACATCACCAAAGGCGGCGCGGATATCTTTGAAGGAATTGAAGAAGCGGAAGAAGAAAGAGAGCTTTGCGAAGTGGAAAAGATTTTGGCGGATACGGATTTGAACACCTTATCCCCGATGCAAGCGCTTTTACTCCTTAGTGATTTGAAAGAAAAAGTAAAGACGGAGAATTGATATGGCAAAAATCAATATATTGCCTGCAAAAGTTTACAATCGAATCGCGGCGGGCGAAGTGGTTGACCGCCCGTATTCGGTCGTCAAAGAGCTTGTCGAAAACGCAGTGGACGCAGGCGCGACGGAGATTGAAATCAGCATCGAAAAGGGTGGGAAGCAGCTCATTCGCGTCGTGGACAACGGCTGCGGTATTGCGCGCGACGATTTACAATCGGCGTTCTTGCCGCACGCAACCAGTAAGATTGCAAAGGCGGAAGATTTGGACAGTATCTTAACGCTCGGCTTTCGTGGTGAAGCGGTGGCTTCCATTTCGGCGGTTTCGCAAATGACAATCACGTCGAAGACGGAAGACGGGGAATGTTATTCCCTTTCCTGCAACGGCGGCGAAATGGGCGAAATCATTCAAGCGGCTGGCGATAACGGCACGGACGTGAAGGTGGAAATGCTCTTTTTCAATACCCCCGTTCGTAGGGAATTTATGAAATCGGACAGAGCGGAAGAAACGGACATCACCAACTGCGTTTCTCGTTTTATTCTCAATCGTCCGAATATCGCGTTCACCTATTATGCTGACGGAAAGAAGGTTTTGCAGTCGTTTGGCGGCGGTGAAGAAGAAGCGATTGTAGGCGTATACGGACCTTCGATTTTGCAAAATTGCTATCAAATTCACGCAGAAAAGCACGGGATAAAAATCCGTGGCTATATCGGCAATCAAAACTTTTCCAAGCCGAATAAGTCCTATCAAAGCGTATTTTTGAACGGTCGTCACGTCGTGAACGCGACCATTTCCGCAGCGATTTCGGGTGCGTATAACGCATATCTTATGAAACGGCAGTATCCGTTCTACGTCCTTTATATAGACGTTCCCACGCAAATCGTCGACGTCAACGTTCACCCGAATAAGAGCGACGTTCGCTTTGCGGACAATCAAATGATTTACGGAATTATTTACTCTGTGATTTCCGCCGTTTTGGACGGGCAATCGAAGGCGATGGAATATATCGTGCCCAGCAAATTTACGGCTGAGCCTGCACCTGCAAAAACGGCAAAAACGGTAGCGGTTGACCTTCCCTTTGCGGAAGTCGCAAACGGCGACGGAGAAGCTGACGGGGAAGACGCTACGCCGATTCGTTCTAAAATCGGGTATAAATCCACCCTTTTGGACGAAACGCCGAAGAGCTCGCCCGTGCTTATGGAAGTGGATAAAAAGATTAGCGCGGATATGGGCTCGGACGATTTAACGAAAATTCCAGGCGTGGAATTGCCTGCCGCCGAAATAGAAGAAAAGGTTTCCATGGTGGGAAGAAAGGGCTTTATCCCCAAGGAAGAGATTCCCGAATACGTTGGCGAGTTGGTCACGGAAGAAGAACAGCGCGCTCGCGGCTTGTTTAGAAAATGCGATAGAATCGCGGCGGCGGAGCAGTTAAAGCGGACGAAGTTCCCGAACTCTCATTTCGAGCCGACGGTTTTACGCTTTGAAAGTAGCGAGAAAAAGCAGGACGCGCCTGACGTTTTCGAAGAAAACAAGCGGTATTTGGAGCAGCTTGAAAAGGAAAACGGTGCAACGCGCATCGAAGTGAAGGATTGCCGATACGTTGGCAAGCTTTTCAATACCTATTTGATTTACGAGCGCGAAGACGACGTTTTCATCATCGACCAGCACGCCGCGCATGAGCGCTTGATTTTTGACAGGCTGCGTCGTCAAATGGAAAGCAGAACGGTTGCAAAGCAGCCGATGCTCTTGCCGCACGAATTAAAGCTGAATGCCTTTGAAGCGGCGTTTATCGAAGAGAGAATGGACGATATTATTGCGCTCGGCTTTGATATTACAAAAGGGGAAAACGGCTCGTTTTTTATCTCTTCCGTGCCTATTGATTTGCAGTCGATAAAGATAGAAGTCTTCTTCAATGAAATCTTGGGGGACATCAGCGGATTTAGAGCCATCAAGCTTGCCGACCTTTTGAAGGATAAGCTCGCGATGGCGGCTTGTAAAGCGGCGGTCAAGGGCGGCATGGATATTACACAGGACGAAATTGATACGCTGTTCCAGATGATTGACGGCAATATGGGCTTAAAATGCCCCCACGGACGTCCTGTTGTGACGAAAATAACGAGAACAGAACTGGAAAAGATGTTCAAAAGAAAATTGTGATGAGTAAAGTTTTGGTTATATGCGGCTGTACGGCGTCGGGAAAATCCGCTTTGGCAGTAGAGTGCGCAAAACAACTGAATACCGAGATTATATCCGCGGATTCTATGCAAATCTACAAGGGAATGGACATCGGCACGGCAAAGCCTACGCAGGAAGAAATGCAAGGGATAAAGCACCACATGATTGACATTGCAAACCCCAGCGTAAAATTTTCCGTAAGCGATTACGAAAAGGCGGCGTTGCCGATTGTAGAAAAGCTGCTTGCAAAGGGCAAAACGCCGATTGTTTGCGGTGGAACAGGCTTTTATATCAATTCCCTTTTATATAAGAGCCAGTTTGGCAACGCAGGCGCGGATGAGCGGGTTCGAAAAGAGCTTGAACAGTATGCCGAGCAAAAGGGCAAGGACGCTCTGCACGCGCTCTTACAGGAAAAAGACCCTGAAAGCGCGGCGCTCTTGCATAGCAACGACGTAAAGCGAGTGATTCGCGCGCTCGAAATCTACTACGTGACGGGTAAAAGAAAGTCCGAGCAACAGGACGAGCGCGTTCCAAGATTTGATTTTGCTTGCGTATCCGTCAGCCATCCGCGCGAAGTCTTATACGATAGAATCAACCGTCGGGTGGATATTATGGTGGAGCAGGGCTTGTTTGACGAGATTGACCGCTTGACGGCGCAGGGCTTGACAATGGAGCATCAAAGCATGCAGGGAATCGGCTATAAAGAGGTGCTGGAAGGCCAAGAGAAGGGTTGGACGAAGGAAGAAACCGTAGAGCTTATCAAAAAGAATACGCGAAACTACGCAAAACGGCAAATCACCTTCTTTAAGCGTATGGAAAACCATACGGTACTCGCGCCGCAGGAAGCGACGGCGGAAAACGTATTGAAATTATTATAAGTAGTATGTCAGACATAGGTATTATGCGTGACATACTAATAAAAGGAAAGATATGACGATTAAAGAACTTATTTATGAAAGCGAGCAAGCGCTTGCAAAAAACTTCGCGCTTGCCGATGAGATCAGCGAATATAACCAAGAAAAGGTTTTGAAGGCGTTTGCAAACCGTTCGATTGCCATTCGGCATTTCAACGGCTCGACGGGGTATGGCTATGGCGATGAAGGGCGGTTTGTGCTCGGTCAGGTCTATGCGGATTCTCTCGGCGCGGAAAGCGGCATCGTTTCCCCTGCAATTTTGTCGGGAACGCACGCTTTGGCTGTGGCGCTCTTTGGCGTGCTTCGCACGGGCGATAGCGTGCTGTGTGTTTCGGGGATGCCTTACGATACTATTCGCGGCGTAATTTACGGCGAAGGGAACGGCTCGCTCAAAGACTACGGTATTTCCTTTGATTGTACCGATTTAACGGACGACGGCAAGTTTGATAAGGCGCAAATTCAAGCGGATATGGCAAAAATCGGCTCGTCCTTGAAGATGATTTACATTCAGCGCTCGCGCGGATATGAGCTCCGTGATGCCTTTACCGTGGCGGAAATCGGTGAAATTTGCGATTTTGTCCGTGGTTTGGGCTTTGAAGGCTGTATTTTTGTAGATAATTGCTATGGGGAGTTTGTGGAAAAGCAAGAGCCTTGTGACGTCGGCGCGGACGTGGCGGTTGGGTCGCTCATCAAAAATCCTGGCGGTGGGCTTGCGCCTACGGGCGGTTATATCGTCGGCAAGGAAGAGTATATTGATTTAATCGGTAGAAGATTGACCGCGCCGTCCATTGGCAACGAAGTCGGCTCGTACGCGTATGGCTACCGTTTGTTCTATCAAGGCTTATTCCTTGCGCCGCATACGGTAAATCAAGCCATCAAAGGCAGTCTTCTCATCGGGAAATGTATGGAAAAGCTTGGCTATGAGAACTTCCCTAAGCTTGATAAAACGCCTGCGGACATTACGCGCGCGATTCGTTTTGATACGGCAAAACAGCTTTGCGATTTTATTCAGTCGGTACAGGAAGCGTCGCCTGTTGATAGCTTTGTCACCTTAGAGCCGTGGGATATGCCTGGATATGATAGCAAGGTGATCATGGCGGCAGGGTGTTTTGTGGAAGGCGCGTCCATCGAACTTTCGGCAGATGCGCCCGTAAAAGAGCCGTACACGGCGTATTTCCAAGGCGGTTTGACTTATGAACATTGTAAATATGCCTTGAAAAAGATGCTCGAAAAGTTGATTTAACCAAATTCTACTTTGCGTAGAGTGTAAAAACGCAAAACTCTACCCCTTGTGGGTGCAATTTTCTTTCATTTTTTTGTAGTATTAAAGTACGGAGAACGCAAATGGACCAACAAAAAATCGGACAATTTATCGCGGAAATGCGGAAAGAGCAGGGTTTAACGCAAAGAGAGCTTGCGGAAAAGCTGCTTATTACCGACAAAACGGTGTCGAAATGGGAATGCGGAAAGGGTTTGCCCGACGTATCCTTGATGATACCGCTTTGCCAGATTTTGCAGATAAGCGTAAATGAGCTTTTGACGGGAAGACGTTTGCAAAGCTCCGAATATCAACAAAATGCGGAGAAAAATTTAATGAAGTTAATCAATGAAAGAGAGCACGCAAAACGTAGCCTTTGGCTTGGGATTGTGGCGGTAGTTTCTACCTTCTTGGCAGGGTTTACCTTGATAATGGTTTCTGGATATCTTGAAATGGAAGACTGGCAACGTATCGTATTGGTCGTTATCGCGTTCATTGCGATTGTGGCAGGGATAACGGTTGCTGTCGTTTTGGAAGTGCATAGCGGCGCATTTGAGTGCGCAAAGTGCGGTAAGCGTTTTATGCCCAAGATGGGCGCATACATTGCAGGAATTCACACGGCTACTCGTCGCCATCTGAAATGTCCCTATTGCGGTGAAAAGAGTATGTGTATTCGTAGATTTTCCTTGGAAATGGAAGAAGAACAGGAAGAAAGGAAGGAATAATGTTGCACGAAATGAAGCTAAAACCTGCGCCGTTTGCGGCTATCAAAAGCGGTGTAAAGGACATTGAAATGCGCTTGAACGACGAAAAGCGCCAAGCGGTCAAAGTGGGGGATACCGTTCGTTTTACGAATACGGAAACGGGGGAAGCCTTGCTTTGCGTTGTGCTTGCCCGTCACGAATATCCCACCTTTGCAGGGATTTATGCGGCTTTTGATAAAACTCGCTTGGGGTATATGGAAGGGGAAACGGCAAAGCCCGAAGATATGTCGCAATACTATCCCGAAGACGAGATTGCAAAATGCGGCGTTGTCGGGCTGGAAATTTGCCTGATGTCGAAGGTTTGGAATGGGCTTTTAGTCGATTATGGAATTTGCCCAACCTGTTTTGACCGTGAAAATAACGGCGCGGTTTATGGGGATATGTCCGAGATGCTTATTTATAAGGACAATGATATTGAATGTTTATTCGTTGCAAAACCGCGTGCAAGGGGGCATATTATCATTTCGACGATAGAGCATTATAAGGATGCGAGCGAGCTTCCTGGAAATCTTTGCTGTAAGGTATTTGTTTTTGCAAGGGATCTAATGCAAATTTTGAAAAAAGAATTACCGTGCGAAAGTGTTTATCTGTGTTCAATGTGCGATGGACCGATGAACCATTTTCACCTGCAACTGATTCCGCGTTATGCGGAAGAAAAGCGCGGTTCGACGAACTTTGTCAAACCGCGCGGCGAGTATGTGAAAGATGAGAAATTGTTAGAGCGAATAAAAAAATTGCTGAAAAAATAAAAAAAACGGCTGTCCATATCGGATAGCCGTTTTTATTTAGTTGTTCAAATTCCAGTCGATGGGGGAAATCCCTTTGCTTTGCAGATAAGCGTTCGTTTTGCTGAACGGCTTACTGCCAAAAAATCCGTTGTAGGCGGAAAGTGGGGAAGGATGAACGCTTTCTATAATACAATGCTTTTTGCCGTCAATCAAGGACTTTTTGCTCCTTGCGTTGCCACCCCAAAGAATGAATACAACGTTTTCCTTTTGGTCGGAAATTAGCTTGATTACGCTATCGGTGAACCACGCCCAGCCGCATTTGGAATGGGAATTCGCTTGGTGCGCCCGAACGGAAAGGGAAGTATTGAGCAAAAGCACGCCTTCCTTTGCCCACTTAGTTAAATCGCCGCAAGCAGGGCGCGCGCAACCGATATCCGATTGCAGTTCCTTAAAGATATTTTCCAAGGAAGGGGGATTTGGAATTCCTTTTTGTACGGAAAAACAAAGCCCGTGCGCTTGCCCTTCGTTGTGGTACGGGTCTTGTCCCAAAAGCACGACCTTCACCTTTTCAAAAGGGGTGAAGCGGAAACAGTTGTACAAATCGTACATATCGGGATAAACGGTGTGGGTGCGATATTCCGATTTCAAAAACTCGCGTATTTTGAGATACCGTTCATCGGCAAAAAGCGGGGCAAGCCGCTCATTCCAACTGCCTAAATCAATCATAGCAAAATCCTTATAATTCTTCGAAGAATACAGGCAACGCCGCCTTTAAGTTTTCAAGCGCCTTTGCTCTGTTTACAACGTACTGTTCGGTGGTGTTTCCGCTACCTGCAACGTCAGAAATCGCCTTTACCAAATAGACGGGCATTTGCGCGCAATACGCCGCTTGCACGATTGCCGCGCCTTCCATATCGCGAATGTCCGCGCCGAGCTCTTCGGTCAAGAGCTTATAGTCTGCTTTGCTGTCGTTGAAGCGGTCGGCTGTGCCAAGCTTCATCTTCGGGAAAGCCGCTTTGAAGTGGTTGGTCGTCAAGTAGTTTTCTTTGTATTCGTCGAGCGTGCCCATCTTTGTGCCGTTGAGCTCGGTTAAGTCGAAGTCAAACTGCACGGCGGCGGCGATTTGGTAAACTTCGCAAAGCTTCGTGCTTTTATTCAAGCCGCCTGCAACGCCAAAGTTGAAAATTTTATCCACGCCGAATTTGCTGACGAGCAGCTGCGTGCCGAGTGCGGCGTTCACCTTGCCGATGCCGCAAATGCAAAGGGCAATATCCCTGCCGAATGCCTTTCCGACGTATACGGTTTTTCCGCTTACGGTCAAAGACCGTTGAACGTTCATGCTATCAAGTAAAATATCTGCTTCGCTTTGCATAGCGATTACTGCACCTATCATAATTTTTTCATACTCCTTTTATATTGCTTTCGTCAATACATGCACATTTTACCAAATATTTTGCGTTTTTGCAATCGCTTGAAAGGGGAAAGTGAAAAAAAGTTCTTGCGTTTTGATAGAAACTGTGCTAAAATGATAAAAAACAAAGAAGGTATCAAGATGACGAGAGCGGAACAAGCAAGAGAATATTTCAAGCAGGGCTACGCCTGCTCGCAGGCAGTGGCGTTAGCGTTTGCCGATGTTGCAGGCGTAGATGAAGCTACGATAGCAAAAACGATGCTGCCGTTTGGCGGCGGCCTTGGGCGGTTGCGCTTGACCTGCGGCGCGGTAAGCGGTATGGCGGCGGCGTACGGTATGGTGGCTTGTAAGGCGGAGAACACTCCTGAAAACAAAAAAGCCGCATACGCAGACGTGCAAAAGATGTGCGCAAGGTTTTCGTCCGAAAATGGTAGCTTGATTTGCGCCGAGCTGTTGTCGGGGCAAAACTTGTCCGTGACGGTAGGGGGCGAAGCCGAACCGCGAACGAGCGAATATTACAAAAAACGTCCGTGCGCGGAGCTTGTCTATCACGCCGCGCAAATTTTGGAAGAAGAATTGAAGGGAAAAGGGCTCGTATAAGAAAAGAAAAACCGCAGGTTGTGAAACCTGCGGTTTGTGTTTTATTTACTGCTTTTGGAAACGTTGAAATAGTATTCTACAACGTCGCCGTCCTGCATCACGTATTCTTTGCCTTCCGAGCGTACCTTGCCTTTTTCCTTTGCGGCTGCAATCGAGCCCAAGGATACAAGGATTTCCCAGTTGACAACGTCCGCGCGGATGAAGCCTTTTTCGAAGTCGGTGTGGATTTTGCCTGCCGCCTGCGGCGCTTTCGTGCCGTTGACAATCGTCCAAGCTCTCGTTTCCTTTTCACCTGCGGTAAGGTAGGAAATCAAGCCGAGAAGGGCATAGGACTTTTTGATAAGTCTATCCAAGCCGCTCTCACCGAGCCCAAACTCTTCCATAAACACTGCTTTGTCGTCTGCGTCCATGTGCGAAAGCTCTTCTTCCGTCTTCGCGCAGATTACCAAAACTTCGCTTCCTTCCTTTGCGGCAAACTCTTTTACCTTGCATACGAGCTCGATTTCATCTTCCGCCTTGCCCATATCGTCTTCCTGAATGTTTGCGGCGTAGATGGTGGGCTTGGTGGTAAGCAAGAAGCAGTTTTTCATAAACTCTTGCTCTTCATCCGTGAAAGGAAAATTTCTTGCAGGCTTTTCGCTTTCCAAGAAGGCGTAAAGACGTTCCAAGAAGGCGTATTCTTCCACGGCTTTCTTGTCCTGACCGCCACGTGCCTGTACCTTGACGCGGTTCATACGGTTTTGTACCGCTTCCATATCCGACATTATGAGCTCTAAATTGATGGTTTCAATGTCGTTTACAGGGTCGATGCGGTTTTCAACGTGGGTAATGTTGGAGTTTTCAAAGCATCTTACCACGTGCACGATAGCGTCCACTTCGCGGATGTGGGAAAGGAACTTATTTCCCAAGCCTTCCCCCTTGGACGCGCCTTTTACAAGACCTGCTATATCGACGAATTCGATAACGGCAGGGGTGACCTTTTTCGAGTTGTAGAGAGCCGCAAGCTTGTCAAGACGTTCATCGGGAACGGCAACGATACCGACGTTCGGCTCGATGGTGCAGAAGGGGTAGTTTGCGCATTCTGCGCCTGCGTGCGTAATTGCGTTAAAAAGAGTGGATTTGCCTACGTTGGGCAAACCAACGACACCAAG
>SVIJ01000051.1 GCA_015069565.1 Clostridiales bacterium
GTTCCGATGATTATGGGGGAGATGAAGCGGTTTTTGCGTGACGGAAATTCTCTGCGCGTGCCGAGAAGTATTCGGGATACGGCGTATCAAGTATTGAAGGCGAGAGAGAGAATTGAAAGCCGCGATGAAGAAGCCACCGTCGAGAAGATTGCAAAGGAAATGCAGGTGCAAGAGCAAGAAGTTGTCTACGCCTTGGACGCGATTTCCGATCCTGTTTCCCTGTACGAGCCCGTCTACAATAAATCGGGGGATACCCTTTTGCTTTTGGATCAGCTTTCGGACGAGAAGAACACGGATGAGATTTGGACGGAGCGAGTTGCGCTTCGCGAAGCGATGTCCCGCCTTGGAGAGCGAGAGCGAAAAATCCTTTTGCTTCGGTACTACGAAGGGAAAACGCAAACGGAAATTTCCGCAGAGATCGGGATTTCGCAGGCGCAGGTTTCGCGGCTGGAAAAGACGGCGTTGCAGTCGATTAAAAAGAATATATCGTAAAACTTGGAGCGGATATTTCCGCTCCTTTTTTTGCGTTTTTCTCTCGGACAGGCACAAAACAAAAAATGGGTGCATATAATAGAATATCACAAGCGGACGCTAATAATTAAATGAAAGTATGGGGCAGGTACGCGGTGAAGGCGAAATTTGGCATAAAAGGAGAAGAGTATGGAGCTGAGCTATAACGACCTTAGGAAAAAAGAAGTGGTAAATACCTTGGATGGAAAAAAGTTGGGGCGGGTCTGCGATTTGGTGTTCTGTTATCCCGAGAACCGTATTCTTGGTTTTGTTGTGCCTGGCAGCCGCGCCTTTGGCTTGAAGAGAGAAGAGTATTTTATTGACCTGAAAAACATCGTCAAAATTGGGGAAGACGTAATTTTGGTGAACGTCGGGTTTCGCGGACAACGTCCTGCGCAAAAGAACGTGAGCGCGCCGCCTGAACAAAGGCGTTCGTTTGATGAATACGAATAAACGGCAAGGCGAATAGTCGTTTCGAATGGAAGGGCATTGACAAAATGCTCTTTTTTTGTTATAATAAAATTGTAAAAGCACACTCTTAAAACAGGGGATAAAAGAAAAAGCATTGCCGCCTAGGGCGGTAAATATTCCCGTTTTTGCCATTTTTCACCTACATTTCACAATTTTTTTACGTAATTTTCGCGTTTGTAGGTTATAATAAAGTGAACGCAAAAACAGGAAGGGGTACAAAAATGAGAATTTTGATTGTTGACGATGAGAAAATGATCCGCGAAGTATTGCAGGAATACGTCGAGTTTGCAGGCTATGAAGGGGTGCAAGCGGCGGACGGCACGGAAGCGGTTGCCCTTTGCAAGGACGGTCACTTTGATTTGGTGCTTATGGACGTGATGATGCCGCGCATGGACGGCTTTACGGCGGTGAAGGAGATTCGCAAGCTGGCGGATACGCCGATCATTATGCTTTCTGCGCTTGGGGAAGAATACGATAAGCTCCGCGCGTTTGAGCTCGGCGTGGACGACTACGTGACAAAGCCGTTTTCCCCCAAGGAAGTGATGGCGCGCATCAACGCGGTCACCAAGCGCCGACAAACGAATAAGCAAGAAACGCTCAGCTCGATGAAGTTTGAAGGCTTGGAGCTGGACTTCGGCGGCAGAAACGTCTACGTTGACGGGGAAAAGGTCAGCTTGACACCGCTGGAATACGAGTTGTTGTTTTATATGGCGAAGAACAACGGCATCGCCCTTTCGCGAGAAAAGCTCCTTTCGGAAGTGTGGGGCTTTGATTTCTTCGGTGACGATCGAACGGTGGACACGCACATCAAGATGCTCCGTTCGAGCTTGAAGGGGTATCGCAAGTTTATCGTCACCCTGCGTGGGCTTGGGTATAAGTTTGAAGCGTAATCGTCGCTTGCGATAAGTGGCTGAATGGAAAGAAAATAAGGGGGGTATAGCTGTGAAGAAGGCGCAAAGGGAAGCATTGAAACAAGCGCGCAGGCAACGAAAGACGAGTATGTTTTTCGTCGTTTGGGCGGCGTTTGCGCTCCTTTCGCTTTTGTTGCTTGCCGTCTTTTCCGTCACCCATCGGGTCGTGTTGAAAAACACCTACGAAAAGGAAGCGGTGCGTTCCTTGGGGGAAAAGGGGAAGCGTATCAATCGCTCGCTGCGAGAAGTTCCCCCCGACGTTTTCCAGAACAATTACGACGGGTTCATTCGATACCTGTCTTCAAGGGAAGGGATTTTGATTTGCATTTTGGACGAGCAGGGGAAGGTGTTGATGCCCTTGGAAGAGAACGTCGATCCGTCTGCCCCTGTCTTTGGCGAGAACTTTGATTTTTCCACGGAAATCGTTAAGCTGAAAGCCGAGCTCTCGCGCGCGGGCGCGACGGAAGAGAATCAAAAATCCGTCCTGTACGCCGTTGCGGGCGGCTACGTGTATGGCTCGGTGTTGCCTGCGTACGACGCTTCGGGAAGGTCAACCTATCTATACACCTTTGAATCGGTGGAGTTCGTTCGCGCCGTCGAAGACACGATGAACGTGAGAATGCTTTGGACGGCGGTGTTCGTCTTTATCCTATCCTTTGCGGTTTCGTCTGCGATTTCGGGGGCGCTCATTCGTCCGCTCGACGAGATTTCCGTAAAGGCAAAGCGGCTGGCAAAGGGGGATTTCGACGTCGACTTTTCAGGGGAAGACTATTTTGAAGAGATGGAAGCCCTGTCCGCGTCGCTGAACTTTGCCAAGGACGAGCTTTCCAAAACCGACCGTATGCAAAAAGAGCTTATTGCCAACGTTTCGCATGATTTCAAAACGCCGCTCACGATGATCAAGGCGTACGCGGAGATGATTATTGAAGTGGCTGGCGACGATAAGGCAAAGCGGGAAAAGAGCGCGCGCGTGATTATGGAAGAAGCCGACCGCTTGGCGTCGCTTGTTTCCGACGTGCTCGATCTTTCCAAAATCCGTTCGGGGATACAGGCGCTCGAAATGCAGACCTTTGATCTTTCCGCGTACTTGGAAGAAACGCTTGCGCGGTTTGGGTATTTGACGGAAACGCAGGGCTACCGCTTGGATGCGAAGATTGAACAGGAATTGTATACCCACGCCGACCAAATGAAAATCGGGCAGGTGCTCTATAACCTTATTGGCAACGCTGTCAATTATACGGGCGACGATAAAAGGGTGAAGGTGCTCTTGCAAAGGGAAGAAAACTGTATTCGCTTTGCCGTTTCCGATACGGGCGCGGGGATTGCCGAAGACGAGCTGGCAGGGATTTGGGATCGGTATTACCGCTCGTCGGAAGCGCACAAACGCCCTGTGCAGGGAACGGGCTTGGGGCTTTCGATTGTAAAAACGATCTTGGAGCGCCATCAATTCGTCTTTGGTGTGGATAGTGTTTTAGGGCAGGGCAGTACCTTCTACGTGCTTTTCCCGATCGGGGAGATTGAACAAAAAGAATAGGGCAGGTGCGCGTTGAAAACGTTTCAAGGGCGTTTTTCGTCGCGAAAAACCGTAAAAAATAATACAGCCGTTTGTTGCAATGCGTTGACAAACGGCTTTTTGTGTGCTATACTGTTATAAACCTTCTAGGTTTATACGTGCAAAAAGGAGTGGACTATGTCACAAAAGCAGGAAAAACAAAATATCCGCAAAAGATTCTCGGCTAAGCGACTGGCGATGATGGCTGTGTTTGTGGCGCTTTCTTACGTCGTCAGCTTTTTGGAGATTCCGATTGTCGAGCCCTTCAAGCTCGATTTTGGCAACGTGTTTATTTTGTTGATTGCCTTTTTATTTGGGCCTGTGGAAGGGATTGTCGTTTGCGTGTTGAAGGAGTCCTTGCGTATGATCGGCGGAACGGTTGTGGGCGAGCTTGCGAATATGGTGATTACAACGTCTTTTCTTCTCATTCCGTCCATTCTTTACCGCTATAAGAAGGGCTTGAAGGGTGTGATTGTGTCTCTGTGCATCGCCTGCTTGGTGGCGACGGGCATGGCACTTTTGATGAACCGCTTTGTAAACTTTCCGCTCTATGAAGAGTTTTTGGGAATGCCTGCTGGGCAAGCATTTCAACAGCTCTTTTGGGTGATTGTGCTTTTCAATCTCATCAAAACCGTATCGGTGTCCGTGATGACCCTGCTACTCTATAAGCGACTTTCGAATTTCTTAAAAAGGTGGGAACAATGATGCTATCGTCCTTTCTTTCCAAATCCCGTGAAGATACGCTTGCCTTTGCGGAGCAATATGCTTTGACCTTAGTGCCAGGCGACGTTGTGCTGTTGGACGGGGACA
>SVIJ01000017.1 GCA_015069565.1 Clostridiales bacterium
GTTTAGTCGGGAAAGGTTTGTACGATGGGCTCACGTTTGTAGAGATAGAAGACGCGCCCGAAGAGTTTTTTGCGGTTGGCTTCCGCAATACGGACGCTGAGCTTTGTGAAAAAGTGAATGGTTTGAATGAGAAATATTCCAAAGACGGTACGTTCGATGCTTTGAAGAGTAAGTACTTAGGATAAAGCGCATTTTTCTTAAAAAGAATAGGGCAGGTACGCGTTGAAAAGGAGAAAAGAGATGAAACTCGTGGTGAAAGTGGGCACGTCGACGTTGGCGCACAGTACGGGGAAACTGAATATTCGCCGAGTGAAATCGCTGTGTGAAACGCTGAGCGATTTGAAAAACGAAGGGCATGAGCTCGTGCTCGTGTCTTCGGGCGCAATCGGGATGGGGGTTGGAAAGCTCGGCTTGACGGCTCGTCCTACCGATATTCCCACCAAGCAGGCGGCTGCGGCGGTGGGACAATGCGAGCTGATGTACACCTACGATAAGCTCTTTTCCGAATACGGCCACACGGTTGGTCAAGTGCTTTTGACGGGCGCGGACTTTACGCACGAAGAGCGTTTGGAAAATCTAAAAAATACGATGGAGCGATTGCTTGCGCTCGGCGCGTTGCCCATCATCAACGAAAACGATACGATTGCGACCGACGAAATTAAGGTGGGGGACAACGATACCCTTTCCGCGTTGGTGGCATCCAGTTTGCAAGCGAATTTGCTCGTGATCCTTTCCGACATCGACGGGCTGTATACTGCCGATCCGCACAAGGATAAAAATGCGGTGCGCATTGAGCGCGTTAGAGAGCTCACGCCTGAGATTATGGCGCTTGGGGGCGGCGAAGGCTCGTCGCTTGGCACGGGCGGAATGCGGACGAAGCTCCACGCCGCAGAGATTTGTATGGCGGCGGGCGTGGATACGGTGATTGCAAGCGGGGAAGACCCCACCATTTTGTATAAGCTAGTTGCAGGGGAAAGCGTGGGAACGCTGTTTGGGGGCAAAAAATGAGAGAAATGCTGAAAAAAACGAAAGCGGCGTCACGCCTTCTTGCGAAAACGTCGGGGGAACAGCGCAATGCCGCTTTGGAAAAAATCGCACAGGGATTAGAAGAGAATGCCGAGCGTATTTTGGCGGCGAACGCCTTGGACTTGGAAAACGCAAAGGGTACGATCGGGGAAGTGATGCTCGATCGGTTGCGATTGACGCATGCGCGTATTGCGGATATGGCAAAAGGGGTGCGCGAAGTGGCGGCTTTGCCTGATCCTTTGGCTCGCACGCTGGATAAAATCGACCGCCCGAACGGCTTGCATATTGAAAAAATCGCCGTACCCTTGGGGGTAGTGGCAATTATTTACGAGAGCCGTCCAAACGTGACGGCGGATGCGGCGGCGCTTTGTATCAAAAGTGGAAACGCCTGCGTTTTGCGCGGTGGCTCGTCTGCGTATACGACGTGTAGCGAGATTGTCAAAATCATCAAGGCGTCGCTTGTGGAAGCTGGCTTGGACGAAGAGTGCGTGAATATGCCGACGGATACTTCTCGCGAGAGTGCAAACGCGCTGATGACGGCGGTTGGCTTGGTAGACGTACTCATTCCGCGCGGCGGCGCAGGGCTGATTCGGAGCTGTGTAGAGAATGCAAAAGTGCCTTGCATCGAAACGGGCACGGGCATTTGCCATATTTACGTAGATGAAAAAGCGGACTTTTCCAAGGCGCTTTCCATCATCGAAAATGCAAAGACGAGCCGACCTTCCGTATGCAACGCCGAAGAAGTCTGCTTGGTACACGAGCGGATTGCGAAGGACTTTTTGCCTTTGCTGAAAGCAAAGCTTGTGGAAGATAGAGCGGCGGCGGGCAAAGCGCCCGTAGAGCTGCGGCTGTGCAAACGGTCGGCGGCAATCATCGACGGAGTGGCGGCAGGCGAGCAGGATTTTGATACCGAGTTTTTGGATTATATCTTGGCGGTGAAGGTGGTGCAGAGCGTAGACGAAGCAATCGAGCATATTGCTCTGCATTCCACGGGGCATAGCGACGGAATTATTACGGAAAACGAAGCGGCGGCGCAGGCGTTCGTGCGCGGCGTGGATAGCGCGGCGGTGTACGTGAACGCATCCACTCGTTTTACCGACGGCGGCGAGTTTGGCAACGGCTGTGAGATCGGGATTTCCACGCAAAAGATGCACGCGCGCGGACCGATGGGCTTGAAGGAGTTGACGTCGTATAAATACGTTGTGTACGGAAACGGTCAGGTACGGTAATTCCGTAAACGAGCTTGAATTTTGGGCTTTCGCCCAAGTGAATTGTTTGCCTTTGGTAAACGTTGTGAAAAAAGCAAAAGAATGGGGGCAGGTATGTATTCATTAGGATTTATCGGCTGTGGAAATATGGGTGGCGCGTTGGCAAAATCGTCGGTGACCATGCTTGGGGAGCAGGTTGCGGTTTTTGATCCGATGGCGGAAAAGACGGCGGCGCTTGAAAAGGAATACGGTTTTATTTCTACCACGGCGGAAGACATCGCCGCAAATGCCGAGTACGTTGTGATGGGGGTCAAGCCGCAAAACATCGAGAGCGTTATGGGCGCGTTGCAGTCGGCGTTTGCAAAAAATCCTTCCTTGACTATCGTCAGTATGGCGGCAGGAGTTTCCATTGACGCGGTGAAGCGGTTTGCGGGCGGCGAGTATCCTGTAATTCGCATTATGCCCAACACCCCCTGTATGCTTGGGGAAGGGGCGGTGCTCTATGCGACGGAAGGGGTTTCGGAAATGCAGGAAAAGATTTTCCGACTTCGGCTTGCAGGCGCGGGGCAGTTTTTTAAGATGGACGAAAAGGACATCGACGCCGCAGGTGCGCTTTCGGGCTGTGGACCTGCCTACTTTTACCTGTTTGCAAACGGCTTGGCGGTTGGGGCTGAAAAGCTCGGGATTGATCGAAAAACCGCCGTTCGGTTGGCGGCGCAGACGATGCTCGGCGCAGGGAAAATGCTTCTACAATACGAAGATCCGATTGATTTGAAAAACAAAGTTTGCTCCCCTGGCGGTACGACGCTTGCAGGGGTAGCGGCGCTCGAAGAAGGGAGCTTGGAAGACGTGGCGGCATCCGCAGTCGATGCGGCGTACCGCAGAACGCTTGAACTCAAAAAATAATTTTTGGAACGGCTAAGTGGGAGAATGGTAGAACGTCAAAAGGAGTGATGATATGGCAAGAGTGTATAACTTTTCGGCAGGGCCTTCGATGCTGCCTAAGGAAGTCTTAGAGCGGGCGGCAAGCGAAATGCTCGATTATGGTGGTAGCGGTACGTCTGTTTTGGAGATGAGCCATCGTTCGCCCGTCTACGACGAGATTATTAAAGGCGCGGAGCGGAAATTTCGCGCTCTACTCAATATTCCCGACAACTACAAGGTGTTGTTTTTGCAGGGCGGGGCGTCGACGCAGTTTGCGGCTGTGCCCTTGAATTTGATGAACGGCAGTGGCAAGGCGGACTATATCCTTTCAGGGCAGTTTTCGTCCAAGGCGTACGAAGAAGGAAAGAAATACGGTGACGTTATTGCCGTAGCGTCGTCTAAGGACGCAGGCTTTTCCTACGTTCCCGTGGTGGAGAAAACCGCCTTTCGGCAGGACGCGGATTACGTGCATATTTGCTTTAATAACACGATTTACGGTACGAAGTTTCCCTATATCCCCGATACGGGGGAGATCCCCTTGGTGGCGGATTTTTCGTCCTGTATCGCAAGTGAGCCGATCGACGTTTCCCGTTTCGGGCTCATCTATGCAGGAGCGCAAAAGAATATTGCGCCTGCGGGCTTGACGGTGGTGATCGTTCGCGAAGATCTGCTTGGCAAGGCACGCGCCTGCACGCCGACGATGCTTGATTATAAGGTGATGGCGGACAATGATTCTATGTACAACACGACCCGTGCTATTGCATCTATATGCTCGGTTTGGTGTGCGATTGGCTGGAAAAACAAGGGGGCATGTCCGCAATGAAAGCTAAAAACGAGAGAAAGGCAAACCTTCTCTACGGATACTTGGATAGCCAAGATTATTATATCGCGCCCGTGCAAAAGGAAAGCCGCTCGATGATGAACGTCACCTTTGTGACGGGGGATGCGGAGCTGGATAAGGCATTCGTCAAGGCGGCGGAGCAGGAAGGCTTGATCAATTTGAAGGGTCACCGCAGTGTGGGCGGTATGCGCGCTTCGATTTACAACGCAATGCCCTACGAAGGGGTGGAAAAACTGGTGGACTTTATGAAGAAGTTTGCCGCAGAGCATCCGAAGGTGTAAGACAATGAAGAAAATAACTGTATTCAATAAAATTGCCCAAGTGGGCTTAGACGTACTTGAAAAAAGATACGAGCTTGTAGATACGCTCGACGGCGCGGACGGGATTTTGCTCCGTTCGGCAAAGCTGCACGATACCGTCTTTCCTTCGTCTGTCAAGGCAATTGCCCGTAGCGGCGCAGGGGTGAATAACATCCCTATCGAGCGTTGCACCGAGCAGGGGATTGTCGTTTTCAACACTCCTGGTGCGAATGCAAACGGGGTGAAAGAGCTGACGATTTGCGCACTGATTTTGGCTTCGCGCGACGTGCTTGGCGGCGCAAACTGGGCAAGCTCGCTCGTGGGCGAAGCGGACGTTGCGAAGGCGGTGGAAGCGGGAAAAGGGGCGTTTGTCGGCTGTGAGCTTGCAGGAAAGACGCTCGGCGTCGTCGGCTTAGGTGCAATCGGTGGCAGCGTGGCAAACGCGGCAACGGCGCTTGGGATGAACGTTATCGGCTACGATCCTTACATCACCGCAAAAGCGGCATGGAGCTTAGCGCCGTCTGTCAAGCAGGCAAGCGGCTACGACGAGATTTTCAAAAAGAGCGATTATATCACTCTCCACGTACCTGCTACCGAGCAAACGAAAAATATGATCTCGGAAAAGACGATTTCGCAGATGAAAAAGGGTGTGAAAATTTTGAACCTTTCGCGTGCGGAGCTCGTATGCGCCGACGATATCAAGGCGGCGCTCGCAAGCGGTAAGGTGGGCAAATACGTCACCGATTTCCCGACGAACGAAACGGTGGGGGTGGAAGGGATTATCACCATTCCGCATTTGGGGGCGTCTACCTACGAATCGGAAGACCACTGCGCGGTGATGGCGGCAAAGCAGTTGCACGAATACCTGTCCTGTGGGAATATCGCAAACAGCGTCAATTTTCCGTCCGTATCCCTGCCGCATACGTCCTTTGCACGCGCGTGCGTTTTGCATAAGAACGTACCGAATATGCTGACGCAAATCACGTCGGCGTTCTCGGCGGACGGCATCAATATCGACAATCTTGCCAACGGATCGAAGGGACAAATGGCGTATACCATCGTGGAAATTTCTTCCGCGCCCGATGAAAAAATCGTAAAAGAGCTTGAAAGCATCGACGGTGTAATTCGAGTGCTGACTTATTGATAGCGACAATAAAAAAAGAGCAAGTACAACATGTACTTGCTCTTTTTAGTTTGATAGGTTATAAGCGGTTTTTCGGGCAGACCTTAATACATACGCCGCAAACGCTTCCCCTGCCGACGTCTTGAAAATGCTCCTTCATATACCGCGAGCATTTTTCGGGATCATAGTTTCTCTCGCCGTTCGTTTTGGGGAGTTCCCCAAAGATTGCGCCTGCAGGGCAAGCGCGCATACACGCCGTACATTCTCCGCAGCCGTTTTCAATGATTTTCCGCTTAGAAGTGACGGGCATGTCCGTAATCACCGTGGCAAGGCGTACCTTACTGCCATACTGTTCGGTGAGAAAAAGTCCGCTTTTTCCGACGAAGCCGAGCCCTGATAAAACTGCCGCCGTCTTGTGCGGCAGAATCCCTTGATAGGGAGCATTTTTGCCAAGACTTTGGCTTGCCGCGACGGGGAAGGCGTTGTAGCCGAGCCTTTCTATCTCGTTTGCCATACGGAATGCGATTTGGTCAAGCAGGGCGTTTGCCGCGCGGTAGTGCTGAAAGTACGCGAACGTCGGCGCGCCGTCAATCGACGAAAGAACGGCGTCCGAGAGCTTTACCGCAATCGAGAAGGCGTAATGCAGGGTGGGTTGCTCCTTGATCGGGGAAAATCTAAGGTCGCATTCCCCGCAAAGACAAGCGCCTTGCGAAAGGGCAAGCTCTTCGATTTTTTGTTGCAATTTTTCCATTTTATAATCCTTTTCAAAAAGTAAGGGCAGGGGCGCAAACGCGTACCTGCCCTAGTGAAATGCTTAGTTTTGCGCCGATTCCGCTTTCTTTGCCGCCATCTTTTTGGCGTGCTCGTGACGGGCGCTCGTCTTGCCTTCGGGGTTGATGTCGCCAGCCTTTGTCAGCGCCATCTTCGTCAGGGCAGGGCCTACAAGCTCATAGACAAGCACTGCAAACAGTGTGATGGAAACAACGATGGTTGCAATCGGGTGCTCTTGCCCGAAGTACGTCTTTACCATATCCGCCATGCCGAGCGCTACGCCCGCTTGGGGAAGCAGGGTAATACCCAAATATTTGACGATGTTATCGTCGCATTTTGCCCACTTGGACGAGAGCAACGCGCCTGTGTATTTACCTGCCGAGCGGAAGATGAGATAGACAATGCCGATAAGGACAATGATTACGTCTGCGAATACGGAGAGTTCCAGCTCTGCGCCGCTTAAAACGAAGAAGAGAATGAACAGGGGGGCAGTCCACCGATCCAGTCTGTCCATCAGCTCTTCGGAGAAGTCGCACACGTTGCAGAAGATTGTGCCGAGCATCATACAAACGAGCAAGGACGAGAAGCGTACTTCTACCGCACCGATATGAAATTCGAGCGTGGAGAGTGCGATGGTCATCAGGACGAATGCAACCGAAACCGCCAAACGCTTGGAGCGGGAGTGGAAGAAGCGTTCGCAAAGGCTGAACAGCCAACCCATAAGCGCGCCGAGAGAGAGCGATGCGACGATTTCGACGATCGGATCGACTAAAATCGAGATCAAATCGGGGTTGCTAGAACCGAGCGCTTTGGCAATCCCAAAGGAAATTGCAAACAGGATCAAGCCCACGGCGTCGTCCAAAGCGACGACGGGCAACAGCATATCGGTCACAGACCCCTTTGCCTTGTATTGCTTGACGACCATCAGGGTTGCGGCAGGGGCGGTTGCCGATGCGATCGCGCCCAAGATGATTGCCGCTTCCATGGGGAATTGCTCGGGAATGATTAAATGCAACACGATGAGTGCCGCGTCTACGAGCAGTGTAGTGATTACCGCTTGCAGGATGCCGACGATCGTCGCTTGCTTGCCGATCTTTTTGAGCTGCGAAAGGCGGAACTCGTTGCCGATCGAAAAGGCGATAAAGCCGAGTGCAACCTTGCTAAACAGGTTGAACTTGCCAAGGTTTTCCATGCTGGTGAAGCCGAGCGGAAGCTCCCAAGCCTTGCCGAGCGCGCCCAAAAGGTAGGGGCCGATCAAGATCCCTGCCACCAAATAGGCGGTGACTGCAGGGAGCTTTAATACCTTTGCCAAACGGGACAAAAGCAAGCCTGCAAGAAGCGCAATAGAAACGGGTAATAAGATTTCCATAATATTTACCTTCTTTTCCGTGTAAAAACTTTCTTAATTTCGTGAACAATTATACTCCTTGCCTAAGCGAAAAGCAACTAAAATAAGGGGGCTTTTTTGTAAAAAAAGAAATTTTTTGTCGACTTTTGCGAAAAACTAGCCTTGCGCCCCCTTGACATTCCTGAAAAAAACGATTATAATACAAAATGGCGGTTCGTGGGGTTTGTCACGAATTTGCCTTAAATAAAGAAAAAAACTTGCAAGGAGATATACAATGTATAAGATCGTGCGGAAAGTACAACTCAATCCTACCGTGACGAAGATGGATATTTACGCTCCCTTCGTTGCGAAAAAGGCAAAGCCCGGGCAGTTCATCATTCTGCGTGTGGACGAAGACGGGGAACGTATTCCCCTGACGGTTGCGGACTACGATAGAGAAGCGGGAACGGTTTCCATCATCTTCCAAATCGTAGGCGGCGGCACGCAAAGACTGAATGCGAAGGAAGAAGGGGATTTTATCCCCGATTTCGTAGGCCCGTTGGGCAGACCTACCCACATCGACGGCTTGAAGAAGGTTTGCGTCGTGGGCGGCGGCGTTGGCTGCGCGATCGCGTTGCCTGTTGCAAAGGCGTTGCACGCGGCTGGCTGCGAAGTGACGTCGATCATCGGTTTCAGAAGCAAGGATCTCGTGATTTTGGAAGACGAGTTCAAGGCTTGCTCTTCCCGTTTCCATATGATGACGGACGACGGCTCTTACGGCAGACAGGGGAACGTTTGCGTACCCTTGAACGAAATGCTCTCCGCTGGGGAAACGTTTGACGAAGTAATCACCATCGGGCCGCTGATTATGATGAAATTCGTGTGCGCGGCAACCAAGCCCTACGGCGTGAAGACGATTGCGAGCATGAACCCGATTATGATCGACGGTACGGGTATGTGCGGCGGCTGTCGTTTGACGGTGGGCGGCGAAATGAAGTTTGCTTGCGTGGACGGCCCTGAGTTCGACGGCCATTTGATCGACTTTGACGAAGCGATGAGCCGTTCGAGAACGTATTCTGATTTTGAAGCGCGCGAAAAGGAAGAAGCGTGCAATCTGTTTAAGAAGGAGGTGGAGTAAGATGGCACCGAAGTTTAATATGTCCCCTTTGACCAACCCGATGCCCACGCAAGACCCGAACGTTAGAAACGGGAATTTCAACGAAGTTGCGCTCGGCTACACGCCCGAAATGGCAATCGATGAAGCAAAGCGTTGTATCGGCTGTAAGAACCATCCCTGTGTGGCGGCTTGCCCTGTAAACATCGACATCCCCGCATTCATCGCAAAGGTCGCGGAAGGGGAGTTTGAAGAAGCATATCAAATCATCGCGAAGGATTCCGCATTGCCTGCGGTTTGCGGCAGAGTTTGCCCCCAAGAAACGCAGTGCGAAGGCAAGTGTACGCGTGGGATCAAGGCGGGCTGTCAGTCCGTTTCCATCGGTAGACTCGAACGCTTCGTTGCCGACTGGCACAACGAACACGCCACCGAAAAACCCGTTCCCGTTCCTTCCAACGGACATAAGGTCGCGGTGGTCGGCTCTGGGCCTGCAGGGTTGACCTGCGCAGGCGATTTGGCTCGACTTGGCTACGAAGTGACCGTCTTTGAAGCGTTGCACGTTGCAGGCGGCGTACTCGTGTACGGTATTCCCGAATTCCGTCTTCCCAAGGCGATCGTGCAAAAGGAAGTGGATAACCTGATTGCGCTCGGCGTAAAGATTGAAACGAACATGGTTATCGGCAGAGTAATCACCATCGAAGAATTGAAGAGCGAATACGGCTTTGACGCGGTGTTTATCGGCTCGGGCGCAGGTTTGCCCAAGTTCATGAACATCCCTGGCGAAAGCTTGAAGGGCGTGTACTCGGCAAACGAGTTTTTGACCCGTTCCAACTTGATGAAGGCGTACATGGTAGGCAGTCACACCCCCATTCAGCACGGTAAGTGCGTGGCGGTTGTCGGCGGCGGCAACGTTGCGATGGACGCGGCGCGTACGGCAAAACGCTTGGGCGCGGAAGTGCATATCATCTACCGTCGTGGGGAAGAAGAGCTCCCTGCGAGAAAGGAAGAAATCGAGCACGCAAAGGAAGAAGGCATCATCTTTGATTTGCTTACCAACCCCACCAAGATTTTGGCGACGGCGGAAACCGATCCCCGCAGCCCCCACTACGGTTGGGTGGACGGCATCGAATGTATCCGTATGGAGCTTGGCGAGCCCGACGAAAGCGGTCGTCGTTCCCCCAAGGCTGTGCCTGGTAGTGAGTTCGTAATCCCCGTGGATTGCGTGATTATGTCGCTGGGTACTTCCCCGAACCCGCTTTTGAAGGCAACGACGCCTGGACTGGAAACCTTACGTCGTGGCGAAATCGCGGTGGACGAAGTGGGTAAGACATCCATTGAAGGCGTGTATTGCGGCGGTGACGCGGCAACGGGCGCGGCAACCGTTATCAAGGCGATGGGCGCAGGTAAGGTCGCGGCAAAGGCGATAGACGAATATATTCGTAGTAAGTAAATAATAAGAAAAACGGAGCGTGAAAATTCGCTCTGTTTTTTTTGTTTGGCTCTTGACAAGTTTATAATTCTATGATAAAATAATAGAAATTGTACGTATTATTAAAATTTTGTACAAAAGGAGAATATTTATGGGGTTCTTTAAGGGTTTGTGGCGTTTAATTGCAACGGTGCTTGCACATGTCGGTCTGTTCATAGTAGTGATGATTTTACAAAGCATTTTTGGCGACGATTCGAATAGCGTCGATATGGCGGTGTGGATGATGCCCGTTTTGCTTTCCTTGGTAGTTTGCGTTGTAAACGTGGTGTTGTACGACGTACTGGATTTGGGTATTCTTGATAACACGGTCGGTAGATTTATCAAGGCAGTAATTTTCTTTACGGCTACGATTGTTGCATTGATTCTTCAACTTTCTTCCTGTCTTCCAGAAGAGTTTGGTATGGGAGAATCTGAAGGTCTGTTTGTTAATATTTTCTTCTTTGGATCAACTTGCACGGGCGGTGTTGCAACTTTCCTTTGGTGTAAAAGGATGGAAGAAGACGAAGATGAAGGCGTTTGGTTGATAGGGCCGATTTCAGTTGGTATCAGCTTGGTGGTAGGCATTGTGTTGCTTATTTTATCGAGCGTCCTTTCGGGTGCAACTTGGGTGGCTTGGCTCGGCTTTATCCTTTCTGTCGGTGCGGTGGTGTTTGCGATGCTTAAAGACGGTATTCCTTATACCGAAATCGACGGCGTTTTGAACTTTGGCAGCAGCAGATCGTCCTATTCGTCCAGCAGTAGTAGCAGTTCTTCAAGCTACACGCCCAGACCCCAAAAGCCGTCTACGCCTGCTTCTCGTACGCATGATAACTACGATCAGCTTGGCACGGCGATGAGAAGAGTTGCAAGCAGGGCTTCGGGTACGCAGTACGTACACGCAGGCACAAAGTTATTTAAGAAGGTCAGCGTGAGCATCTCGGGTACGTCAATCACTTTCACAATCAGCGCGGAATACGGCTTGCCTTCCAACGTCACGCAGTCGGATATGAGCTATATTTCCGACGATATCCAAAGAGCTTTGTCCGATGTGGTGGACGAAGTTTTGAGCGAAGCGGATTCCGAAATTGATACCCTGCGCGATTTGTATACGAATTACGATAAGGACTATCATTTGGCTACGCGTAGCGGCGGTATTCGACAGGCTTATTGATTTTTATACGAAAAAACGTTTGACAAATATCTAATAAATAGATATAATATATCTATACTTAAAAAAGGCAATGAACAAGTTGGGATCTTTCATATTCCGTTTTGCAGAGATCGTATCCGTAGGCTGAAAGGTACGAATTCGGAGAAGGGTTGCCGTTTCGCTTGGGAGCCGCGACGGGGAAAATAGAGTAGTCGTCGCCGCGTTTCGCGCGTGATAGCGAAAAAGAAGGCAGGGCGTTTTCGCCTTGCGAATACAGGTGGTACCGCGGTTTATGTCGCCCTGTGTGCAGTTGCATGCAGGGCGCACTTTTTTTGCCTGTAAAATACTTCGCAATACTTTGTCGGGCTTGCGTTTTCCCTTGGTCACGTACGTCTATGTACGCTCCCGTCGGGAAAGCCGCGCCCTTCGCGTCTTGCTCGTATTTTCCGACGGCAAACCCACTTCGGATAGGCTTTCGCGGCGGCAAGCTAAAAACTCACTATCACTCAAATAGATAAACAAACCTTAAAAGGAGAACAATATGCAGGAAAAAATCAATGCGTTGCGCCAAGAGATTTTGGCGGCAATGGAAAAGACGGAAAGCGGTAGAGCGCTGTACGAATTGAAGGTGAAGTTCCAACAGGAGCTCAAAACGATCATGGCGGGTATGAAGGATTTGCCCAAGGAAGAAAAGCCCGTATTTGGGAAGATCGTCAACGAGTTCAAGCAGAGTATGGAAGCTGCCTTTGAAGCGCGCGCCGTCGTTGTAAAGGAAAAGGAAATGCAACAAAAATACGCCGCAGAGCGTATCGACATATCCATGCCCGGCAAAAAGTACACGGCGGGGGCTTTGCATCCCATCACCTTGGTGAAAAACGAGCTCATCGACATTTTCGCTGGTATGGGCTTTAAGATGTTTGAAGGCCCTGAAATTGAAACCGATTACTACAATTTCACGGCACTCAACACTCCGAAGGATCACCCTGCAAGAGATATGCAGGATACCTTCTATTTGGCGGAAAATCTGCTCCTTCGCACGCAGACGTCCGCAGGGCAAATCCGCGTTATGGAAAAGGAAGCGCCCCCCATTAAAATCCTTTCCCCTGGTAGAGTGTTCCGTTCGGACGACGACGCGACCCATTCCCCGATGTTCCATCAAATGGAAGGACTGGTGGTGGATAAGGGTATCACCCTTTGCGATTTGCAGGGTATGCTTGGCGAGTTCGCGCGGAAGATGTTCACGTCGTCCACGAAGGTGCGCTTGCGTCCTTCCTATTTCCCCTTCACTGAACCGAGCGTAGAAGTGGATCTTTCCTGTTCGGAATGCGGCGGCAAGGGCTGTCGTCTTTGCAAGGGTACGGGCTGGATTGAAGTGCTCGGCGCAGGGATGGTCAATCGTCACGTCTTGGAAAACTGCGGCGTAGATCCCGACGAATACACGGGCTTTGCGTTCGGTATGGGGATTGAGCGTATTGCGATGCTCAAATACGGTATCAACAACATCAAGACGTTGTTTGAGAATGATATACGCTTTATCTCTCAATTTGAAGATTAAAAAACGACGTATATACTTCACAATACTTTGTCGGGTTTGCGTTTTGTTCGCATCTACGCCGTTTTTGCACGGCACGAGATCAGTGAATTGATTTATTCAAAATAAATCGTGAATTGCCCTTACGGGCGAGAAATGAAACTTGCAGTTTCGTGAATTGATTGCCAAAGGCAATCGTTATGGAAAAATAAAAATTTAGCCTTAACGCAAGGCAAAGCCTTGCAATTCACGTTTTCGTTTGAAAACAATTCACGACGGCATAGCCGTCAATTCACGCATACAAAGGATGCAATTCACTTAAAGTAAATATGAATTTAGGAGAAAAACAATGAAAGTACCTTTCAGTTGGTTAAAAGATTACGTAGAAATTGATATCACCGCGCAGGAGCTTGCGGAAAAGCTCTTTTCTTGCGGTTTTGAAGTGGAAGAGCTCATCTACCTTGGCGAAAAAATCAGCCGCGTGGTGGTGGGCGAAGTAAAGGCGCTCACCCCCCATCCTGACAGCGACCATATGCAGGTTTGCGTTGTGGACTGCGGCGACGAATACGGTAGAGAACTGCAAATTGTCACGGGTGCGCCCAACGTGTACGTGGGCATGAAGACGCCCTGCGCGCTCGATGGCTCGACGGTAGTCGAAAGCGACCCCAGACAGCTTGAAAAGAACCCCGACGCGGTGAAGAAAATCAAGAAGGGCAAGCTTCGCGGCGTGGAATCGTGCGGTATGCTTTGTTCGGGGGAAGAGCTTGGCATCAACGACGATTATTACGACGGCGCAGAAGTGAACGGCTTGCTTGATTTGGCAAAGGATACCGTCGTGGGTACGGATATTAAGCAGGTAGTGGGCTTGGACGACTGGATTTTTGATATTTCCATCACTGCAAACCGCCCCGATTGCCAGAGCGTTTTAGGGATTGCGCGCGAAGTTGCGGCGGTTCTCAAAAAGCCCTTGAAGCACCCTGACGTTTCCTTCACGGCGAAAAAATCTTCCGCCGCGCCTGTTGCGGTGGAAGTGCTTGCACCCGATCTTTGCCCCCGATACGTAGGGCATTACGTCGAAGACGTAAAGGGCGGCAAGACGCCTGCTTGGATGCGTAAGCGTTTGGCGCTTTCGGGGATTCGTTCCATTTCGCCCATCGTCGACATCACGAACTTTGTGCTCCTTGAAATGGGGCAGCCCATGCACGCGTTTGATGCGGACGAAATCGGCGGCAGAAAGATTGTCGTAAGAAGGGCAAACGACGGCGAAAAGATCGTCACGCTCGATGAGAAAGAGTTTACGCTCACCCACGACAACCTTGTCATTTGCGACGGCAACAAGCCTGTTGCGCTTGCAGGGATCATGGGCGGCTTGAATAGCGGCATCAAGGACGATACGAAGAACGTTTACTTCGAGTCCGCAAAGTTCGCGCGTGACAGCGTTCGTAAGACGTCGCGTGCGCTCGGGCAGTCTTCCGATTCGTCTTCGCGCTTTGAAAAGGGCGTGGATACGTACACGAACGGCTTGGGTATGGCAAGAGCTCTGCACTTGATTGAAGAGTTTGCTTGCGGCACGGTCACCGACATTTGCGCGGACGTTTGCGCGGTTGATCTTTCCGAACGAAAGATGGTTGCGTCCGTTTCGAAAATCAACGCTTTGCTCGGTATTCAAGTGCCCGATCAAGAGATCGTGGCAATCCTTTCGCGCTTGAACTTCCGTCCCGAAATCAACGGCGACACGCTGACGGTGACCGTTCCTGGCTACCGTGACGACGTTGATAACTATCCCGACCTTGCGGAAGAAGTGATCCGTATGTACGGCTACGATAAGCTCGTGCCCACCTTCTTGGAAGCGGCGGCGGTGACGGGCGGCGGCTTGACGGACGAGCAAAAGAAGGAAATGCACTTGAAGAACTTGCTCAAAACGCAAGGCTACTATGAAGCGCACAACTATTCCTTCTATTCCCCCAAGGATTTGGATTTGATGCGTATTCCCGAAGACGGCGTGGAGCGCAACGCGGTGCGGATTTTGAACCCGATCAGCGAAGAGCTTTCCATTATGCGTACCTTCCTTGCGCCTTCGATGCTGGCAAATGCCGTACGCAACATTCGTCGCGGCAACGATGAAGGGAGAGAGTTTGAAATTGCCAACGTCTTCCTGCCCCGCGATACGGCGGCGAGCGAACAACCTGACGAAAGAAAGCATCTCGTCTTCTCGATCTGGGGCGCGAAGTGCGACTTCTTCGATATCAAGGGTACGGTAGAAGCGATTGCAGAAACCTTCCACTTGCCGTTCTCTTACGTTCGCGCGGAAAAAACCTACCTTCATCCTGGCGTTTCCGCGAGCGTTATGCTCGGCAAAACGGTGGTGGGTGAAATCGGTGAACTCGACCCTGCTATTGCCCTTTCGCTTGGTTTGGATAAAAAAGTGTACCTTGGCGAGCTCGATCTTTACGCGCTTGCGGAAAGTATGGACGACGCGGTACGCTATACCAACCTGCCCAAGTTCCCTGCGGTAAAGCGTGACTTTGCGCTCATCGTAGACGAAAAGCTTACCTGCGGTGAAATTGAAGAAGTGTTGATGCACTCGTGCAAGTACGTGACGAAGGCGGTGCTCTTCGACGTGTACCGTGGCGGTCAGTTGCCCGAAGGGAAGAAGAGTATGGCGTTCACGCTCACCTTCACGCCCGACGCTACGGCGGAAAAGGGCTTTACGCCTGAAAGCTTGGACGGCTTCGTTAAAAAGATTTTGGGCAACTTGAAATTTAAGCTGGGGATCGAATTGCGCTAATGGGCAAGCGAGAACCAAAAATCAAACGTTGCGGTTTTTTCAACGTAGACAAACCGTCGGGGATTGTTTCTTCGACGGTTGTCAACAAACTCAAATGGCTGACGGGGATGCCCTGCGGGCATATGGGCACGCTTGATCCGCTCGCATCAGGGGTGTTGCCTGTGGGCGCAGGGAACGCAACGCGGCTGTTCGATTACTTTTTGGAAAAGGAAAAAGAGTATATCGCGGAGTTTACGTTCGGCGTTTCTTCCGATACGCTTGATAGCACGGGTGAGCTCATTTATGGGGGGCATGTACCGATTGAGAGTGATATTTTGGCGGTTTTGCCGACGATGATCGGGGAAATTGACCAGATGCCGCCCAAGTATAGCGCGAAGAATATCAACGGCAAGCGTGGCTACGAGCTTGCAAGGGCTGGCATTGAATTTGAGCTGCAGCCCAAGCGGATTGTAATTCACGATATGCAGCTTTTGGGAAAATCACGCGAAGATACCTTTCAGGTGAAAATCCGTTGCGGTGGCGGTACGTATATCCGCTCTATCGGCAGGGATTTGGCGGCGGCGCTTGGAACAAACGCGGTGATGAGCAGCCTTCGCCGTACGCAAAGCGGCGTGTTCACGCTGGAAAAAGCCATTCCCTTTTCCGTACTTGAACAAGATCCAACGCCTGCGGAGCTGGAAGAATATCTCATTCCCACCGAAAGCGTTTTGCCGTATCCTACGCTCACGCTTAGCGGAAAGGGCTGGCAAAGGATATTCAACGGCGTTGCCGTCAAAGCGGACGAAAAAGACGGATTGTATTTGTTCTATAACGAAGACGGCAGTTTTTACGGAATTGCCGAAGTGAAAAACGGACTGGCAAAATTAAAGACAAAACTTTGTTTGTAAGCAATGATACACAAAACGGTTATTCTCTCTGGAAAACGGAATATACGCGGTTGCGTAATGCTTTTGGGCGGCTTTGACGGCTTGCACGTCGGGCATCGCCTGCTTTTGGCGCGCGCAAAAGAGTACGGCTTAACCGTGGGTGTGATGTCGATCGTTGGCGGAAAAGACGGGCGTCTGTTTGACTTTTCCGAACGGGAACGGATTTTTAAGTCGGCTGGAATAGATTTTGCCGTTGAGTTTTCCTTTGATGAAATCAAAGAGCTTTCGCCGAAAGACTTTGTGGAAATCTTAGAAGGGCGGTTTGCGCCGTCGGTGTACGTTTGCGGTGAAGATTTTCGTTTTGGCAAAGGCGCGGAAGGAACGGCGCAGGGCTTAGTGGCTTTGACGAGCGCCAAGGTGGACGTCTTGCCCCTTTTGGAATTGGACGGCGAAAAGGTTAGCTCTTCCGCGATCAAAAGATTGCTCGCTGACGGAGAACTTGAAAAGGCAAACGCTCTTTTAGGCGTGCCGTTTACTCTTTCAGGAACGGTGATTCGGGGAAAAAAGCTGGGCAGGACAATCGGTTTTCCCACGGCGAACTTTATCTACCCGAAGGGAAAGTTTTGCCTTCCCCACGGCGTGTATAAAACGCAGGTATCGGTAGACGGCGAAAAATATTTTGCGATAACGAATTGTGGCGCTCAGCCAACGGTTAATGGCACCCATGTCTACGTTGAAACGCATATTGCTGGTTTTTCAGGAGATTTATACGGGCAATATTTGACGGTGTGTTTTTTACAAAAAATTCGCGAAATCCGTCGCTTTGAAAACGTAGAAGAATTGCGAGAACAACTAGAACAGGATTTGGAGAGTGTGAAAAATGATTAAGTTTGGACCTTCGGGGAACTGTGAAGATTTTTACGCGGCAGGTTTTTCCCACACCGAGCAATCGGCGGCGTTTGTCAAGGGCTTGGGACTCGACTGCTTTGAGTATTCCTTCGGTCGCGGTGTGCGTATGACCGACGAAAAAGCGGCTTCCATCGGCAAGGCTTTTGCGGATGCAGGGGTGGAAATATCCGTACATGCCCCCTACTTTATCAATTTTGCAAACCCTGACGACGAGATGGCGGAAAAGTCCTTTGGCTACGTTCTTGACTCGGCGCGCATGGCAAAAATGATGGGCGGTAAGCGAGTGGTGTTTCATCCTGCGGCGCAAGGAAAGGCAACGCGCGAAGACGCGGTGCGCTTGACGATTGAGCGGCTGAAAATCCTGCGCGATCTTTTATACGAAAACGGCTATGGGGATATGATCATCTGCCCCGAAACGATGGGGAAGCTTGCGCAGATCGGTACGCTTAGCGAAGTGGTGGAGTTTTGTAAAATCGACCCCATCTACACGCCCTGCGTGGACTTTGGTCACATCAACGCGCGGGAGCAAGGCTCGCTGAAAACGGTTGAAGACTACCGCGATCGGTTGCAGTACATGATAGACGGGCTCGGTTTTGATCGGGTGAAGAACTTCCACGTACATTTTTCCAAGATTATGTATTCGGCAAAAGGCGAAGTGAAGCACTTGACCTTTGAAGATACCGTTTACGGCCCCGATTTTGCCCCTTTGAGCGTGGCGCTCAAAGAGTGCGGTTTAGAGCCGTACATCGTCAGCGAATCTTCGGGAAAACAGTCGAAAGAAGCGCAAGAGATGAAAAAAATGTACTTTGGGGCATAATAATCGTTATAGACCACTTGACGAACGGCGATTTTTTTGGTAGAATAGACAAAGGAGAGTTTGGAATGGTTTTGACAAACGGACAAAAGGTGCTTGCGGCGAGCGGTTTGGACGCCGTGTACACCTCCTGTGAATATATGATGCGTTATCTTACGGGCATGGCGGCGGAAAACGGTTGCGTGATCGTGGATAAAAGCGGCACTACCTTTTATACGGATAGCCGATACATTGAAGCGGCAAAGAAGCTGTTTGAAGGTACGGACGTCACGCCGACGAATTATAAGCAGTCGGAAGTGCTTCAACGCTTGGCTGGATATGATTCCGTCGGGATTTCGTTCCGTGAAACTGCGCACGTGGAATATCTTGCTCTTGAAAAGGCGGGCGTGAAGGCAGTGGATGCGGATAAGGCGTTTACCGATTGTATGATCGTCAAAAGCGAATGGGAGCTTGTGAACATTGAGCGAGCTTGCAATATCGCGGAAGACGCGTTCAATATGCTCCTTCCAAATATTCGGGAAGGGATGACGGAAACGGCGGTGGCGGCGATGCTCGAATACAATATGCGTAAGCTTGGCGCGCAGGGGCTGGCGTTTGAAACGATTGTAGCCTTCGGCGCGAATGCGGCTGTTCCCCATCACGAAACGGGGCTGACTACCTTGAAATTTGGGGACGAAGTATTGATGGACTTCGGTTGTCGCGTAAACGGCTATTGTTCGGACATCACCCGCACCTTCCTGTTTGGCGACGACGGCAAGCACGAAGCTTTCAAAAAGGCGTATGCGTGCGTTTTGGAAGCGCACAACTTGGCGCAGGAAAAGATTGTTGCAGGGATGACGGGCGTGCAAGCGGACGCAATCGCGCGCGATCACTTGAAGGCGAACGGCTACGGCGAACTCTTCACCCATTCCTTGGGGCACGGCATCGGCTTGAACGTACATGAAGCGCCGTCTTTAAGCCCCAGAGCGTCGGAGCTTCCCCTTTGCGACGGAATGGTATTCTCGGACGAGCCTGGGGTGTACGTTGAAGGGGAGTATGGGATTCGTATTGAAGATACGGTGGTTTTGAAAAACGGAAAGATCAAGAGCTTTATGGGCAAAACCCAAAAGATCTTGTTGATTTTATAAGCCCACCAAACGCGGTGGCGCGACACAAAAAATAAAAAAGAAAAAGTCATAAGGAGATATTTACTATGGCACAAATTTTGGCAGGCGATATTCGTAAAGGTTCGACCTTCGAATACAAGAGCGGTGTTTACACTGTCACTGATTTCCAGCACGTAAAGCCCGGCAAGGGCGCGGCGTTTGTTAGAACGACGCTGAAAAACGTAGTGACTGGTCAGGTTTTGTCCAACGAAACCTTCAACCCCACCACGAAGCTTGAAACGGCGCAGGTAGAAACGAAGAAGATGACCTATTCCTACTTCGACGGCGAATTCTACGTATTCGTAGACGAAGAATGGAACCAGGAACAGCTCACCTTCGATCAGGTGGAAGACGCGCTCAAGTACATCAAGGAAAACGACACGGTCACCGTGAAGTTCCTGTACGGCAAGGCGTTCTCGGTTGAACCCGAAAACTTCGTAGAACTGAAAGTTGTAGAAGCTGAACCCGGCGTTAAGGGCAACACGGCTACCAACGTAATGAAGGCTGCGAAGGTAGAAACGGGCGCTACCATCCAAGTACCTATGTTCGTCGAAGAAGGGGATACGATCCGTATCGACACCAGAACCGGCGAATACATGAGCCGCGTTTAATTACGAACGACCAACTATAAAAACAACCAAAATGCAGGATCGGTGACCCTATCCTGCGTTTTGTCGTACAAAAAGGAGTGCTTTTACAATGCGTGCAGTTGTGCAGAGAGTGAAAAATACGCGGCTTTGCGTGGACGGAGAACTCATCTCCGAAATTCCCTTTGGGCTCACCGTTTTCTTGGGCGTGAAGGTGGACGACAAGCAGGAAAATGCTGATTATTTGGCAAAAAAGATTGCGAATTTACGCATTTTTGAAGACGAAAACGGCAAGATGAACCGTTCGGTTTTGGACGTCGGCGGCGAAGTTTTGATGGTTTCGCAGTTCACCCTGTATGGGGACGCGTCCCACGGCAACCGCCCGAGCTTTACCTTGGCGGAGCGCCCCGAGCGTGCAAACGAGCTGTACGAATATACCGTAAAAGCATTGCAGTCGTATGGTGTGACGGTCAAAAAAGGGGTGTTTGGAGCGGATATGCAAATTGAACAGCACAACGACGGCCCTGTCACCATTCTCTTGGAAAAGGAATAATGCAATGAAAATCTCGATTTTTGGGTATAGCGGCTCGGGAAAATCCACGCTTGCAAAAGCCCTTTCCAAGGCGTATGCAATCCCTGTATTGCATTTGGATAGCGTACATTTTTTGCCTGACTGGAAAGAGAGAAGCGTGGAAGAAATGTCCGCGATTGTCAAAGACTTTTTGGATAAGAATTCGTCTTGGGTGATCGACGGCACGTATAAGCGCAACTGCTTTGAGCGGCGTATGGCGGAGAGTGATCTGCTCGTGTTTTTGGATTTTAACCGTTTTACCTGCTTTTTTCGGGCGTGGAAACGGTATCGGCAAAACAAGGGCAAGACGCGTGCGGATATGGCGGAAGGCTGCAACGAGCGCTTTCACGGCGAGTTTATCCGTTGGCTTTTGTGGGACGGAAGAACGCGTAAACGTCGTCAGGCGTTTCAGAAAGTGGTAGCCATGTACGCGTCCAAGACGGTAATTCTCAAAAACCAACGGCAACTGACCGCCTTTTTGAACGAGCAACAGGCGCAAGCGGCGAAGGTCGCGCAGGCGCAAGAGAAAGAGTAAGAAATGAAGATTTTATTTTTAGGAACGGGCGCGGCGGAAGGCGTGCCCGCTATATATTGTGAATGTGCTACCTGCGTGGAAGCGCGCAGGCGTGGGGATGCGGAATATCATACCCGTTCGCAGCTTGTGATAGATGAAAGGGTGGGGATAGATTTTCCGCCCGACGCGTACTACCGCGCCTTGCGATACGGCGTACAGCTTGCTAAAATAGAGCATTTGCTGATTACGCATAGCCACATGGACCATTTTTACGCACATGATTTTATTTTGCGTGGGTATAAGTATACGAAAACCGCTTGTAAGGACTTGCATATTTACGGCAATACTGCCGTTTGCGACGTCTACCGTGAATGTACCCGTCGGGAGCTTCGTCCTGAAATTGCGGATACCATTCACCTGCACGAAATCCAGCCCTTTGGGCCCTTTGCCTTTGACGGCTATACGGCGACGGCGCTTCTTGCGCAGCATAGCAAGACGGAAGACGCATACGTCTATCTTTTGGAAAAGGACGGGAAGGCGTACCTGCATTTGACGGACACAGGAAGACTGCCTGAAGAAACCCTGCAATACCTTAGAGCGCACTTTGCAGGGAAGGAAAAGGGGGTGGATTTGGTCACCTTTGACTGTACCTTTTTATTCCGCACGGCAGGGGAAGTTTCCCGCCATATGGGGCTGGAAGACAATATGGCAATGAAGGAATGCTTGAAGGAGCTGAAAGTGGTGGACGAGCATACCAGGTACGTGATTACGCACTATTCACACAACGCAAATCCGCTTTCTGAAAACCTGCAAAAAGCGGAAAAGGAATACGGTGTGATTGCCGCCTACGACGGCGCTTGTATGGAGATATAATATGGACGAGAGCAAAATTTCCAAAGAGAGAAAAGAGATCCTGCAAAGGATAGCGGAATACGAAGCAAAGGGCTGGTTTGATAAGCCGATTGAAAACGATCCTGAAGCCCCTGAGCTGTTGCCTGAGCAAATCGACTATCTTTGTAAAAAATGGTCGAGCCGCTTCAAACGCCGCGTGGCAAACTTTATTGCCGACCGATATTTCTTGAACTTGATCAAAAAGGACGTAATCACAATCGACGGCGTGACGGGGGAAGAATACTTGGAAGAGGGCTTGAAAAAGGGCGCGATTGTCACCTGCAACCATTTCTCGCCGTTCGACAACTATATTGTCTTCCATTGTATTCGTAAATACCTGCCAAAAAAGTATTTGTACAAGATCATTCGGGAAGGGAATTACACCAACTTCCCTGGGCTGTACGGTTTCTTTTTTCGGCATTGTAATACCCTGCCTCTCTCTCGCAACCGCAGGACGATGATGAACTTTATGTCGGCGACGAACACCCTTTTGAAGAGTGGTGAAAGCATACTCGTCTATCCCGAGCAAGAGATGTGGTGGAATTACCGCAAGCCCCGACCCTTCAAGGTGGGCGGCTTTAAGATGGCGTATAAGGCAGGCGTGCCCGTGCTTCCCATCTTTATCACAATGCAGGACGATCCCGAGCGTTTGGACGAACACGGCTATCCCGTGCAACGGCATACCGTGCATATCCTGCCGCCGATTTACCCGAATGCGGAGCTTGGCGAAAAGCAAGGGGCGCAAGCGATGATGGTTGCGGCGGAAGCGCTCTACAAGCAAAAATATGAAGAAGTGTACGGCGAGCCGTTAGCGCTTGGAAAGGCGGTAGTAGAAAAACACACAACGGATAATTAAGTCCTTAACAATGGTTGCTAAATGCTTAACAAAGCCTATTTTTTGATAGAAAATAGGGGTGGGGAAGAACGTTTCGACGAAGGCGTATAGCCCTTCAAAAATGGGCTTTTCGCGCTAAAAATTAAATGAAAACAATAAAAATAAGCAAATTCTACTGTGGGTGGAGTTTGCTTATTTTTTAGTAGAATCGGGTTTTTGAGAAGTGGAGAAGGGGGATGACGGAGTAGGTTGTTTTTTTGGGAGTCGTCGGGGTAAAATAGAAATATCGAAGGGGTTGCCCCTTGGATAAAAGCCTGTAATCGTGTTTGAAGAATACGGAAAAGGCCAAGAAAAATAACGACTAAAAGCCAACGTTTTTGTGCGTTGGGATAAGGAGAGAAAACAACTGTGAAAAGTATTGTTTTGGGCGGCTCGGCAAAGAGGTTGCAAGAAAGAATGGAATATTACGGCAAGAAGCCGATGCAGGCGGTTCGTAAAAAAAGAGAGAACGTTCCCGTATTTTTTGCGTCGGACGATCGGTATTTGCCCTATTTGGACGTGGCGATCTCGTCGCTTGTAGAGCACGCGTCGAAAAATTACGATTATACTCTGCACGTATTGCATTCGGGAATTGACGGGAAGCGCGCGGAAAAGCTTATGCGGCACGAGCGGCGCGGGGTAAAAATCCGCTTCGTCAACGTCGAAGAGCATTTGTCGAAGATTGAGAACTTTTTCAACCTTCGCGACTACTATACCCCTGCCATTTACTACCGTCTTTTTATCGTCGGGATGTTCCCTGCATACAAGAAAGCGGTGTATCTTGATTGTGATACCGTAATTCTTGGGGACGTGAGTGAAATTTATCGCGTAAATTTGGGCAATAATTTAATCGGTGCTGTGGCGGATTCCGTCGTGGCGAGCGTGCCTGTTTTTAAGCGGTACACAAAAGAAGCTCTTGGAGTGGACGGCGATAAGTATTTCAACTCGGGCGTAATTTTGATGAATCTTGACGGGATGCGAAAGGCAAACTTCTATCAGGCGTTTGCGGATACCTTGGAAAAGTTCCGTTTCCGCGTTGCGCCCGATCAGGATTGCCTGAACGTTTTATGCAAGGGCAGGGTGCATTATTTTTCGCAGGACTGGAATGCAATGCCGCAGGCGCAAAGCATATCGGCAAAGCCGAAGCTCGTGCATTATAACTTGGCGCAAAAGCCTTGGCATTACGACGGGATCAAGCACGAAGACTATTTTTGGTCGTACGCAAAGCAAAGCGTATTCTACGACGATATCGTAGCGGAAAAGCAAAGCTTTACTGCGGAGAAGGCAAAGAAGGACGAAGAGAGCGGCGCGGCGCTTTTGGCGCTTGCGGAAGCAGAAATCAACCGAGTATCGGTAAAATAGGAGTGGGGATTATGCAAAGACGGTTTCAAATCATTACGGATTCGGGGTGCGATTTGCCGAACGCATATTTTCAAGAAAAGGGGGTAGAGTGTTTGCGGCTCGGCTTTGTGATGGGCGGCGTGGAGTATTACGGCGAAGCGGGGCAGGACATTTCCTTGCAGGCGTTTTATTCGCGGTTGCGTGCAGGGGAGCTGCCGACGACCTATCAAATCACCCCCGAAGTGGCAAGGGAGCATATCGAACGGTACGTAGAAGCGGGGCAGGACGTGCTGATCGTTGCCTTTTCTTCGGGGCTTTCGGGGACGGCGAATAGCTACTCTGTGGCGGCAAAGGCACTTTTGGAAGAATATCCCGACCGAAAAATTTTCGTACTGGATTCCCTTTGCGCGTCGATGGGGCAGGGCTTGCTGTTGCATTACGTTATCGAAAAGGCGGACATGGGGGCGACGATTGAAGAAACGTACGAATATGCGGAAGACTTAAAGCGCAAGATCGACCACGAGTTTACGGTGAACGACTTATTTCACTTGAAGCGCGGCGGACGAGTTTCTTCCACTGCCGCCGTGGTGGGCTCGATGCTGAACGTCAAGCCGATTTTGCACGTGAGCAACGAAGGGAAGCTGACGCCTACGGGCAAGGTGATGGGCAGGAAAAAGGCGTTAAAACGCTTGGTGGAAAATATGGTAGAGCTTGCGGATATTACCGATAAAGACCCCATTTACATCAGCCATGCCGACTGCGCGGACGATGCGAAGACCTTGGCGGAAATGGTAAAAAAGAGCTTTCCTGAAAACAAGATTGTGATCGAATACATCGGGCCTGTAATCGGCAGCCATTCGGGCTGCGGAACGGTGGCGCTCTTTTTTAAGGCGAAGCGTCGCATAGATAAATAGCAAAAAAAGGTGCAAAAAAACATCAAAAAAATGGCAAAAATATGGCAAAAAACGGCGTTTTTTCGACGCCGTTTTTGCTTTGCTTATCGGGAATGTTTACAACCGATGATTTTCGTTTATAAAAAATATAAATATTTTTTTAATTTTTTTTCTAAGAAAAAAAGGATTTTTTATTTCGCCGTCGAATAATATAATAGAAGGGCTTTTTGAATAAGCGTTTTTGTTGGGCGTTTTTAGCCCAAAAGGGGGAATTATGGACAAGCTGACCGTTCGGGAAAGAGTTTGGCAAACGGAAGACAAGGTTTTAGCGCCGTATGCAACGCACGCTCAGTTTACGCGCGGGCGTATGCGTGAAGAAAAGCTGTGCGATTTCCGCACCGTCTTTCAGCGCGACCGCGACCGTATCATTTATAGCAATTCCTTCAAGCGTTTGAAGAATAAGACGCAGGTCTTTTTCGCGCCCGAAGGGGATCACTATATCACCCGTATGACGCATACGCTGGACGTTTCGCAAATCTCTCGTTCGCTTGCCCGATCGTTGCGGTTGAACGAAGATTTGGCGGAAGCCATCGCGCTGGGGCACGACCTTGGACATACCCCCTTTGGTCACGTTGGCGAAAGGGTGCTCAATAAGCTTTCGAGCACGGGCTTTATGCACAACGAACAATCCCTTCGCGTCGTGGACGTTTTGGAAAAGGGCGGCAGGGGCTTGAACCTGACGATGGAAGTTCGCGACGGGATCTTGGAGCACAAGAGCAGCGGCAAGCCGCAAACCTTGGAAGGGAAAATCGTTTCTTGGGCGGATCGTATTGCCTACATCAATCACGATATTGAAGACGCCATCCGCGCAGGGATTTTGAAGAACGAAGACCTGCCTGCCTTCCCCGTAAGCGTTTTGGGGAAAGTGACAAAAGAGCGTATCCACACCGCGATTGCGGACATCTACGAGCATTCCTACGGCAAGCCTGCCATTGAAATGTCCGCAGACGTGGAAAAAGCCATCAAGGAGCTGCGCGCGTTCATGTTTGAAAGGGTGTACAACCTGACGAATAAGGTGATTTTGGAGCGCGCGGAAAGAATGATTACCGAGCTGTTCGCTTACTTTATGGCGCACACGGAAAAGCTTCCTGCGCCGTACGCCGCTCTGCTTGACGAATGGGGCGTGGAGCGCGCGGTATGCGACTATATCTCGGGCATGACCGATCGCTATGCGATCACCGTATTTGAGAACATTTTCATTCCGACCACTTTTTCGATGAGCGGTTTGGAACAGTAGACGAAGACAACGAAAGATAAGGAGTAATACATGGCGGAGTTTGATCGCTTTCTACAAGAATTAAAAGCGAAAAACGATATCGTGGACGTGATCGGTAGCTACGTCGCGCTTGATCAAAAGGGGGGCAACCACTGGGCTTGCTGTCCCTTCCATCACGAGCGAACGCCGTCCTTTGCTGTCAACCGTTCAGAGCAGTTTTACCACTGCTTTGGGTGCGGTGAATCGGGGGACGTGATCAAGTTCGTGCGCGAGATTGAGAGCACCGACTTTATGGGCGCGGTGCGTATCTTGGCGGCGCGCGTGAAGATGGAAGTGCCCGATAACAATCTCGACACGGAAGAAGCGCTCTTGAAGAAGAAAAAACGGGACGCGATGCTGGCAATTTTGCTGGATACTGCAAGATTTTATCGTAGCAACCTGTTTAGTGGCGACGAGCGCGCGGACGCGCATTTGCAGTATATTGAAGATCGAAAAATGCTCCCTTCGACGGTGAAGCAGTTTGGCATAGGCGCGTCGCTCGATTACCGCGAGCTGGGGGAATACCTTGCAGGCAAGGGATATATGCGGCAAGATATTTTGGATAGCGGCGTTATCATCGAAGACAAGAACGGCAGGCTCATCGACGCGCAGGCGGAACGGCTCATCTTCCCCATCATCAACAATATGGACGAAGTAATCGGCTTTGGCGGTAGGTTCTTGGGAAAGACGGATTTTGCCAAGTACAAGAACACCAAGGAAACGATGCTGTTCAATAAGCGCAACACGCTGTACAATATCAACCTTTTGAAAAAGCTTAAACGAGAACAGCCGATCTCGAACGTGATCATCGTGGAAGGGTACATGGATACCATTTCTCTCTATCAGGCAGGCTTCAAAAACGTCGTGGCGTCCATGGGTACGTCGCTGACGAAGGATCAGGCAAGGCTGATAAAGCGGTACACCGAGAACGTCTATATTAGCTACGACGGGGATTTTGCAGGTCAGAAAGCCGACCTTCGCGGGCTGGAAATTTTGGACGGCGAGCATTTGAAGGTACTGGTTGTGCCCATGCCCGACGGGCTTGATCCCGACGACGTGGCAAAGCAGGGCAAGGACGCCTACCAAAAGTGCTTGGACGCAGCCATGCCCCTAGTCGATTATAGACTGCACGCCATCGAAAGAAAGTACGATCTTGGTCGAACGGAAGAGAAAAGAGCGTTTGTCAAAGAAGCGCTCAAGGTGGTGGCGGCAACGGATAGCGCGGCGGTCAAGGAAGACCTTTTGAAGAAGCTTCGCGATAAGACGGGGCTTACCTATCATTCGCTCGAACGGGATTTGGAAAACCTGCCCAAGGACGAAAAGGTGGAAGAAACGCCCCAAGAAACCGATCGTATGATCAAGGAAGTGGCAAGCGGCTCGGATAAGATTGCGAAGGCAGAACGGTTTATCTTGGCGGCAAAGCTTTTTTCCTCCGTCTACGCAAAGGGGTATTCGCTTGAACGGCTGCATTTTTCGAGCTCTGTTCACGCGCGAATTGCCGAATATATCATGCAGCGAGAAAAGGCAGGGGAACGGGTTCGCCCTGCGGAGCTGTTCGAGGTGTTCGACGAGAGCTGCCCTGAGTTCAATGAGATACTTGATTTGAACTACAACGACAAGCTTTCGGGGGACGTGGCGGCGAAGTTCTTTGCCGACAGCATCGCGACGATCGTGAGCGAAGGAATCGAGCAAGAGATCGCTCTTTTGCAGGCTGAACTGGAACAGACGGACGAGCAGGAAAAGCGCAAGGCGATTCTGCTTCGTTTGCAAGACGCGTTGCGCCGTCAAAAGAAGCGCAAATAACCAAAGCGAAAGCTTGTGGCTAACCAAAGAAAATCAATGTAAGGAGAAATACTGTGGCAATTTCCGAACAAAAATTAAATGAAATCTTGAACACCATTATTGCGAACTACGGAATGAAGGGTTGTATTTTGACCAACGCGCTTTGCGATATTTTGGAAAAATACGACACGAGCCCCACGCAGATGGACTACGTCTATAAGGCGTTGCCCGAAGCAGGGATTCAGATCATCGACGAAGACGCAAGGGATAAGGAGCTGTTTGAACAGGCGCTTTCCGATATTGGCTTGGACGACCCTGTAAAGCTGTATCTTAAAGACATTGGTGACGTACCCCTGCTTTCTGCGGAAGAAGAAGTGGAGCTTGCAAAGCGTATGCAGGAAGGGGACGAGAGCGCGAAAAAACGCCTTTCCGAAGCCAACCTGCGTTTGGTTGTATCCATCGCAAAACGCTTTATCGGCCGTGGTATGCTGTTCTTGGATTTAATCCAAGAAGGGAACTTGGGGCTTATGAAGGCGGTGGAAAAGTTCGATTATCAACGCGGCTTTAAGTTCTCTACCTACGCTACGTGGTGGATTCGTCAAGCGATTACGCGTGCTATTGCGGATCAGGCGCGTACCATTCGTATCCCCGTGCATATGGTGGAAACGATCAACAAGCTGACGAGAGTACAGCGCGTGCTCTTGCAGGAGCTCGGCCGTGAGCCTACCCCTGCGGAAATCGCGGAAAAGATGGGCGTTAGCGAAGAACGCGTTTGCGAGATTCAAAAGATCGCGCAGGATCCCGTTTCCCTCGAAACCCCTATCGGTGAAGAAGAAGATAGCCATTTGGGGGATTTCATCGAAGATGAAAAGACGATCACGCCTAGCGACTCGGTGGCGTTTACGATGCTCAAAGAACAGCTTTTGGGCGTGCTCGATACCTTGACTCCGCGTGAAGAAAAGGTGCTTCGCTTGCGCTACGGCATCGACGACGGCAAGCCCCGTACCTTGGAAGAAGTGGGCAAGGAGTTCAACGTCACCCGTGAACGTATCCGCCAAATCGAAGCAAAGGCTTTGAGAAAGCTTCGCCATCCTTCGAGAAGCAAGAAGCTCAAGGATTTCCTGTACTAATGGCAGTCAGCTTACGCATACGCACGCTTTGCTCGTTGCTCACGCCTACGGACGTCTTTGCGGACGTGGGCTGCGACCACGGGTATTGCACCGAATATATGCTGAAAAACGGACTTTGCAAGAAGGCAATCTTTTCCGACGTCAGCAAGGGTAGTCTTCGTAAAGCGGAGCTGCTCCTTGCCGATTACGTTTGGGAAGGGAAGGCGGTCGGTGTGCTCGGCGACGGGTTTTACGGCGTGCCGAGCTCGGTCGGCGAAGTCCTGATTGCGGGAATGGGCGGAAGTGAAATTTTATCCATTCTCACGGACGAAAAGCACGGCTTTTTGCCCGAAACCTTCGTCTTTCAGCCTATGCTGAACGCAGATAAGCTCCGTCGGTTTTTGATTGAAAACGGTGGGTATATCACCCGCGATTTCACCTTCAAGGACGGCAAGTATTACGACGTAATCTGCGGCAGACGATTGAAGGCAGGAGAAGAAAAGCAGGTCTACACGGACGCGGAGTTGGAGTTCGGCAAGGAAAATCTCGCCACCCGTCCTGCGGCGTTTGTGGAAAGAACGAAAAAACAGTGCAAGGACATCGAGCGTTTTTTGGCGGTGGAGAGCTTGCAGGAAGAGAGCCGCGCTGAACTCTTAGAGAGAAAGGCAAGGCTGGAAGGAGTGATAGGAAAATGACCGTTTTCGAAATTTATACGAAGCTGGACGAGGTAGCGCCCAAGGCGCTCAGCGACGAATATTGCCGCACCTGCGGCGCTTATGATAATAGCGGTATCTTGGTGGATTGCGGCGGCGAAATTAAAGGGGTGCTCTTTACGCTCGACTTGACGGACGGCGCGATTGCGGCGGCGAAAAAGGCGGGGGCAAATCTCATTGTCACCCATCACCCCGTTATCTACGGTAAAATCGGGGATATTCGCTTGGATACGCCGCTTGGTGGAAGATTGATCTCTTGCGTGCAGGCGGGCATTTCGGTGATTTCGATGCACTTGAATCTCGATTGCGCGGTGGGCGGAATTGACGATTGCTTAGCGGACGGAATCTACCGCGCGGCAGGCGGTTTTGTGGGGGCAGGTACGGATCGAATAAATCTTTGTCGCCACCATGCTCTCTCGCAAGGCGGGTACGGCAGCGTGTACGCCGTGCCTGAAATCACCGCAGGCGATTTGCGCGCGCGTATGAAAGAAGTGTTTTCGTCCGAGCCGAAGCTCGTCGGGGACGAAAACAAGGTGGTTTCTAAGGTTGCAAGCTTTTGCGGCGCGGGCGTAGATGATTCGTCTGTTGCGTTTGCTATCGCTTGCGGCGCGGATGCCGTTGTGTCTTCCGACTGGAAGCATCATTTGATTTTGGCTTGCTATCAAGCAGGCGTTGCCGTATTCGAGCTGTCGCATTATGCGTCCGAAGAATATGGGTTTGAAAAATATTACGAAAAAATGTGTAAAAGCATTTCCCTTCCCTGTGCGTTGCATCGGGAAGACGGATTGCTTTGAAGGAGTGTTATATGTTAAAGGCAATTTTGAACTATCAAGAAATTGACAGAAAGCTGTTTCAGCTGGAACGCGAGCTTGCGGGTAGCCCCGAAAGAAAGAAATACGCGAAGCTGAAAAAGTACATGGAAGTTGCGTCGGAAAAGCTGGACGCGCTGGATGCTAAGGCGGAATCCCTGCGCCACGAAGCGGCAAGCTTGGAAGAAAAGTATGCGGTGACCGAAGCAGCGCTTGTGGAGTTCGACCACATGGAAGAGCTTGTGGAAGAAGGCGGCGCGGATTTGGCATTCTACAAGAAGAAGGCGTTGATGCACTTGGATCGTATGAAGAAGCTTAAAAGCGACATCGCGGCTTTGGAAGAAAGCATCAAGGAAACGGACAAAGAGTTCAAGGAATTGAAGGCGGAAGTTATCGCAAAGCAAGCGGAATATAAGGCGGCGAAGGAAGAATACGCGGCGCTTAAAGACTCGAAGGAAGGGGAAAAGAACGCAATCGAAGCCGAGCTTGCAAAAGCGGCTGTGGGGATCGACCCTGCTGTTTTGGCGCAGTACAAGACGAAGCGGAAGGAAAAGATTTTCCCGATCTATTCGCAGCTGTTCTCGGGCAGGTGTTCCTGTTGCAGTATGGAACCGCCGATTGCGGCGCAAAGCAAGCTTTCGGGCGGTGCAACCATTGAGTGTGATAACTGCCATAGAATTTTGTACTCTGAATAATTGCAGATAAAACGCTACGCAATACGGCGTCGAGCTTGCATTTTTCTGCGGCAATGCGACGTAAAAAACGTTTGGGGTTGTGCTACCATTTCACCATTTTTGCATACAATAACGTATGCAAGAAACAACGCTGGAAATTCATTTAGGAAACTTACGCGCAAACGCTTTGGCGTTTAAGAAAGCGACCGATCGGTTTATGTACGCCGTCGTCAAGGCGGACGCTTACGGACACGGCGCGGTGCAATCGGTGGCGGCGCTTTATAGGGTTGTAGACGGCTTTGCGGTGGCACTCATCGACGAAGCGATTGCAATCAAACAGGCTGCGGGCGGGAAGGAAATTCTCGTTTTTACGCCCCCGATGGACGAAGGGGACGTAGTGGTGGCGGCAAGGAACGGTTTTTCGCTGTCGGCAACGGACGTGCGTTCGGCGCGCTTAATGGTGCAAACGGCGGAAAAATACGGCTTGCGCGTGACCGCGCAGGTGAAGGTCAATACGGGAATGAACCGCTACGGCGTGTGCGGCGACGCGGTTGGGAAAATCTGCTCTATCTTAAAAAGGTCGGGGCAGGTACGCGTTGAAGGGGTTTATTCTCATCTATATTCTCACGATAAAGCCCTTTGCGAAGAGCAACGCTTGCGCTTTTGGCGGTCGGTAAAGATTTGCCGAAGCTATTTTCCGCTTGCGCGGGCGCACCTTTCGTCGACCTTCGGGGCGTGCCTTGGGAAGGAATACCTTTTTGACGGAACGCGGATCGGGCTTGGGCTCTACGGGTATTTTCCCGAAGGTGAGCCGCCGTTTCCGCTCCTGCCTGTTATGCGGGCATACGCTCCTTGCGTGGGCGAAAGAAGGCTTTGCTTTGGCGGCGCAGGGTATGGCGATAAGCGGCAGGATCTATTGGGCAAAAAGGTGTCCGTCCTGCGTGGCGGTTATGCGGACGGCTTGGGGGTATCGGGAGAACAAAGCGGCTTGTTGCCGCCGATTGTCGGGCAAATTTGTATGGACGTTTGCCTATCAAAGC
>SVIJ01000052.1 GCA_015069565.1 Clostridiales bacterium
TCCAAGATCGAGAAGAGCAGGAAAAGCACCAAGATTTGGGGCAGGAAGCTCAAAACGCCGAACACGCCGCCAAGGACGCCTTCCACAATCAAGCCGATTGCCCATTCGGATGCGTTCGCGTTTTCGAGCGCCGTGACGATAAGATCACCCAGCGCGCCTGTGCCTAAATCAAGCAGGTTGAATAGAATCACGCCAGGGGAGTTCAAGCCGCCTGCAAAGAACACGCCCTTCCATACGCTTTCGCTCTCCGCGCCGCACCACTCGCCAAAGGCAGGAATGATCGAGCCAAGATACAGGAAGTTTTCCGAGAAGGTCAAGTGGAACACCGCAAACAGGATCACAAGGAAGATGGGAATGCCCGCCCATTTGTGCGTCATTACCTTATCCACTTTGTCCGATCTGCTCATCGCATGCTGTTCGTAGCCCTTCGAGCGTTTCAAGGTCGTGGAAAAGTTCGCTTCAATATATTTATAGCGCGCGTCCGCGATCTCCGCTTCCGCGTCCACGTTGCCGTTGTCGTGCAGGCTTAAAAACTCATCTACCGCCTTCGCTTCGTTGGGGTGGTTTGCCACTTCGATCTCGTCCTTTTCCACAAGCTTCACCGCGTGGAATACAGGCGAATGTACCCCTTTGAGTTCGAGCGCGATCTTCGCGTTTTGTACGACGTGCCAAAGAGAATAATGCTCGATAACACTCTCCCCTTTACGCTGCTTTTTCACCGCTTCCAAGCCGCGCTCCATCAACAGATCAACGTTCATTCCTTTCAATGCGGAAATTTCCACTACGGGCACGCCGATACGCTGTTCCAGCGTCTTTTCGTCGATGTCGTCACCACGCTTTTCGAGTACGTCCGTCATATTGAGCGCAATGATTACTGGTACGTCGATTTCCAAAAGCTGGGTGGTCAAGTACAGGTTGCGCTCTAAGTTGGTTGCGTCCACGATGTTGATGATACAATCGGGCTTTTCGTCTAATATGTAGTTGCGCGCAATCACTTCTTCGGGCGTGTACGGGGACAGGGAATAGATCCCAGGCAGGTCGATGATCTCGACGGGCGTTTCCCCCTTTTTGTACAAGCCTTCCTTTTTGTCTACGGTGACGCCAGGCCAGTTGCCGACGTGCGCCGTCGAACCCGTCAACGCATTGAACAGGGTCGTCTTACCGCTGTTGGGGTTGCCTGCTAAGGCAAAACGCAAGCTCGCCATTATCGTCTACCCCCCGTTTCCATCATAATGCACGCCGCTTCCGCGTTGCGAAGGGTCAGTTCGTATCCGCGAATGGCAATTTCAATCGGATCGCCAAGCGGCGCTTTCTTGCGCAGCAAAACGTCCGTTCCAGGGGTCACACCCATGTCGAATAATCTGCGGCGAATCCGCTTTTCCCCGTCTACCGACAGGATTTTTCCGCGTTCACCCACCGCAAATTCCGATAAAAGCTTTTTCATCGTATACTCCTTGTTTCGGTTTTCAAATGCTTGATTTTTGATGTGAAAGCAATTTCTTAACCGTGGTTAATTTTCGAATGTATTATATCACTATTTTATGCCGATGTCAAGAAAAATAAACCAAAGTTAAGAAATTTTTTGGAAAAAATTGTAGAAAAAAGGCAGGATATATATCCTGCCATAGTGAAATCATGGAATTTTTAGAGTAAAAAATTACTTACCGAGCCGATTTTTCATCGCTAAAACGGTTTCTTCGGAAAGCAGGTGCTCCATATGGCAAGCGTCCACTTCGGCGGCTTGTTCGCTCACGCCGAGCGAGAGCAAAAACTCCTTAATCAGGCAATGTTTTTCGAAGACTTCGCGCGCGTATTTTGCGCCCGCGCCCGTCAATATAATGTGTTTGCCTTCTTCTTCGACGTAGCCTTTTTCGAGTAGGATTTTGACGGCTTTATTGACCGCCGCGCCCGAAACGCCGAGATCACGCGCAACGTCGATGCGGTGCACGACGGGCTGGCGCTCGGAAATGAGCAAAATGCTTTCCAAGTAATCTTCTTCCGATTGATGGTATTTTGCGTAAGTGTTCATAATTTTCCCCTTATAAAACGTTCGCGTTTTCCTTGATTGCGGCGGGAGCAAGCCCCCGCCCTACGGGTAGCGCGGTTTTTATTGTTTTGTTGTAGAAACGAGAAAGACAAGGCGCGGCGAGCTACGCGACATGGCGTTGAGTAATATGTTTGGTTTTAGAAGCAAGCAGGTCAAGGCGTTGCAAAGGAGCTTACCGATAGTAAGTGACTGAGCAACAACGCAGAAATGCGAAGCTTATAAAATCAAACAAGCGTCGCCGAAGGAAAAGAAACGGTACTCCTTCTCCACCGCGTATTTGTAGACGGACAAAATTTCTTCCCTGCCCGTCAAGCAGGCAACGAGCATAATCAAAGTGCTTTCAGGCAGGTGAAAGTTGGTCACCAAGCCGTCCACACACTTCATCTTGTAGGGCGGATAGAGAAAAATCTCCGTGTTCCCACTGCACGCGCGGAGCATCCCCTTTTCATCCGCAACACTCTCTAAGGTGCGTACCGAAGTCGTACCCACAGCAATTACACGGCGGCCTTCCGCTTTCGCGCGGTTGACGATTTCCGCCGTTTTTTCGCTCACTTCGTAGTATTCCGAGTGCATTTTGTGGTCGGTGATAATCTCTTCGCTCACGGGGCGGAACGTCCCTAACCCGACGTGCAAAAGCACTTCCGCAATCTCTACACCCTTTTCTTTCAAGCGCGACAAAAGCTCGGGGGTGAAATGCAGCCCTGCCGTCGGTGCTGCCGCCGAGCCGTCTACCTTGGAATATACGGTGTTGTACCGTTGACGGTCGGTCAATTTTTCCTTGATATAAGGCGGCAAGGGCATCACGCCCACTCTGTCGATGATGTCTTCAAACACGCCGTCGTAGTGAAATTCCACCACTCTTTCGCCGCTGTCCGTAATGTCCTTAACGGTGAACGAAAGCTCGTCCGAAATGGACATCGTCACGCCGATTTTACCCTTTTTACCCGGCCGCATCAGCACTTCCCAAGTGTTGATATTGTGCCGTTTTAAGAGCAAGATCTCAACCCTGCCCCCGTTCTTTGTGGTTGCGAACATCCGCGCAGGGATTACTTTTGTGTTGTTGATTACGAGCACGTCCCCTTCGTGCAAATACTCTTCTAAATCGCGAAAAACTCGGTCTGTGACCGTCTTTGTTTTCGTGTCGTAGACGAGCAATCGCGAGCTATCGCGCGGATACACAGGGGTTTGCGCGATGCGTTCTTCGGGCAGGTCGTAATAGAAATCACTTTTTTTGTACTGTACTTTTTCCATATCCATTCGTTTGCTTTTCCTTACTGCAAACCGTTAAAAATTTTCGTCGTCAAAAAGGCTCATTTGCCGAAGCGCCTTGCCGCTCGGCTTTAAGCCCATGTGCTTGTAGCCGTCCTTCAAGCAGATTCTACCACGCGGCGTGCGCGCGATAAATCCGAGCTGTAATAGATACGGCTCGTACACGTCTTCAATCGTGTTCGCATCTTCGCCCGTCGTCGCCGCGAGCGTTTCCAAGCCCGCAGGGCCGCCGCCAAACTTCTCGATGAGCGCAAGCAAAATATTTCTATCCGTTCCGTCCAAGCCAAGCTCATCGATCTCCAAGCGGTCAAGCGCAAACCGCGCGTCCGCTTTCGTCACTTCGTCGCTGCCCTTGACGAGCGAGAAATCGCGCACTCGTTTCAAAAGCCGATTTGCGATACGGGGCGTACCGCGGCTACGCCGCGCAATCTCTTGCGCCGCGTCCGCTTTCATCGCAATCCCCAGCGCGCCTGCCGAGCGAGTGACAATCTGCGTCAGCTCTTCGGGGGTGTACATTTCTAAGCGGTTGATGATGCCGAAACGGTCACGCAAGGGCGCTGCAAGCATACCTGCCTTGGTCGTTGCGCCGATCAGCGTGAATTTTTTTAAGGAAAAACGAATATTTCTTGCCGACGGACCTTTGCCCACAATGATGTCGAGCGCATAGTCTTCCATCGCCGAATATAAAATTTCTTCCACCGATCTGTTTAAGCGGTGAATTTCGTCAATGAAAAGCACGTCCCCTTCGTTCAAGTTGGTCAAAATGG
>SVIJ01000018.1 GCA_015069565.1 Clostridiales bacterium
TCAAGGAAAATTGCGAGAAAACTGCGAGAAAGGCTTCTCGCAAAGTGCATCAAAAGATGCGAAAAACCCAATAAAATCAAAGGTTTATAGGGGATTACATAAACAGACGAAGGAAGTTTTCAAGACCGCCGCAATCGACCACTCTACCATCTCTGCGTATGATTGTTGGATTTATTATACCCCAACAATCGGTTTTTGTCAATCGTTTTCGCCAAGCAATACAAGCAATTCTTTCAACGAATGAATCTCATACGTCGGCTCAATCCCCGAATCGTTTGCTCGTTTTTTGCGATTCAGCCAACAGCTATCCATACCCACGTTATTCGCGCCCGCAACGTCCGACGAAAGGGAATCACCCACCATCAAGCAATCTTCCTTTTTTACCCCCAAATCCTGCAAGATTTTCAAAAAGAATGGGGGCAGGGGCTTGATGAAGCCAACTTCTTCGGAAATATACACCCCGTCTAAATACTGCTCAATCGAGCGAAGCCGCGCCCTTTGCAACGCCGACGTGGCGTTCGTCGCCACGCAAACCGTGTACTTCCCTTTCAGGGCTTTGAGTACTCTTTCCGCGCCTTCACAAAGGATAGACGGACGCTCTAACATCTTCAAAAACTTTAAGCCCGTTGCCTTGGGATCAGCACTCGACGGATAACGCAAAAACAAACTCGCAAAGAAATCTTCCGTATGCTCCACGTACAAGCGGTGATAATTCTCTTGAATGTACGGGTCGTTGACGTTGTTCAACCCCGCGCTATCCCAAGTCTCGTTGCTGACGTCGTCGCAATCGCACACAATCTCTTCCGTCGGCTCGATACCGAGCGTAGGAAGCAGCTCCCGCAAAACCGCCTTTTCATCCTCCAAATAATCTATAAGCGTGTGATCGGCATCAAAAATGATCACCTTGTAGTTCTTCTTCATTACCAGTCCTGCTTTTTCAAGGACTTATCCTTGACGTCGTCGTAATAATCAAAGTAGCGAGCCTTAAACTCTTCCTTTGTCATCGGGCGCGGAGCGCCGTCCGCGTGCATTTGCTCAATTAAGTCCTGCAATTCTTCAGGCGTAAAATCCGCCAGCTCCGCTTCTTCGGCAAAGGTATCCAACAATTTCAGTATATCTAATTCGGACATTTTCTCCCCCTAAATAGGCATTCAACGCATACCTGTCCCTATCAAATTTCGATTTTTAATACTTCCCCGCAACAAGGCACGCTTACGTACTCAAATCCGATCGAGCGCAATACGTCCATCACTCTTTCCCGATGCTCCATAATCCGCGACGGAAAATGCGCGTCCGAGCCAAAGGAAATTTTTCTGCCGCCAAGCTCAAAATACCGTTCCAAAATATCGTTATCGGGCAAGGTTAAAGCTGGGCCTTGCTTATTCGAGCTGTTCACTTCCAAGATCTTATCCTTGGCAATCACCGTCCGCAAGATATCGTCTAAGCTCGCGGAAAAATCCTTCCAAAGCATTCGCCTATCTTCATACGGCGCATAACGCGTACAATAGCTGACGTGCCCCAAAATATCATACGGGTGAGAAACGTCCAAGCTACGGCGAACAAGCCCCAAATATTCTTCGTAAACTTCCTGCTTGTCGCGCACCTTTCCGTTTGAATCGGTGTACCCATGTCCGTAAGCATAGTCCCCTTCCGCCAAATTATGCACGCTTTGAATGACGTAATCGGGATGGTATTTATCCACCAGCTCTTGATACATTTTTTGCGCTTCGAGGTTGTCGGTATAGCCAAACTCGCCCCCGACCAGCACGTGCATTTTTCCTTCATATTCCTTTTGCAGTTCTCGCGCGCGCTGAAAATACGCCGCAACAGGCGTTTGCGGTTTCGTACCTTCTAAGGGAATATGGTTGACGACCATATCAAAATTAAAATGCTCGGACAAGCCGTAATACCCCACGCCAAGCGCGTGCGCTACGGAAAGCATTTCTTCCATCGTCCCCCTGCCGTCAGGGGAAAAGGCAGTATGCGTATGCAAATCGGTCAAAATCTTTTTCATAATGCCCCCATTATAGCACAAGCTTGCTTATTTTGCAAGGAAAATTCAGGACGGAATGGCTGAAAACGGAAAAACCAACCCCCTTTTGCCGAGTTTTGGAAAAAACGGTAATCACCGCCTATTGCCATCCGCTTGCAGGCATAGTATCCTTTTGAGTATCGGTGAAGAGTTTTGCCGAAATCTAATCAAAAAAGGAACTACAAATGAAACGTAAAAAAACAGCGCTTTTAGCGTCTTTTCTCGCCGCGTGCAGTCTATTACTCTCTGTTGGTTGCGACAAAACGCCAAGCAATCCCCCCGAAAACGGTGAGAGCATTGAAACGCCCGATACAGGCGATAGCTCCACCCCTGAAACCACCCCTGACTCTACACCTGAAAGCACCCCACCGCCAGAGAGCGAGCCACCCAAGCCCACCGTAAAGCAATACATACGCTGCACAGGTAGCAGCGTCAACCTTCGTAGCGGCGCAGGTACGGATTTTACGGTGCTTGGACAAGCGGAACAAGGCACCATGTACGCGATCACGGGAAAAACAGGAAGCTGGTACCAAACCTATTACCGTGGAAAAACTGCCTATATTTACGCTGAATACGCCACCGTTTTCACCCTGCCGCTCTCCCAAAACGAGAAGACGGAAGCGGTTATCGAAGAAGCATACAAGCATATCGGCGTACCCTACGTCTACGGCGCAATCCGTTTACACGACGGAAAGGGAAACTTTCTCAAAGGCTTTACGACGCAAAAGTTCGATTGCTCATCGCTTGTGCAATACGTCTATTATAAAGCCGCAGGGAAGCTGTTGAACGTCACCACGCGCACCCAAGTCACCCAAGGTCAGTACGTCGCTAAAAAAGACCTGCAACGGGGGGACTGCATTTACTTCACCAACGAAAGCAGGCAACACCTTTCTGGCATCGAACGGGTGGGACACGTCGCCATCTACCTTGGCAACGACTACATTCTCCACACTGCAAGCGACTACGCTCGCATCGAAAAGATGAATAAAACACGCTGGTCGCACTACATTGAAGCGCGGCGGTTTGTCTAATCGAGAGCCGTAGATAGTCGTTTACGTATGCGCCTTCGCCATTTTTTCAGGCTCGTCGCTCGCTACGCTCCGATCGGGAACGGCGGAAACGGTGAGAACATACACGGAGCTTGCGCCCGCGCGAAGAAGCAGGGACGAAAGCTCGGAAAGGGTTGCGCCCGTCGTCAAAATATCGTCGACAATCAGCAAATCCTTGCCCTTGCAAAACTTCCTATCCGTGACCCGAAACGCACCTGCGATATTTTTGCGGCGCTCTCGCAAGGAAAGCTCCTTTTGCTCGTTGCTTTTTCTTCGCTCTAGCAGCGAAGTATGGCTTTCATAGCCCGTCAATTCCGCAAGGATTTCCACAAGCTCTTTCGATTGATTATATCCACGCGCGCGCAATTTTTCCTTCGTCAAAGGCACGGAAACGAGCACGTAATTTTTGGCAGGTAAGCGGGGCAAAACTTTTTGTAGCTCTTCCGCAAACCAGTACTGCAAGTACCGCTTGCCGTTCTTATAAGCATTGACTACGGACGCCGATTTATCAAAATAGGCAAACGCGGACACCCCTTTTTCAAAGGCAGGCAAAAACTGCTTACACGCGCCGCATACGCCTTCCCCTTCCGTCGGTCTACCGCATTTGGAACAGGAATATGCATCGTTATACAAAAGCGCCGCGCGGCACTCGTCGCATACTCGCGGCGTAGGATAGGAAAACACTTCCGCGCCGCAAGCGTCGCAAACGTGACTCTTTTGCGCGGATATTTTCCGTAATTTTCCCATCCATTCATCCAGTAAACGCATACCTGCCCCCCATTTTTTTAGAAAAAATCACCCGAAAAGACCATGTTCGGGTGATTTGCTTTTTTTAGTTTTTATCATGCTTTCTTTGAATATGCACCAAGACGTATGCGCCAATAACGCCCACCGCAAGAAGGACAATCCCCAGCGCCAAATGCCACCAGTTGATTCCGACAGCCGCCCATTCGGCGTAGACCTTCACGATTTCAGCATTGAAGAACATCGTCAATAGCGACCCCAAAGCCAAACCGACAATGAGCGAATAGGACGTTTCGCGCGCCTTTTCAAAGGCAATCGAAATGAGCTTCGAGAAGACGAAAAATCCCACGATGAAGCCGACGGCAAGCGAACCGACCACCAGCATCAAATCGACGTTCTTTAAGGTATCTAAGCTGAAATGCAGGTTTTGCATCAGCAGAGCATACCAACCGACAACCATCAAGATGGCGCTTGCGCTAAGCCCAGGCACGAGCTGTGTGAGCGCCAAAATAAACCCGACTAGCAAAGGCAGTACGATTTGAAGAATGGCGTCCGCCTGCAAAATATTGCCTGCCGCTTCTCCCCCTTGCAGGGTGGTCACGGACGAATAGACGCTCACCGCCACGGGGATACACGCGCCGAGCACGAGCAAGGCAATTCGTTTGCCCGTCATTTTCACCCCTTCCAGCGTATCCTTCACCGCAGGGAACGAGCCGATCATAAGGCCTGCAAACAGGCAAATGATGGCAAAGGGAATAAGCTCTAAAAGCTGTTGCACGGCAATAAAGCCGAGCAAGAACCCAACCACCGCACCGATCCCGATCGGAAGCAGGAAGAAAAAGCAAAGCTTGAACTTCTTGAAAAAGTTCCCCACCGCGTACAAAAACTGATCGTACAGCCGCAAAATGATTGCCACCGTCGAGCCGCTCACGCCAGGCACGATCACCGCAATCCCGATGAAGAAGCCGAGAATCGCGCTTTTCAGCCAGCTTTTTTTGTCGTGCTTTTGTAAAACGATCCCTTCCGTCTTAGCTTCTTCCATGGCAAGCTTTTCTCCTTTTATTGACGATAAGCAATACAATCCCGTACACAAAGAACGCAAACACAATCCCGCTGAGCGCGCCCGTACAGTCGACCGAAAAATCGGCAAACTCCGCCGCCCTGCCTGCCGTAAGCGTTTGCATATATTCGTCCGTTGCCGCCGTCAAGAACAGGAAGCAGGGGGGTATGTACGCAAAGCCCCATTTTTCCTTATTGACAAAGGACAGGTACGTGCCGAATGCCGCCGCGCCAAGCGCTAAGTATTGAAGCAAATGCGCCGTGTTGCGTACGCAGGCGTGCAATAGATCGAAGTCTTCCCCCGTTGCCGTGGCGATGGGGGAATCGGGGTCGATCGCTCCCACCACTTCCTGCACCGTGATTGTCACCGAATAGCTTTGTTCCGAAGACGCTACTCCATCCGCCGTGGCGTTGGAAAAGATAAACCACAGCAGGAACAGCGTGAGCAAAATCAGCAATATCCGCACGATATAAATTGTAATCGTTTGTTTCGTTTTCATATGGATATATTATACGACTTTTGCAAAGAAAGGTCAATCGAAAATCTATTGCTTTTCCTTTTTTATAAAGGAAATTCACGGAAAAAAAGGGGCAAAAATAGCCAAAAAACGCCATTTTTTGGCAAAAAAAACACCCTTTTTTGTGATAATATACACACAAAGTATATGGCAAAAGGGACTTAAATTATGCGATACGTGAAAAAAACTTGTATTCTACGGGAATTGAAGGCGGGCTTTTCCGCCGATGGAAAACAGCTTTCAGGAATTGTGAAGGTGGAGCAATACGGCGCAAATGTTGGCGTCGAGCTTTCCACCGTCAACCTTGCCAGCGCCACGCAGGGGGAATATTCCCTGCTCCTAGCCGACGGAAAGCGGCGGTATAAGGCGTTGCCATTATCGGACGGCGGACGCTTTTCCTTCTATGGGGATATAGAGATTGCGGAAGGTTTTTATGCAATCCTTTGCTTTGTCGCAGAGAACGCCGTGCCCATTGCCTACGGCGTATGCGGCGCGATGCCCTACGACGTTTTTTCGCTCACTCGGCAAGCTTTTTCCCTGCCTGAGCCGCAAAAAACGGTTGTGATCGCACACCTGCCCCCATCAAATCCCACTTCTATGCCTTACGACGACGAGCTGGTGGCAAACGAAAACTACTATGAACAGGAGCCAAAAAAAGATGATAAAACCCACCTTGCACAAGATTGCAACGATGCACCGCCTGAAAGCGGAGATACGCATCAAGAACAAGCGCAACGGCATGACGCTACAAAAGATGCGGATAACGCGAGCGTACGCCACGCATTTAGAACGGACTCGGACGGATACTATCAATCGGTCAAAGGCGAACTGACAGCGCTGTTTGAACGCTACCCCGAAGACCAAAGCCTGACGGACGCCTACCCTGCGAGCGAATGGGTACGCATCAAAGGGGAAGAAGACAATCCGCAGGAGCTTGTCGGCTTGATTTACGAGAGCGGACAGGTCAAGTACATTTGCTACGCTTTGCCTGCCACCGAAGACACGCCGCAGGAAATCCGCGACCAAGCGTATTTTGTGCCCGTTTCCCCCTTGACGCCAAAGAAGGGATTTTTCGTGATTTATCAAAGCGCGGCAACAGGGGAAAATATCCCGAAGAAGGAAATTTAGGCATAGCAGGTACGTGATGAAAAGGTGAATTGATTGCTTGCGGCAATCGTGAATTGCGTTTTTCAAACGCGTGAATGGACGGCGTTGCCATCGTGAATTGCAAGGCGTTGCCTTGCGTTATGGCATTATTTTGATTTTTTCCGCAACGTTTGCCAACGGCAAACATATCGCTATGCCACAGGCATAATATCGCTTACCAACGGTAAATATCACTACGCCAACGGCGTAATATCGCTTGTCCGCAAGGACAACTCCCCCCGCCCTACGTGAAAAAAAGCAGGCATTTGCCTGCTTTTTTGCTTATATGTTGTTGCGCCAGTTCTTGCTGACGGACGTTCTGTCCGCCTTGCGTTGGTACTGATCGTCGTGCTTACTGCCGCGCGAATACAAACGCCATTCTAAGTTCTCCCCGAAATAGTCCTTCAAGATACGCTTGATGGTGTCGCCGTCCAAGAACGCACAAGAGAAGATGTCGATGAGCGCCTTCTTTTCGTGCACGTCGTAGTGTACGGCAATGTGGCTTTGCGCCACCACCAGCATCCCCGAAATATAGTTCGGATTCTCACGCGTGTCCGTGAGCACGTAAGGACGGGTGATGGGCAGCATATTGATTTGCTCGGCAATGTTGTCCAGCCAGTTGAAAATCCACTCCATCGTCATCTCGACGTCCTTGACTTCGATCATATAGTGCGGGCCGAAATCCTTGTCGATGTCCACCGTCTTGGAAGGCTCCATATAGATCACTCTGCGGTCAATGAGTTCACTGCGGACACGCTTTGCGTGAAGCTGCTCCAAGAATACTTCTTCCGCCGCCGTTGCCGAGAAGAAATTGTCCGATAAAACGTCTACGAAATAGCAGGAACGGTACGGGAAGGTGTGAATGGTCACGTGCCCCCCCTTGCAAATCAAAAACGCGCTGATGCCGCCGTCTTCTGCGTCGTCGCAATAATAATAAGGAACAAGGAACGGGGGCATAACGGGTTCGAGCGAAAGACGGTTGGCAACCGTATTCAAAAGCTCGTACACCGCCATCACGTTGTTGCCGTGTTCTTCCACGACGCCGTAGCCGTCCATCATAAAGTGCAAATGTGGCATGGTTCTTTACCTCTTTTCAAAAATATCGTCAAACAGCTGACATTTCAAAATCAGCGGATCGATCCACCAACGGCGGGTCGCTCTGCCCACGTGGGGCATACAGTAGTACTTGGAAGTCATGTTATAGGTGAACTCGCTCAATACGCTGACGTGCATATCTTCAAGCGCACCCGTACCCTGCGGGTCGATCACCAGCGAGAACATCGCGGTTTGATAGCCGCCGCGCGATTGATCCCCGCGATTGTAGCTGGAAATGAGCGGTACGACCGAGCCGTATACGTTCGTGCCCTTCGACGCGCTTTCCTTCTTACCTGTACGCAAGAAATAGAGAAGCTCGATGGATTTTGCAAGCCACCAGTTCACGCCGTCGGGGTTGGATACGTCGGGATCGCCCAGCTTGTCGATGAGCGTACGCAGCTCCTTGCCGTTCTTCGCTTTCGTGAGCTCTACAACGCTACCCTTCAAAAGAAGCGTCAAGAACTCGTCCACGTCCATAACGCGGTTTTTGCCGAGCACCGTCGCAAGAGAGCGACTCTCTTCACGGCTTTCATACATACCTGCGCCAACCGTATGGCAACGGTCGCAAACGCCCACAAACGCCTTGATAATCTCGATCAAAGAGCCTTCCTTCAAACCCTTCAAGCTCTCAAATTCCGCGCGAGCGGCATCCTCGAAAGCCTTTTCCGACTCAATCTGGTAGCGTTGAATTTCCGCCGTTTGCAGCATTCTTTGCGAAGAAGCGAGCTCGTACTCACGCTTGACGCCGCCATAGGCGTAAATGCCTGCGTAGAAGCAACAAATCTTCTTCAAATATTCCCCAAACGCCGCGTGCAGCATACGATGCTTCTCTTCTACGTTTACGCTTTCAAGCACCCCTTGCAAGGCTTCGATATTCAGCTGGATATTGCCGATGGAAAAGCTCTCTTCCGCAATCTCTTTTTCTTCCACGTCCGACATCTGCGCAAGGATAAGCGACGCCATCACTTCCGCTTCCATCTTGGTACGCATATTCATATAGATGCGAGTATTCATATTGAGCTTGCGCACGCGCACGATGCGTCTTGCGTTATCCTTCAAGGATCTTGCAAACTCGCGGTTGAACATATCCCTGCCCGTGAGCGCAAACCGATCGCGCAGGTTTTCCACAATCGTTTCAATGATTTCGCTATCCAAGCAGAAAATTTCCTGTAAGACCATGAGCGGCGTTGCTTCAATCAAGAGCATCAAGACGACGGTATCCCAGTTTTTAATTCTTTCGTCGTAGCGTTCTACCGCCGCAGGGTACTTCGCCTTAAACACTTCGAGCATCCGTTCGCCGCATACGGGCCGCCGCCCAAACGCATCGGCTATGGCAAGCGCCAAGTTTTTGATGTATTTGTAATTGACGTTGAAGAGCTGCTCCAACATCACGGCTTGGCTAGAGTGTTCTCTCTTTTTGAGCAAAAGTGGGTTTAGATAGGAATACAGCGCCTCCTCATCCATCGGGATCTCATACCTGCCGTCCACCTTGACGACCGAGCCAAACGACTTTTCAGGGATCCACGTTGCCGTGGCAGGCTCCACCGTGTTGCCGTTTAAGTAGCAGGTGGCATAGCTACCCTTGTCGACGCGTTCGTATTTGAGTTCATCGCCGTTTGCTTCCGTCAGGTAGAAAAAGTCGTAGTGATAGGACGTCTTTCTACCCGTGCGAATACGGTTGATCAAACCGAAGGTGTTGACGTTCCCCTTCGGGTAATGCGCGACGGGCTTTTTCATCTTGAAGACATACCAACCGCGCGGCTGATCGTAGTAAAGGGATACCTTTCCAAGGAAGGGAAGCATTTCGATGAGCTCGACAAGCATTCCTGCAAGCTCTTTGCTCGATTTGCCGTGGCTGCGCGAGCTGTTGATGCTTTGGTTGATGAGCGTAAAATAGTTGTTCAAATTGATCTCATCATCCGTGTCCACTGTAAAGCACGCAGGCAGACAGGCGCTCAAATGGGAATCCCTACCAAGACGGAAATCAAAATAGATATCAAGCAGAACAAACTGAATCAGCTCGTTGGTGATAGCGTGCGTTTTGTAGATTTCGCTGAACGTGCGAATTACGCGGCGCGCGTTGGCGTTGCCGCCTTGCAAAAAGTCGGCTAATACCCCCCGTTCGTCGCCGTCGTCAAGCGTGCGGTTTTCCAAGTCTTCATAACAGGAAAAGGCGTACATAAAGGTAAGGTTGAGCAGGTTGCCGAAGATTTTATAATAATCTCGTTCGCCAAGCCCTGCTTCCTCCGAAAAGTACTCCACGCCCGTCATTGCGTAATCACGCAAGCCCTCGTCGGGAATTAAGGTTTTCAGATCCGAAACACGAATCTGTTCGAGAGAAGATGTAAATATCATAACCGTTAATCTCTGCTGATGATTTCAGCCACCTTTTCGTATTGTTTGAGCGCAAGACGTTCGTGTTCGTTGAGCTCGGTACGGGGCACGTTGCGCAAAACGCCTTCCTGCCACATGAAGCGGTCTACCTTGGGAATACCGAATACGTCGCCCGTGACAAGCTCCATGTTATAGCGATTGTTATGGCGTTCAATGTTGTCCGAAAAGATTTTCTGAATATCTTCCTTTGCATAGTTCGGATAGGAACGAATTTCTTCCTGTCCGTTTTCGTCCTTGCCTTTTATCGTCAGCTCGTCCGTGGGAACGACGTTGGGAATTACAATGATGTTCTGGCCGCGAGCGTTCGTTCTGTCGTAGTCGTCGAAGAAACGGTCCGTACCCTTACGGAACTGCTGGGTGGGACGCATTACGCACATGATGTGGGAAGCATACTGGTTTGCCCAGTTTGCGGTGCATTGACCGCCCACGGGCGCGTCGAACAAAATCCCTGCGCAGTCGTAATCGCGGCAAACGCGCACGAAATCGGCAAAGTTCTTGTCCGAATAATCGTAGTTGCCGTTTTCCGTTTCCGAAAGTCTTGCCTGCGGACGAGCGGGCAAGCACACGATCGCCTTGTCTTCAAAGCCGAAGAATTCCCCTACGGGGAACAACCCCGAAAGGACGGAGTGATCGTGAATGTCTTCGTCTTCTTCCGCTTGGGGGATCGAGCCGCCCTTACCGAACAGGTGCTGTACGTTCATCGTTGCGATACGGGGCTTGTTTGCCAAATCGAACAGGAAGGTCAAGCCGCAGCTATCCACGTCCAAGTCCACCAAAATCAAGGGCTGATCGGGGGTAGCGTTCAATTTTTCCGCCAAAAAGGGAACTACGTTCAGCGCCAAGGTACTGCGCCCTGCGCCGCCTTTATAAGAGAAACAGGAAATCGTTTTCATCGTCTTTTATACTCCTTCGTATTCGTTTTGTTATTTGCCGTCCTTGGACGTTTCGATGCCAAGTTCTTTTTTGAGAGCCGTCGGGTTGCCGCCTTCGGAGCGAACAAAGAAGCTGGGCTGTTCGCCAACCATCGGAAGCGCGTAGTAAACGAGCGCCTTCTTCAAGTCTTGTGCGAGCGTCTTTTCCACCTTGGTCATACGCTTTTCCACCCGTTCTTCCCCTTGCACAGAGCCGTCCATTTGGATAGCGTCGTACAAGCAATCGCGTACCATGGACATCATGAACTGACGGAAACCGTCTTCGAATACTTCCGTACCTTCGCCCTTTTCCGACGCCTTGCCGTCCGCCGCAGGGTTGTGGCGATCCTTCGCGTCCGCGCGAATATCCTTCGCTACGTCCACGAGCATATTGCCGATCACACTCTTGATCGTATCCTGCAAAAGCTCGCTGACAAATCCAGCCAACGCCTTACGAACGGGGTCGTTGCCGAGCTTTTCTCTTGCTTCCACAAGCTCTTCGCTCAGTCTTCCCTTCTCTTCGCCAAGCTCCGCAACCTGCTTTTTGAGCTCTTTGATCACGGTGTCTTCAAGCTCACGCGTGGTCTGTTCGCGAACTTCTTCAATGATTGCGTTCTTCTTGTATTCCGCGTTCAGAAGGATTTCTTCGTATTCAGCGTAGTAGTTATAGAAATCGTTCAATGCGCTTGCGAAATAGTAGTTGCTCGACGACGAATAACCGTCCTTTTCCCAAGTCCAGTACGCCTTCGTTTCCGTCGTGCCGTCCGCATTTTTCACCACACGCTCGCAACGGTAATCGAGAATGTGCTCTAAGTACATCTGCATATCGTACTGGGGATACTTGATGACGAACTCACTCATCGTCGTCTTCGTCTTAACGAGCAGGGGCATCAGCGAGAAGATACGCAGGTGCGCCTTACGAAGCTCTTTGACAATTTCATTGTGCTTTTTGAAGTGCTCGTCGAAGGAAAGCGAGAATTCACTTACCTTGTATTCCTTGCCCTTCTTGCGGAGCTTATTGTAGAACTGGTACGCCTTATCGTAGCCAAGACGCATCGCGTCACGGATTTCGTCGAAGTTGTTGATTGCTTCCATGAACTCCGCACTACCGTTGACCGTGTAGTAATTGATTTGGTCGTCGTACACTTCATCCATACCTGCGTTGATCAAGGTATTGATGATGAATACGGTATTGAACAGCGCGTCGTTCGTGATGCTCTGCTCGATAACCGATTCCGTCAGCGTACCTTCGAGCGTCGTTGCGTAGAACTCGGTGGCGAATTTTTCGCGAACTGCGTCCCAAATTTTTTCTGCCGTGAGCTGAATTTCCGCTTCGAAAATCGCATAACGGGAATCCTTGCCGTATACTTCCTGCGTACCGTTGATCGCGGTGAAGATTTCCTGCATTTTTGCAAGCTCCGTCTTCGTTCCTTCATCGTCGCGAGCAGCGCGTTCCAAAGACGCCTTGTACTTGATTTCCAACTGCGCCTTCTTACTTTCGATTTCTTCTTCGCTCGCCTTGCCCTTGAGCGCAAGCTCTATGTTCTTTCTGATGTATTCGACGTCGGCAAGGTCGATGAGCGTTTCAAAGGTGGAGTGCAAGTCGATGAACACTTCACTCATTGCGAAGTTGAAATAAAGCGAAGGCTCTTCGCATCCCTTTGTCCAGTTCCAGCCGTAGGGAAGCTTCAAGCTTTCATTCGCCTTGATCTCTACGTCGTCCGAGCCTGCCCAGCTCCAACCGTAGCTTTCAAACATTCTATCGCTGACGTGTTCCTTGCCGATGAACGCGTCGTTTAAGTAATTCAAGCAGAAGCGCACGCGGTCGATGGCTTCCTGCTTGCGCTTTTCGCCCGGATCGTACTTGCCGTGAATGTACAGACGGAACATGGAAAGCATTGCGGATACAAACCAAGACATCGTATCTTCGTACGCATACGTACCGTCGTCCCACATCGTCGAGTTGGGAAGGTAGGGAGTACAGTCAAACTTGAACATATCCGTTCCTTCGATTCTCGGCGTTTTCTTGATCATATCGTCTACCAACGCGTCGATTTTCGTAAGCGGCGGCATGGTCAAAAGGTACGGCTTCTCCGATTCGGGCGCGCCGTTCTTTTCCATCGCCTTCCATTCTTTTTTAGCCGTCTTTACTCCTTCGTCCAAATCGAAGTTTTCCAAAAGCATCGCAAGTACTTGGAAGCCTTGCGCCTGCGAAAGAATACCCACGTCCAGCATATCGTCGGAGAAGAAGAACTCATTATCGCGATAATAGTACGTTCTGTTCGTCTTTTCGTCGTACTCTACGGTCATCTTTCTTCTGCCGCGCGTGATCGTACCCGTTTCTTCCGTTTTACCCGCTACGACCCTAGCAAGCTTTTTACGGTTGTAGTTGATAAAGTCTTCGTAAATAACCTTACCAAGCTCAGGCTTTTCATAATAACGATACAGCCATTTCCCAGGCTTGTCTATCGTGATTTCCTGCAATACGGGGCTGAGCTCTTGAAGCTGCTCCATCTTTTGCTCGGGATGCTTTTTCAACATGGATGCCATAATTTTATTTCTCCTTCTTAATTTTTTCTAAATCCGCCGACGATACTTCGATTACGGGGCGTAAGCCTTTCATAAGCGATTTTAAGAACCCATGTCCGTATCGACCGCCGTTCTTATAAACGCGTTGCCACCATTTTTCCACCAAGCCGGGCTCGTCGATCCACCACGAAACGGGCTCGTCGCCAAAATCAAACACCGCGCCGTCTTCCGTGTTCTCTTCGTCGCTGGCATTCAAAAGCCGCACTGCCGTCACCGCCGCACGCTCTTGCTCGTTAAAGGCGATTTCCGCAAACGCCTTCAATGCGTCTTTCAAGTTCGTAGCAGGGCATTGCTCCACCTGCTCGCTGCACAGCATCACCGTTTTGCCGTCCTTGACGTAGAGCACTCGCCAAAAGAGCTTGCGCTCTTTGTACGCCTTCGAATCTTGATAGATCGCGCCGTTCGCTCTACCGTTGGGCTGCGCCGCCACCTTTGCGACGAACTCGCCCTTGTAGCAGCCGAAGCAAACTTCCCCGCTATCCTTCGATGCAAGCCCCGTTCTTTCCAAGGTCTTGACCATCACCAGCTTATCGTCCGCAACTCCCAGCTCCACCGCCTTTGCATACAGAGCTTCCACACAAGCTTCGCTGTCTTCGCGCAGATGGTAGAGCACAGATTCTTTCTCCGTCCCAAACAGTACTTGCTGTCGCACCGAAGCTTCGCCGTATTTTTGGGCAATGCTCTTTTCCATCATCTTCAAGAAGGCAATGTTGATGATTTCCGTCTGCGTTTTTCCGTCGATATTGATCACGAAATGCTTAAAATCGGGATCTTCCTGCTTGCGCTCCAAGGTGTACTTTTCTTCCAGCCAAATGGCTTCGCTCGCGCGCGCCGCGCCCGAGTTATAAAAAATAACGCCGCGACAATTCGGGTGCAGGACGGCGCGTTTCACCTTATCCTGCCAGTCGTCGCCGAGCGACATATTCTCGTCGTTTTCGTTGCGATGGTCAATCCAAAGCCGCACGCCGCGATTGATCAGCGCATTTACGTCTTCGCGAACGACGTCCCCGTCTTGATGGGAATAACTCACAAAGAAGAAATTCCCTTCAAAGATCTCGTCCTCGTTCAATACGATCTCGAAATTCTCCATATTTTTGCGTACCTTCACCTTATAAATACTCTATTGTATACCATTATACAATACTTTAATAAGTATTGTCAATAGGCTTTACGAAAAAAATCGACCTATTTTGACAAATAAAAAGCGGAATTTCACGCTTTTGGGGGAAGATTTGGCGTAAAAACGCTTGCAAAAGTTAGCAAAAACGGGTACAATGGTATAGACGTATCCGTAGCTCAGCTGGATAGAGCACAAGCCTCCGACGCTTGGTGCCGTTGGTTCGAATCCAATCGGGTACACCAAAAAGACCATCCCTTGTTAGGGGTGGTTTTTTGGTAATATAGCGCGGCAACGATTGGATTCGAGGGTGGAGCCGCGAACGAGAGTGAGCGTTTTGCCCAGTAAGCTCACGCGCTGTAAAGACCAAAGGCAAAATGAACAATTAATAATTGTTCAGCGGGGCGCGCCGCCAAAGGCGCGAATCCAATCGGGTACACCAAAAAACCGACAAGTTTTTGCTTGTCGGTTTTTTTATCCAAGCCGCAGGCTTGGTATATCATTCGACGCAAGTCGGTATATCATCAGCCCCATTGGGGCTGGATATCATCACGCAATAGCGTGTATCTCATCATGCGTAGCATGTATATCATCACGGCACAGCCGTGCATAAATTTCTCTTTTCCTATTGACGAATGGCGAAAAATAGGTTATAATAGTTTCCATCCATACCTGCCCCACTCGTTTCGGGGTAAAATCACTGTTAGGAGCACAACTATGAGAAAAAAACCGACCATCGCTTTTATGTACGATTTTGATAAGACCCTTTGCGACCAGGATATGCAGGAATATTCGTTCATCCCAAACCTGGGTATGTCCAGTGACGAATTTTGGGGGGAAACGGAAGCCTTCCGCAAGAAAAATTATATGGAAGGAATTTTGGGCTACATGTACTACATGATGCACAAGTGCAAGGAAAAAGGCATCCCCTTCACACAGGAATACCTGCGTACCATGGGCAAGAACGTCCGCTTTTATAAAGGGGTGCAAAACTGGTTTAAGCGCATCAACCAGTACGGCGAATCCATCGGCGTAAAAATCGAGCATTACGTGATTTCCAGCGGTTTGAAGGACATCATCGAAGGCTCGGCAATCAAAGACGAGTTCAAAAAAATCTTCGCCTGCCAGTACTACTTTGACGAAAATGGCGAAGCCGTTTGGCCGAAAATCGCCATCAACTACACCCAAAAAACGCAGTACATTTTCCGTATTTCCAAGGGTATTTACGACGAAACGGACAATCGAAAGGTCAACGAAAAAATGACCGAGCGCGTCGTCGACTACCAAAACATGATTTATTTTGGGGACGGGATTACCGACATTCCCTGCATGACCTTCGTGAAAAAGCAAGGGGGCGTTTCCATCGCGCTCTATCAAAAGGGCAAAAAGAACGCCGTCACCAACCTACTTCTTGACAACCGAGTGAACTATATCTGCACCGCCGATTATCAAGAAGGAAGTGATTTGGATTCACTCGTCAAGTGTATTATTCAGGAAATGAAGCTCTCCCACACCCTACTCTTGAAACAAAAGCAACAGCGCACCAAGGAAAGCAAAAACGCCGCGAAGAATTAAACGCTTCAAAAGGAAAAGCTCCGCCCTAAAAAGAGTTGCAACTGCGCAACTCTTTTTTTCATTTCTCTCATTTTCGCTTTTCTTTTTTGCTTTCTTGTGTTATACTAAATAGGAAAATACAGCAAAAGGGGGTACGAATATGGCTAAAACGGTCGTGATCGGTATGAGCGGCGGCGTGGACAGTTCTGTTGCGGCATTGCTTTTGAAAGAGCAAGGCTACAACGTAATCGGTCTGTTTATGCAAAACTGGGAAGAAACGGACGAAAACGGCTGCTGTACCGCCGAAGAAGACTACGCGGACGTACGCAGAGTTGCTTCTCTTCTAGACATCCCCTACTACACCGTCAACTTCGCCAAGGAATACATGGATCGGGTATTTTCCTATTTCCTTGCCGAATACAAGGCGGGCAGAACCCCCAACCCCGACGTGCTTTGCAACCGCGAAATCAAGTTCGGGCCCTTCTTACAAGAAGCCAAACGCTTGGGCGCGGACTACATCGCAACGGGTCACTACTGCGGCATCGCCCACGAAGGGGGCTTGCACTACTTAAAAAAGGCGAAGGACCAAAACAAGGACCAAACGTACTTTTTGAACCAGCTCTCGCAAAGTCAGCTTGCGGACGTGTTGTTTCCCTTGCAGAATTTAGAGAAGCCCACCATCCGCAAAATTGCGGAAGAATACGGGCTTGCCACCGCCAAAAAGAAGGATTCCACAGGCATCTGTTTCATCGGGGAAAGAAACTTCCGAAAGTTCTTAACCTCGTACCTGCCTGCCACTAATGGCAAAATTTTGGACTTAGAAGGTCGGGAAGTCGGCGAGCATATCGGGCTGATGTACTACACGCTCGGTCAGCGTCGCGGCTTGGATATCGGCGGCGTGAAGGGCATGGGTGACGGCAGGTGGTTCGTCGTCAAAAAGGACCTTGCAAACAATATCCTGTACGTATCCCACGGCGACGAAACGCCCCTGTATTCCAAGAGCTGTGAAGTGAGCGGCTTTAACTGGATCCCCACCCCGAAAACGGGAACGTTCGAGTGCACGGCGAAGTTCCGCTACCGCCAAGACGAGCAAAAGGTGCAGGTGACCGTTTTAGACGGCGGCAACGTGCATATTGATTTTGAAGAAAAGCAACGCGCGGTGACGGAAGGACAGTACGCCGTTCTGTATAGCGGCGATAACTGTTTAGGCGGCGGCGTGATAGAAAGCGCGGAATACTAAAACAAAAAGAGAGAACTTTTCGACTAAAAGCCGACTTGTTCTCTCTTTCTATTTATCAGGATGTATTTTTTATTCGATTAGCTCACTGCGCCGTCAGCAGGCATAGGCTGTTCGGGGAAGATTGCCGTAATGGGCACTACGGGCAGGTTGATGGGCGCGATGAACGCGTTTGCCGTAACCGCCGCTACCGTCGAACGAAGATAAGGATATACGATTTCCGTCATGGAAAGCACCAAAAGCTGTTCGTCTTCCTTGCTTGCGATTTCTTCCGCAACGAATGCGCCTACCAAACGGCACTTCAAGTTGAAGGGGGTAGGATTGTCGTCCGTTGCTTCGATCTTCACTTCCAGCGTCAAGAAGTAGAGCTTATCGTCTTCCTTCACTCTCTTCACGCCACGCGCAAACTGGGGCTTAATTTCCACGCGCTGGTTGGGGTCGATCTTGATTCTGTTCATATTGTAAGAAATTTCTTCGGCGGTAATGCCTCTCAATGCGTATTTCATAAAACACCTCTGTTTTTTATTTTTCAACAAAACGATTATACCACGCGCACGCCCTGCTTGTCAACCCTATTTTAAGGAAAAAGCCACGCCGCGCTTGCTTTTTTATAAACAAAAATCTTCTCTTTTAACCACCTTTTTCTTATTTTTCCCCTTGAAAAAGATTTTTATATGTGCTATACTTAATTCACTGAACAAAAAAAGGAGCGATTTTTTATGAGCAGTTTTGAAAATTTAAGAATTGTAGACAACTTCTATCAAACTTCCCTTTTCTTCCCGATGCCCACCGTCGTCATCAGCACCCTTTGCGAAGACGGAACAACGACGCTCGGGCCCTATTCCTTGGTGCAGCCCTACTACGTAGCGGGCAAAGGCTATTACGCGATGCTGCTTTCCTGCCGCAACTCGTCCAACACCGCGCAAAACATTTTACGCAACGGCAAGTGCGCCATCAATTTCATCACCGATGATCCAAAGTATTTCAAGGAAGCGGTCAAGCTCTCTTGGCCTGGGGACACGCCGCAGGATAAGATGCCCAAGTGCAAGTTTAAGCTGGAAAAGAGTATGGTAGAAGAAGAAAACCCCGAAGACGTGCGTCCGCAGGTAATGAGCGAAGCTATGCAGGTAATCGAGTGTACCTGGATGCGTGAACTCGACGGCGCGGACGTCGACAAGGCGGGCGAATTGCACGGCTACGAGCCCCCGTATCACGATTTCAACGGCATCACCAGCAAGTTCGGGGCGCATTTCATTTTACGTATCGACAAGATTTTGATGAAGAAAAAATACGCGGACGCAATCATCAACGGCGTGCGCGCACAGGATTTCCCGAACCTGCCCGTCGATTACGGCTACCGTGACAGCAAAAACTTCTGGTACCACCGCAAGACGAGAATGAGAGCAGAGCTTTTGCAAATGCGCCAAGCGAGCTTGGAATCGGTACGCTACGCGGCAGATCGCGTGGACGACAAGGTGAAATTCACCGACGACGCCCTGCAAACGGTGCTTGGCGTGCCCCGCGTCTTTCTGCCCTTGGTTTTGAAGGGCTGTGTGGCTTGGGCAAAGGAAAACGGCGTCACACTCATCAACGCCGAGCATATGAAAATCATCAACGATAAGCGCGCCAAGGAAAAGGCGGAAAAGAAGAAAAAATAACCATTTTACGCAAAGAAAAAGAGCTGGGCAAAACCCAGCTCTTTTTTAGTTTTTCAATTTCGTCGCAACCCTGCCCCCATCAAATGGACAGCATTAGGTTTGCCGTAGCGCGGTTTGTCGCGATGGGAATATCGTATACCACCGCAATACGAAGAAGCGCCTTTACGTCGGGATCGTGAGGCTGTGCGGACAGGGGATCCCAAAAGAATACCACCATGTCGATTGCCTTTTCCGCCATCTTCGCACCGATTTGAAGATCGCCGCCAAGCGGCCCCGAAAGATACCCTTTCACCTGTAAGCCCGTCGCTTCGGAAATGAGCTTTGCCGTCGTACCCGTGCCGCAAAGCTTGTATTCTTGCAGGACGTCCTTGTGTTGGAGCGCCCAGTTGACGATATCGTGTTTTTTGCCATCATGCGCAATTAGCGCAACCGTCTTTTGTTTTTTCAATGTTTCTCTCCTTTTCTTTGGTATTATTCACAGCTTTATTATAGCAAAAAGGAAGAAAAAGTCAATACTTTGCAGGGCAAAATTACGCAATCAGAGAAATAATACCATAATTTTGCAAAATGAGCAGCGTAATAAAGACCACGTAGCCCCCGAACATGAGCGCACCGTGCCATTTTTTCGTCGTCTTGTAGAAGAAGGATATGAGCAGCAACGCAACCGCACTTGCAATCATCCAGCCGATGGTCAGCCCTGCATCGGGCGCAAGGGTGTGCGGCGTAATCATGGCAGAAATCCCCAAGATGAACATCACGTTAAAGAGATTTGAGCCGATTACGTTGCCGATAGCAATATCGTTTTCCTTTTTAATAGAAGCCACAACACTGGTGACAAGTTCAGGCAAGGACGTACCAAGCGCCAAGATAGTCAGCCCTACGAGCGACTCGCTCATCCCCCATTCCAGCGCCAACACTTCCGCACAATCGACCGAGAACGTACCGCCGACGATGATTGCGGCAAGCCCCACCACCGTCAAGACTATCGCCTTCCAAATAGGCATCTTCTCTTTCTCTTCCAAAAACTCTGGATTTTCATCGGGCGTGTTCTTCGAGCGCAAAAACAAGAATACCATGTACGCGATGAACGCCGCCAACAGCACGCCGCCCTGCCATCTATCAATGCTTCCAGGGGAGATTACAAAGCAACAAATAGCAAGCAAAATATACAAGCCGAGCATGATGGGAATATCAAAGTGCTTCATATCGCGATTGATAACAAGCGGCATAATCATTGCCGAAAGCCCCAAAATAAACAGGGTGTTGAAAATGTTGCTTCCAACGACGTTCCCAACGCTCATTTCCACGTTGTTATTGATTGCGCTGGTGATACTCACCGCCGCTTCAGGCGCGCTCGTACCCATCGAAACGAGCGTCAAGCCGATAATCAGCGAAGGGATTTTCAACGCCTTTGCGATATTGCTTGCGCCGTCTACAAACCAGTCCGCGCCCTTGACCAAGAGCACCATACCGATGAGCAAGAACAGGATATACAATGCCATCTGCCACCATTCCATAGTATAACTCCTAAAAAAATAAGACCTTTCCCTTACCGCATAAAAGATTTGCAACTAAGGTAAAAGTCTTGAAATTTAATCGTTGCCGAGCATCTTCATGCTGTACTGACGGCGCGCGCACGCAAAAACCATAGGTTTTTACGCCTTCTACTCCCTTTTACAGGTCTATTCCATTTCCATTATTATACACCCGCGCGCAAAAATTGTCAACTATTTTTACTTTTTTGCTTTGTTTTTAGCGCAAATATGCTATAATAACAACCAAGGTGAGTAATTTTTGTTTCTTCTGCGTTTAATAGGTGCAAGGGAAAGAAAAATCGGCAAAAGGAAAAAAGGTATGGATCGGGATCTGATATTATACGAACGGTTTTTGAGCGGTGACGCGAAAGCGCTGGAAACGCTCGTCGTTCGATACAGCGACAATTTAATACGGTTCGCCTACCTATACGTAAAAGACAGCGCCGCCGCAGAAGATATTGCGGAAGACGTTTTTGTCACCCTGCTCTTAAAGAAGAAACCGTTTACGCAAAAGGCAAAGCTTACGACCTATCTATACAAAATCGCGCGTAATAAGTCCATTGACTACTTGCGCCGACGTAAAAAAACGCTTCCGATGGAAGACGTTGACGTTATTTTACATAGCGAGTGTTTTGAACGCGACTTGGAAAACAAAGAACGCAACCAAACACTCTACCGCTGTATTGCCGCTTTGCCCGAGCAATACCGAGAAATCCTGCTTTTACACTATTTTGAAGATTTTTCTATCCCGCAAATTTGCAAGATCCTGCAAAAAAGCGCAAAGCAGGTCTACAACCTTTTATCCCGAGCAAAACTTTCCTTGAAAAAATCTTTGCAAGAAGAAGGAGTACATGAACCTTGAAAAACTATCAACAGCGAACGCAAAATATTTTGAATAAAACAAAAAAGGAACGGAGAAAACGTCGGTGGATTCGCGCGGCAGCCATCACTTCGGCGTGCGCCGTGGCAATCACCGCGCTCAACCTGACCCTGTTTCTACCCTATCCCACTCCGCCCGAACGCCTTTCCGCGTACAAAGGTAGCGAGTATTATCCCATCATTCAAACGGTTGATCGGCTGACCTATCGCGAAACGTCGAAAAAGCGACCCAAAAACAACTGGGAAAAATGGACGGCGGCGTTTGCAAATCTATTTGCCATCAAAGGCGGCGCGGACTTGGGCGCTACCCCCGATATCGGAATAGACTTTGAAGACAGCGTGATGGACAGCGCAACCGAGTGGCCCGAAGGCGATTTACCGATTGCCCCTGGCGACGACGGAAACAGCTCGGAAGGCGCAACGGGGGACAATACTTCGGACGGAAAATACGAAGAAGTGACCGACAACCAAGTGGAAGGGGTGATCGAAGGGGATCTTTTCAAGCGCACAAGCGATTATATTTTCCACCTGCGCGGCGGGCTTATCCCAACGGGTGACAACCTAGAAACCGCCTACGATGAAAACACCGTTTATAGCGGCAACGGATACGTTTTATCCGTCTACTCGATTGCCAAAAATCAATCAAAAAGGGTAGGCAGGTACGAGATCACGCCCGATCAAGGAATGCAATTCTATACGGGCGATGCCGAAATGTATCTAAGCGCGGACGGCAAGACGGCAACTATCATCACCCCGTCCTTCGACCGTGAAAACGCCACGCTCTACACCGCCGCTATATCGCTCAACGTTTCTTCCCCTGCCGCCATCACGGAAACCAGCCGTTGCTACGTTTCGGGCAATCACGTCACGTCGCGGCTGACGGACGGAAAGCTACTGCTTGTTTCCAACTTCCGCGTAAAGAACCAGCCCAACTACGACAACCCCGAAGACTACCTTCCGCAGGTGGGCGCGGCAGGTGAAATGGAAAGTTTGCCTGCTGACAACATTCTTTTACCCGAAGTAAAAACGGGCGAAACCGCCCGTTATACGGTGGTGACAACGCTCCACCCCGACAGCCTTGCCGTGCAAGGTAGCTACGCTTTCTTTGCCTACTCGGAAAACGTCTACGTATCCAAAGACAACCTGTTTGCCACGCGCACCGTCACCCAAGACGAGCGGGTAAACGGCTTCCTGCTTCGCGAATCCGTCACCGACGTTTCCTGCGTTTCCTATGCAGGGGAAACGCTCGCCTTCAAAGGCTCGGCATCGGTGAAAGGACGGGTCAATAACCAGTACTCGATGGACGAATACGACGGAAAACTCCGTGTGTTCACCACCTTTGAATCCACCACCTATGAAGAACACGACCACGGCGACGGACACGTGAGCCTGCTCTTCCGTGGCAGCTACACGTCCGCAAGCCTGTACGTCGTGGATTTGAGCGATTTCTCGATTGCCTCATCGGTGGAACGCTTCGCCCCCCAAGGGGAAACGGTACGCGCCGCGCGCTTCGATAAAAACAAGGCGTACGTCTGCACGGCAGTCGAATTTACCGACCCCGTGTTCGCGTTCAACCTTTCCGACCTTGCCAATATCACCTACACGGACACAGGCGAAATCAAGGGCTATTCCTTCTCGCTGACGAAGTTTACGGACGGAACGCTGCTTGGCATCGGCTACAACGGCAGTCGGAGCTTGAAGATAGAGCTTTACGAAGAAACACAAACAGGCGTCGTCAGCGTTGCTTGCTACGAGCCTGACAAATACACGTCCGTTTCGGAAGAGTATAAGGCGCATTTTATCGACGCAGAGCACGGCTACGTGGGATTCTTCGACATCGGCGCACAGGAATACGTTTTGTTGCAATTCGACGGGTATTCGTTGCGCGAAGCCTTCCGCGAGCCCTTTATATCTCACGCAGGGCAAACGCGCGGCTGTATGGTGGACGGCTGGATGTACATTCTTGGAACGTGCGGATTAAAACCCGTCCAAGTCTACTAACACAAAAAAGGAAGGCAACGCCTTCCTTTTCTTTTGCTAAAAATTCAATTTCCGCCACCCATGTACGGATTTAAGCAAGTAAAATATCCATCGCGAGCATCAAGCAGAACCCAACGAGCAAGGCGTACGTAGCCCCCCGTTCGCCGCCGTGCGCGTGCGTTTCGGGGATCATTTCGTCGCTAATCACGTACAGCATCGTACCGCCCGCAAACGCCAAAGCAAAGGGCAAAACCACCGTCGCAATACTGACGGCAAAATACCCGATCAGCGTGCCAACCACTTCTACAAGCCCAGTGGCAAGCGCGCACAGAAAAGTCCGCTTTTTCGATACCCCAGCCGCAAGCATCGGCCCGATGATCACCATCCCTTCGGGAATGTTTTGCAGGGCAATCCCGCCTGCGATGATGAGCGCCTGCGACGTATTATCCGAGCCAAAGCCCACCCCTGCTGCAATCCCTTCGGGCAGGTTGTGAATGGCAATCGCCATCACGAACAAAAGCACCTTGCTCAAACTCGTATTCTTGTGCGGCTCGCTTTCCGCGCCCATAAGCCTGTGCATATGCGGCACTACTTTGTCCGTCAAGTTCAGGCACAGCGCGCCGACAAAAATCCCGACAACGGTAATCAGCAATCCCCAGCCCATGCCGTAATCGTGCTCTCCGTACGAATAGGACGGCTCGATGAGCCCAAACACCGCCGCCGCGAGCATCACACCTGCCGCAAAGGACAGGACGATATCCGAAAACTTATGCGTTATATTTTTCAGCAAAAACCCGATGAGCGCCCCGACCACCGTCGCGCCGCCCACACCGAGTGCTGTCAATGCAACCATTTCAAACCCAGTCATAGTTTTTTCTCCTACGTATAGTATACCATTCTATGCTTTTTCTGTCAAGAAAGGGAACGAAAAATACTCGGCAAGCCTTGCAAATTTCAAAAAAGTTTGCTATACTATCAAAAAGGAGCGCTCACTATGGCTATGAAATGTTTGAACTGCGACTGCGAGCGGTTGCGCTATTCCACCCCCAAAGACGCGTATATCTGCTTGAACTGCGGATACGAGTTTGCAAAGCAATACTTTTTCATTTCTCACTCACACCTTGATATTGAAAAGGTACGCATCATCCGCAACGTGATTGAAGAAACCTTCTTCTACGAGCCCATTCTTTTTTTCTTGAAGTGCCTTTCGGACGAAAACGAACTGCAAGACCTAATCCGCCGCGAAATCGGCGAGCGAATTTGGTTTGTGTACTGCAAGAGCGAGAACGCCGAACGCTCGAAATACGTACAGCAGGAGCGAGAATACCTTCAAAAACTGCTCGATAGCGGCAAGCGGATCAACGTCTTAGAGATCGAGCTAGACAAGTTCGAAATTTGGGACAAGGATTGCCACGACTACATACGCAAGCAAATCGCTTACCACATCCGCACGTCGAAGATCTTTATATCGTATTCGCACGCGGACGCGCACGTTGCGCGTGAGATGCGTGCCGAGCTCACCGAGCGCGGTTTTAGCGTTTGGATGGACACCGATATGACGGCAGGTATATCCTATGCGGAAATGATTGTCAGCAAAATCAAAGAAAACTCCTACAAAGACGGGGTATTTTTATTTTTGATTACCGAACAAAGCAGCAACAACAGGCTGATGCAAAATGAAATACGTTGTGCCATAAACTGCGGAGCAATGATTGTCCCCGTTTACCTTACGGACGAAGCAAGCGAAGGGATAGACGGCAACGCGCAATTCTATCTACCTAACGTAAAAGCTTATACTGCCGCCCGAAAGGACGTAAAATCCGTCTGCGATAGAATCATCGACGGCTTGCGAAAACGCTAAAAAACAGCCAAAAAGGCTACCCAAACGGGCAGCCTTTTTTTATACAAGCTGTAATTTTTTCGAGAATATCAAATCGGTTGCCGCCATCGTTGCAAACACCGCCGTCAAGGGAATTACCCACCATAAGGATAGAGCATCGCCCTGCTCTATTTTATAGATCGCCCAACAAAGCAAAAAGACCGCAAGCAGGGCTTTCGTCAGGCAGGCAAGAACAAAACCACACCGCCGTCTATTAGACTCTTTCGACAAAAGGAAATTTTACAACGTTTGCCATCGGCTCAATAGCACGCAAACAAAAAACGGCTTGGCAAAACGCCAAGCCGTTCTTATTTTCAGTTCGCCCTACAAATTAGTTTCTAGGGTTCTTAATGTTCGCCTGCGCAGCCGCCAATCTTGCGATGGGCACACGGTAAGGCGAGCAGGAAACGTAGGTCAAGCCGATTGCGTGGCAGAACTCGATCGAAGAAGGATCACCGCCGTGTTCACCGCAGATACCGCAGTGCATTTCAGGACGTACCTTCTTACCAAGGGAAACCGCCATATCCATAAGCTTACCAACACCCGTCGTATCCAGTCTTGCGAAAGGATCGGATTCGTAAATCTTGTTTGCATAGTATGCAGGCAAGAACTTACCAGCGTCGTCACGCGAGAAGCCGAAGGTCATCTGCGTAAGGTCGTTCGTACCGAAGCAGAAGAATTCCGCTTCTTTTGCAACTTCGTCCGCCGTCAAGCAAGCACGGGGGATTTCGATCATCGTACCAACTTCGTATTTAAGCGCAACGCCCGAAGCCTTGATCACTTCTTCCGCCGTCTTAACAACGATGTCTTTCACGAATTTAAGTTCCTTCGTTTCGCCCGTCAAGGGGATCATGATTTCAGGAACAAGCGTCCAGTCGGGGTGACGTTTTACAACGCTGATCGCCGCCTTGATAACCGCCTTCGTCTGCATAACCGCAATTTCAGGATAGGTGACGGACAAACGGCAACCACGGTGACCCATCATGGGGTTGAACTCGTGAAGGCCAGAGATGATTTCCTTAATCTGCGCAACCGTCTTACCCTGCGCTGCTGCAAGAGCCGCGATGTCTTCTTCGGACGTAGGTACGAATTCGTGAAGGGGGGGATCCAAGAAACGGATGGTCACGGGATAGCCGCCGAGCGCTTCGAACAAGCCTTCGAAGTCAGCCTGCTGCATAGGTTCGATCTTCGCAAGCGCCGCTTCTCTTTCTGCAACGGTATCCGAGCAGATCATTTCGCGGAATGCGCCGATTCTCGAAGGATCGAAGAACATGTGTTCCGTACGGCAAAGGCCGATACCCTGCGCGCCGAAAGCAACTGCCTGCTTTGCGTCTTCAGGGGAGTCCGCATTCGTTCTTACGCCGAGCGCCTTGAACTTGTCTGCAAGGTCCATAATTCTTCCAAAGTAGCCGGAGTTGGGGTCAGCAGGAACGGTCTTGATAAGTCCGTCGTAGATCTTACCCGTCGAACCGTCAAGGGAGATCGTGTCGCCTTCCTTATATACTTTACCAGCGAGCTCGAACCACTTTTCTTCTTCGTGCATCTTGATGTCGCCGCAGCCGGATACACAGCAGGTACCCATACCACGAGCAACAACCGCCGCGTGGGAAGTCATACCGCCACGAACGGTCAAGATACCCTGTGCGTACTTCATACCTTCGATATCTTCGGGGGACGTTTCCAAACGAACAAGGATAACGTTTTCGCCCTTCTTGCCTTCGATAACTGCATCTTCTGCCGTGAAGACGATTTTACCAGCCGCCGCACCGGGGGACGCCGCAAGCGCCTTACCGATTACGGATTCCTTATTCGCCTTCTTCAAAGCCGCCGCGTCGAACTGAGGGTGAAGGAGCATATCAAGGCTCTTCGCGTCGATCTGCATCACTGCTTCCTGTTCGGTGATCATGCCTTCGTCGATAAGGTCGCAAGCGATCTTGATAGCCGCCGCAGCCGTTCTCTTACCGTTACGGGTTTGAAGCATGTAAAGCTTTCTGTCTTCGATGGTGAATTCCATATCCTGCATATCGCGGTAATGGTTTTCAAGCGTCTTGCAAACTTCGAGGAACTGCGCGTAAACTTCGGGGAATACTTCCTTCATTTGCGCGATGGGCATCGGGGTACGAACACCTGCAACAACGTCTTCGCCTTGCGCGTTGGTCAAGAATTCACCCATAAGGCCCTTTTCACCCGTAGCAGGGTCACGCGTGAACGCAACACCCGTACCGGACGTTTCGCCCATATTACCGAACGCCATCATCTGTACGTTAACCGCCGTACCCCAGCTGTAAGGGATATCGTGGTCCATACGGTAGATGTTCGCACGGGGGTTGTCCCAAGAACGGAATACTGCCTTCACCGCTTCGAAGAGCTGTTCCTTCGGATCGGTGGGGAAGTCCTTACCGAGCTGCTTCTTGTATTCAGCCTTGAACTGATTTGCAAGTTCTTTCAGGTCGTCAGCCGTAAGCTCAACGTCTTGCGTGACGCCCTTTGCTTCCTTCATTTCGTCAATGAGTTTTTCAAAGTACTTCTTACCAACTTCCATAACGACGTCCGAGAACATCTGGATGAAACGACGGTAGCAGTCCCAAGCCCAACGGGGGTTGCCCGACTTGGTAGCGATGGTGTTTACTACTTCTTCGTTAAGACCCAAGTTCAAGATGGTGTCCATCATGCCGGGCATGGAAGCGCGCGCGCCCGAACGAACGGATACGAGCAAGGGGTTTTCCTTGTCGCCGAACTTCTTGCCGCAGATTTCTTCCATCTTTTCGATGTACTGCATGATTTCCGCCTGGATGTCAGGGTTGATTTGCTTGCCGTCTTCATAGTACTGGGTGCACGCTTCGGTGGAGATGGTGAAGCCCTGGGGAACGGGAAGACCGATGCGGGTCATTTCCGCAAGGTTTGCGCCCTTACCGCCAAGGATTTCACGCATTTTTGCGTTGCCTTCGCTGAAAAGATAGCAATACTTTTTAGCCATAATTCTATTTCCTCCAAAATGATTTTTTTCTTTTTTCTTGTACTTGTTCAAGTTTTTATTACTCTACAACCTTATATATTTTATTATAAAATAGATAAAATGGCAAGCAATAAAGCGGTAATTTTGAAAATTTGTCAAATTTTTTTCATTTTTATAGTGTCGCCCAAACACCGCTTGCCATTTTGGAAGGATTATAACGCCAACCCTACCCCAAATCGTAGGGGCGATTCACGAATCGTCCGCTTGTCTTTGAAAAATCATTTTTTCCACAACGTTTGCCATAGGCAAACAATTCACGGAGCGTCAGCGACAATTCACGAAACCGTAGGTTTCAATTCACGAACGCAACGCGTTCAATTCACTCAAAAAACGGCTTGGAAAATCCAAGCCGTTTTGCGCCGTTTTTCTTGTTAAAGCATAAAGAAGAAGGATTTCTTGCCCGAAAGAAGCTCTTCGTCGATCTTCCAGTTCCCCTTCTCGTCGCGAAGCATACCAAACTGACATTCCTTTGCCGTTTCGTATAAGTCGTCCCCGTCGTAGCCGACAAATTTATCGGACATCTTATCCAGCATTTCCTTCGCGCCCGTCGTGAACGCCGAAGTGGTGATGAACATCCCCCTACAATGCTGCTTGCCTTCCTTCGCTTGGCGATACGCCACCGCGCCGATGAACTGTTGCAAAATCGTTTCGCCGATCCACCATCTTTCGTCCGTCGGTTCCCAGTTCTTCGCCTGCACGTAGATGGTTTCTCTAAACCCAAGCCTGTCGGTGAGCTCCAACTCCCCGTCGATACCGCCGTCGTATTCCCCACCAGAAACGCGCAAGCCTTCCAAGCGTCTGCCGTTCATACGGGAATAGCGTTCCAAAAGATAAATTGCGTAATACTCAAAGTAGTTGCCGCCGAGCGAGCGAAGCTTTTTCAAAAACGCGTCCTTCAAGGGATCGACCTTTGCCGCGCGCATCGGTCGGCGAATAGGCACTTCCTTTCTTTGCGGCTTTTCCTGTCTTTCCTGCTTTTCCGCCTTATCCGCCTTTTCCGCAGGCTTTTCTTCCACCTTGACGGGCGCAGACTTTTTCTCCACCTTTTCCACGTCCGTCTTTGCCTTTGTAGGCAAATCTGTCTTTTCGGTCTTTTCAGGCGCTTTCGTTTGCGCAAGCTCGTCCGATTTTTCCTTCGCCACTGCGGAAACGGACTGCTCTTTTGCCATCTCTTCCGTCTTCTTCACAGGCTTTTTCTTATCGAAGAGCGCGCTCAAATCGTACACGGGTGCAGGCGCAGGCGCTTCCACCTTTTGGATCGCGGTCGGCGCAGGCGCAGGCTTTTCTTCGGGCTGCATTGCAGGTTCTTCCACCGTTTTTTCAGCAGGTACAGCCTGCGGCTTTTCTTCCGCTTTTTCCTGCGTTGCCGCTTCCTCTGCCTTTTTCGCCGTCTTTTTGGGCTGTTTTTCCGTCTTCGTTGCGGACACGGTAGGCTCTTTTTCCGTTTTTTGCGCTTTATCCGCGCGCTTTACAAGGTTGCCTTCTACGACGATTTCCCCTTCTTCCTGCATCAAATGCAGCACCGAGCCAACCCTGCCCTTCACGTCGTTCAAGTTCGCATTCTCGGGAATGGGATACGCTTCCTGATAGCTTTGCGCCACGCGGTCGACAAGCTCCGACCACTTACATTCCGTTTCGAGCGCTTCCCCCACGAGCTTTTTCACGAACGCGCGTTTTTCCGCTTTCGTCAAAGCAGGCTTTTCCGCTACCTTTTCCACCGCTTTTTCCGTCAGCTGCTCTTCTGCTTTTTCCTCTAAAATTTCCGCCGATTTTTGCACGGTTTTTTGCGGTTTTTTTGCCGTTTTTTCCGCTTTTTTTGCAGGTTTTTTAGCTACCTTTTCAGGCGCTTTTTCTTCCTGCTTTACTTCTTCCACCTTTGCAGGCGCTTCTGCCTTTACTTCGTCTGCCTTTGCTTCTTCCGCTTTCGGCGCTTCCGACTTCTTTTTGCGGCCGCGCTTTTTCGGCTCTTCCGCTTTCGGTTCTTCTACCCTTGCAGGTT
>SVIJ01000053.1 GCA_015069565.1 Clostridiales bacterium
GCTGTTCGCTTGTAGGGGACTTTGCAAAGGCGCTCAAACAGGTGGCGGCTGAGTATGCGCCCGATCGAATCATCATCGAGCCGTCGGGCGTCGGTAAGCTTTCCGACGTTATCAAGGCGGTGAAAAACGCCGATTTGCCGAATGCGTCGCTCAATGCTTTTTGTACCGTTGTCGACGCGTCGAAGTGCAAAATGTATATGAAAAACTTTGGTGAGTTTTTTGGCGACCAAGTGGAAAACGCTGGTTGTATTGTTCTTTCGCATACGTCAAAATGCTCGGCGGAAAAGCTGGATACGGCGGTGGACCTGCTCCGTGAAAAGAATTTTGCGGCTACCATCGTCACGACGGAATGGTCGGAGCTCGACGGCAAGACCCTGCTTGCGGCAATCGAACGCAAGAACAGCTTGCAGGCGGATATCGACGCGCTGGAAGAAGAGCACGAACACCACCACGAGCATCATCACCACGAACACCATCACGAGCACCACGAGCATGAACATTGTTGCTGTGGGCATCATCACGAGCATGATCACGACCATTGCCATGAACACGAACATCATCATGAGCATGATCACGACGAGCACGAGCATCACCATGAACACCATCATGAACACGGACATGGTAGCCACGAATGTGACGATCCCCATTGTTGCTGCCACCATGATCATCATGATCACGAGCATCATCACGAGCACGGTCACCACCATGCGGACGACGTGTTTACGAGCTGGGGACTGGAAACGACGCAAAAGTTTACGCAGGAAGAGCTGGAAAATGCGTTGCAAGCCATTCAAGACGAAGCGGTGTACGGAACGGTACTCCGCGCAAAGGGGATTGTGGCAGGCGAGAATAAATGGTGGCATTTTGACTACGTTCCCGGCGAGCCTGACGTTCGCAAGGGCTCGGCTGGCGTGACGGGCAGACTTTGCGTAATCGGTTGCAATTTGAACGAGCAGGCATTAAAAGAATTGTTTAAGGCGTAAGGAAGGGCAGAATATGGCAAAAAATACTGCGCCCGTCGAAACCCCTGTATATTTGTTTTTGGGGTTTTTAGAATCGGGTAAGACGAAATTTATTCAAGAAACGCTCGAAGACGAGCGCTTTGATACGGGTGAAAGCACCCTTCTTTTGGTAATGGAAGAAGGGGAAGAAGAATACGACGAAAGCCGTTTTAAGGTGCAAAACGTGCATATTTCCTATTTGAACGGGCAGGACGAGCTGACGGAAGCAAACCTTGCTTCCTTGCAGGAAATGTACGGCGCGACGCGCGTGCTTGTTGAATATAACGGTATGTGGCTTTTGAAGGATTTCTTCGAAGCGATGCCCGAAGGCTGGATGATCAATCAGCTAATGAGCTTCTTCGATGCGCGTACAACGCTCAATTTCAACGCGAATATGCGCCAACTTGTCTTTGACAAGATTGAAAACGCGCAGCTTGTCGTGTTCAATCGCTATTCGGATGAGATGGATAAAATGGCGCTTCACAAGCTTGTTCGCGGCATTTCCCGCCGTACGGATATCGTATACGAGAGAGTGACTGGCAAGGCGGATTTTGATAATATCGAAGACCCGCTTCCCTTCGACGTGAACGCGGACGTGATTGTGATTGAAGACAAGGATTACGCCTATTTTTACCGCGATTTGACGGAGAATTTGGAAGACTATATCGGCAAAACGGTACACTTTAAGGGGATTGTTGCGACGGACGCGCGGTTGCCTGAAGGGAATATCGTGATCGGCAGGCACGTAATGACCTGTTGCGAAGACGATATTGCGTTTAGCGGCTTGGCGTGCGTGTTGCCTGTCAAGATGCCGTTGAAAACGCGTGACTGGTTGGAAATCACCGCGAAGATTGAGCTGAAAAAGCATTACGTCTATAAGGGCAAGGGCCCTGTTTTGGCGGTGAGCGAAGTCAAGCGTTGCCTTCCTATCGAACAAGCCTTGGCGGTATTCTATTAAGTAAAAAATATAAAAACGATAGGGGCAGGGATACGGTGAACGCATCCCTGTCCTTGTTTTTTGCGGAATATTGTAGGGGCGATTCACGAATCGCCCGTATTGCGAAAGCGCAAAAGCAGAAGCCCCAGAGCCGTAGCTCTGGGGCTTCCAAATATAAAGGATTTAGGGAGAAAGTGCGTTATAGGTGGACGTACTGTCCGTGGAGGAATTCAAATTGTCTTTCTCTCCCGTCCGTATGGTTATGCTTCGTGGCGCGGATTATACAACGCCGTGTGCCATCATTGCTTCCGCAACCTTTTCAAAGCCTGCGATGTTCGCGCCCATAACGTAGTTGCCTTCGTAGCCGTACTTCTTCGCCGCTTTGTCCATGTTGTGGTAAATGTTGATCATGATGTTTTTGAGCTTCGCGTCAACTTCTTCTGCCGACCAGTACAGTCTGCCCGAAGACTGCGCCATTTCAAGAGCCGACGTAGCAACGCCGCCTGCGTTCGCCGCCTTTGCAGGCAGGAATACAACGCCTTTTGCCGCTTGGAAGGTTGCAATCGCTTCCAAGGTCGAAGGCATATTCGCGCCTTCCGCAACGTACTTCACGCCGTTTGCCACAAGCGCCTTTGCGCTTTCTTCGTCGATTTCGTTTTGCGTAGCGCAGGGGAGCGCAACGTCGCAAGGGATCGTCCAAATCCCTTTGCAGCCTTCGGTATAGGTCGCGCCTTTCACTCTTTCCGCGTATTCCTTGATGCGCTTGCGTTCTACTTCTTTGATCTGCTTTACAACGTCGAGCTGAATGCCGTTCGGATCGTAGATATAGCCGTTAGAGTCGTACATGGCTACCACCTTTGCGCCGAGCTGTTGTGCTTTTTCGCAAGCGTAGATGGCTACGTTGCCGCTACCCGAAACGATAGTGGTTTTGCCTTCAAAGCTTTCGCCGCGCAGGCGCATTGCTTCGGCGGTCATGTAGACCAAGCCGTAGCCCGTCGCTTCCTTTCTAATGAGCGAGCCGCCGTAGGAAAGTCCGCGTCCCGTCAAAACGCCCACGTGTTCGTTGCAAAGACGTTTGTACTGACCGAACAGGTAGCCGACTTCGCGCGCACCAACACCGATATCCCCTGCGGGAACGTCTGTATCCGCGCCGATGTGGCGGTAGAGCTCGTTCATAAAGCTTTGGCAAAATGCCATGATTTCTCTATCGCTCTTGCCCTTAGGGTCGAAGTCGGAGCCGCCTTTGCCGCCGCCGATGGGAAGACCTGTAAGGCTGTTTTTCAAGATTTGTTCAAGCCCCAAGAACTTGATCACCGAAAGGTTTACGGAAGGGTGGAAACGCAAGCCGCCCTTGTAAGGGCCGATGGCGCTGTTAAACTGCACGCGGTAGCCTTTGTTGACGTGTACCTTGCCGTTGTCGTCCATCCAAGGCACGCGGAACAAAATCGTTCTTTCGGGCTCGGTGAAGCGTTCCAAAAGAGCAGCCGCTTCGTATTCGGGATGGGCGTTGATAACGGGCTCTAACGTGAGCAGGATTTCCGTTGCCGCTTGGTGAAACTCTTTTTCGCCGGGGTTCTTTGCTTTCAGTTCGTCTAACACTCTTTGTACGTAAGACATATGCTTTCTCCTAATAATTCCTTTTTATGATTAAAAGCATGAGTTTAATCAATATTTTTAATCTATTAATATGATAGCATGATTTTTTTGAAAATGCAACGATTTGCAAAAGAAAAATAAGAAAAAGTTTTGAAAAGTGTTGCTTTTTTTCAAAAAAAGTAGTATAATATAAACGCTTGATTATAGGAACTATAAGCTCTACTTATGGCGCAAGAAAAATTGCATACGCTCTCGTAGTTAAATGGATATAACAGCCCCCTCCTAAGCATTGGCTATATCCACCTAAAATCACAAGATATAGTGCCTACTAACACATAATACTACTACATATTGTGGTTGTAGGCACTCAAATATAGAAATT
>SVIJ01000054.1 GCA_015069565.1 Clostridiales bacterium
GGCAGCATCGGCAGTTGGTGTAATTTTTAGTCACATTCACGAAGAAAACGTACCCGAGTTGGTACATAGAAGAACGATGGCGTCTATCCCTTACGGCGGTAGATATCGCGTAATCGACTTTGCGCTCTCGAACATGGTCAATTCTGGGATCACGACGGTGGGGCTTTCCGCGAACAATAACTACCGTTCGCTTATCGACCACATCGGTAGCGGTAAGGACTGGGATCTTGCAAGAAAAGACGGCGGTTTGATTTTGCTTCCGCCTTTCTCGGAAAATTCCGAAGTATACGACAACACGAGAATGGAAGCAATCAGCTCGTTGACGGGCTTCTTGGGGCGCAGAAACGAAAAGTACGTTGTACTTTATGATTGCGACGCAGTGGCAAAGTTCGATATTAAGGACATCATTAAATCGCATGAAGAAAGAGATGCGGACATCACGATCGTCACCCGTAAGGGTCTTGTGGAAAAAACGCACGATTACCTTTTGGTGGAAGCGGATGAAACGGGTCGCATCATTGATGCGAAGAAGGTTGACCGCGGCATCACGAAAGGGGAAGCAAACGTTTCCGTCGGTATTATGGTCTTTGACCGTAAATTCCTTTTGAACCTTGTCAGCGACAGCGTGGCGCACGGTTCGAGAAGTTTCAGCAAAGACGTTATTATGAAGCAGATGACCAACCTTCGTATTTTCAGCTACGATTTCAAGGGCTACTATGCAGGGATTGATTCGGTTGCGGCGTATTTCAAGCACAATATGGAGCTTTTGAAAAAGGAAGTTCGCGACGAGCTTTTCGGTGACCGCGACATTTATACGAAGGTACGCGATAGCGCGCCTTCCAAGTACGGCGCAGCGGCACAGGTGAAAAACTCTTTGATTTCCGACGGTTGTGAAATCGAAGGTACTGTGGAAAACTCGATTTTATTCCGTGGCGTAAGAGTTGGCAAGGGTGCGGTTGTTCGCAATTCGATTGTGATGCAGGACAGCGTGATTTCCGAAGGCGCGTCCATTGATTGTGTGATTACGGATAAGAACGTGGTGATTACGTCCAAGCGCCATTTGGCTGGTTGCGAAGACTTACCGTATATCATTCAAAAAGGCAAACATCTTTAATTTTAATTAAGTATATGAACCCCGACGGCTTTTGTTCCGTGGCAACACGGAACAAAAGCGTTTTATTGAAAATAACAGGAGAATATTATGTCCGAAAGCGTAGAAACGAAAAAACTTACGAAAGGCGTGCGAGCAACAGTGAAAAAGAACGTTCCCAAAACGGCTGTGGAAATTTTAATGAATGAAAAACCGCTTGATCCCGTATACGAAACGGAAGGGCAGGTATGTGGACAAACGAAAATTTTATTCGTTGCCTCGGAAGCCCGTCCCTTTATTGCAACGGGCGGACTTGCCGACGTAATCGGCTCGTTGCCGCAAGCGCTTGCAAAAAATCCTGCATACGACATTCGTGTCGTATTGCCTTTGTATTCGGATATAAAACCCGATCAAAGAAGAAAGCTCAGCTTTATGGGCAATATCTATACGCCGCTTGCTTGGCGCAATCAGTACTGCGGTGTGTTTACGTGCGTTGAAAACGGCGTGACGTATTATTTTATTGATAACGAATATTACTTCAAGCGTCCTGGCTGCTACGGCTATTACGACGATGGGGAACGCTTTGCGTTCTTCTCTCGTTCCGTTATGGAAATTTTGCCGTTCGTCGGCTTCTATCCCGACGTTTTGCATTGTCACGACTGGCAGGCGGCGCTTGCGGCAATTTACTTAAAGACGGTGTATAACAACAAGCCCGAATATCAAAAGATTAAGGCGCTTTTCACCATCCATAACATTGAATATCAGGGCAAGTACTCGCTTGATCTTTTGGAAGAGCTTTTCGGCATTCCCAGCGAGTACGGCTATTATTTAGAATATAACGGTTGCTTGAACTTGATGAAAGGGGCAATCGAAGTTTCCGAGCGTTTCTCGACGGTGTCCCCCACGTATGCGCAAGAGATCAAAACGGCGCAGTACGCACACGGATTAGATCCAATCATCCGTCGCAACGAACAAAAGCTCACGGGTATTTTGAATGGTATCGACGTAGATTCGTATAACTGTGAAACGGATAAGGCGCTGTTTGCGAACTATTCTACGGATGATTTTAGCGGCAAGGCGATTTGTAAGAGTGAGCTTCAAAAAATGTTAGGGCTGCCCGAAAAGGACGTTCCTATCATCGCAATGATCACTCGCCTTGTATCTCACAAGGGGCTTGAACTTGTGAAGGCTGGCATTGAAAACGTATTACACGAAGATTTGCAGTTCGTGTTGCTTGGTACGGGTGATGCGGCTTATGAAAGCTTTTTCAAGGATTTGGCAATGCGTTATGAAGGAAAGGTATCGGCGAATATTGCCTTCAACGGCGATTTATCGAGAAAGATTTATTCGGGTGCAGACATCTTCTTGATGCCTTCGATTAGCGAGCCTTGCGGTCTTTCGCAAATGATTGCGTCGAGATACGCAACCGTTCCCGTCGTGCGTGAAACGGGTGGGCTTTACGACAGCATTAAGCCTTACGGCGCAGGCGGCAACGGCTTTACCTTCGCGTCCTGCAATCCTTACGATATGCTCTACGTTATCCATGAAGCGATTGATCTGTATAAAAACAAATCCGCTTGGATAGAATTGATGAAAAAGGCATTGAACACCGATTTCTCGTGGTCGTGTTCGGCGAGCGAGTACGCAAAGCTGTACGAAGAAACGCTTGCTTAATTGCCAAATTACTAGGTTTAACAAACTTTTTAGGAGAACTATATGAACAACAATTTTACGGAGAAGGAAGCAAAAGAGCTGATTAAGGGAAAACTTTCCCGTTATTTCGGCATTGCTCCTTCGGAAGCGAGAAAGGAACAGCTTTACAAAGCGGTGGTTATGAGCGTGCGCGACATTATGCTTGAAAAGCGCCATAATTTCCACTTGGAAACGAAAGCGGCAAAGGCAAAGAGAGTGTATTATCTTTGCATGGAATTCCTAATGGGTAGATCGCTGAAAAACAGCATCTTCAATTTGGGAATCGGCGATGCTTTCGACGCGGCGCTCAAAGATTACGACGTGACGCTTGCGGATTTGTACGAGCTTGAACCTGACGCAGGGCTTGGCAACGGTGGCTTGGGTAGACTTGCCGCTTGCTTTATGGACGCTTTGGCAACGGGCGATTATCCCGCTATGGGCTTTTCGATTCGCTACGATTACGGTCTTTTCAAGCAAAAGATTGTAGAGGGGTGGCAGACCGAGCTTCCCGACGTTTGGCTTCCTGGCGGCGAAGTATGGCTTACGCAAAGAAGCGATAAGATCTTTACGGTAAAGTTCGACGGCTACATTGAAGAAACGTGGACGGAGCACGGCTTGCAAACGGTTTATCGCGACGCAAAAGAAGTGCAGGCGGTCGCTTACGATATGATGGTATCGGGCTATGATAGCAAAGCGGTTTCCGTTCTTCGTCTTTGGAAGGCAAGAAGCGTTCAAAACTTCGATATGAAGCTTTTCTCGCAGGGCGAT
>SVIJ01000019.1 GCA_015069565.1 Clostridiales bacterium
TTGCACGCTCGTTTCCGTATCAAGCGCGCCCGTCGGTTCGTCCGCGAGCAGGATTTCAGGGTTATTGACGAGCGCACGCGCAATCGCTACCCTTTGCATCTGACCGCCCGAAAGCTGGTTGGGACGCTTTTTCAGCTCCTTTTCCAGCCCCACCTTTTTCAAGGCTTCACGTGCGCGCTTTCTGCGCTCCGCCTTTGAAACGCCTGCAATCGTGAGCGCCAGCTCGACGTTCCCCAAAACCGTCTGATGAGGGATGAGATTGTACGACTGGAAGACAAACCCGATACGGTGGTTTCTGTATACGTCCCAGTCCTTATCCTTATAAGCCTTCGTGGATACGCCGCCGATGATAAGGTCCCCTTCCGTGTAGCGGTCCAAGCCGCCGATGATGTTCAAAAGGGTGGTCTTACCGCAACCGCTCGCGCCCAAAATGGACACGAACTCGTTAGCGCGGAATTCCAGCGACACGCCGCGCAAGGCGTGTACGACGTTTCCGCCCGTCGCGTAATCCTTTTTTATGTTTTTTAGCGTCAACATACGCTCTTCTCCTTTTTTCTTCTCTCTATTTTTTGCAATCTACGCCTTACTTTGCGTCCTTTTCTTCCGCACGACACTCTGCGCAAGCGTTTTCCACCGCCGCAGAGAAATCATCTGCCAAGGCAAGCATTTTATCCATCTTGGACACACCCATGTACGCAACGACTCTGCCTACAAAGTCCGTATACCCCTGAATGAGCGCTTTATACGTGCCCATGCTTTTTTCGCTCAATTCCACGTACGCGATCTTTTTATCCACTTCGTCGGGCACGCGGCGCAAAACGCCTTCCCCTTCAAGCTTCGCAACGATTTGCGACACCGCCGAACGGGTGATTCCCAAACGGCTGGCAAGCTGGGTGGAGATCACTCTTTCCCCCATGCCCGTCGTGTAGACGACTTCGTTCATAAGCCGCACTTCGGTGTTGTTGTATTTTTCATGGCGCTGCGCATTCACTGCCACTTCAATTTCTCGCAGCATCACAAAAATTTTACGAAGATACGACTTGTTTTCTTCTTGCGTAGTGACTGCCTTCGGGGTCTTTTTTTTCTTTTCCATCTTATGTATACTCCTTATCTTTTGATATATTGTTGAATTTTTTGACAAAACAGCTTTGCTTTCATACTATACAGTTTTTTTAAGATATTGTCAAGTAGTAAACGATAATTTTTTCTTTTTTTCACATTCTTTTCATCTTTTTTTTGCGCAAGAAAAAAACTTTCGTTAGATTCGCCCTTTTTTTACAAAATGCGCTTGCATTTACAGGCAAAAAATGCTACAATGAAAAACGGTGAAGCTTCTTCGCCAAATCCCTTGGGAGCAAACTCTAATGTTAAACGGCTTAAAAAACTTTTTGAAAACTTCCTACACCGCCTATCACGCGGTGGATAACGCGAAAGCGATTTTGCAGGAAAACGGCTTTACCCCCTTACACGAAGGGGACGACTGGTCGATTGAAGAAGGGGGGAAATATTACGTAGAGCGTAGCGGCTGCGCCCTGCTCGCCTTCACCGTCGGGAACTTGGATCAATTTTCCTTCAAGATCGCGGCAGCGCACGTCGATTTCCCTGCGCTCAAAATCAAAGAAAATCCCGTAATGAAGACGGGGCCTTACGAAAAGCTGAACGTCGAAACGTACGGCGGCGGACTTTGGTATACCTTCTTTGACTGTCCCTTGAAGGTGGCAGGCAGGATTATCACCGAAGAAGACGGCATCTTAAAAAGCGAACACGTCGTATCCGATTATTGCGTGACGATCCCTTCCCTTGCAATCCACCAAAACCGCGGCGCAAACGACAATTTTTCCGTCAATGCGCAAATCGACCTTCTCCCCTTGCTCTCCGCAAGCGGCGTGGGCGCGGAATGGCTGGATAAGCTGACAACTAAACAGGTGGTGGCAAGAGAGCTCTTCTTGACGAATGCCGCCGAGCCTTACACCTTTGGTGTAAACAACGAGTTTATGGCAAGCCCCCGCGTCGACGATTTGACGGGTGTGTACGCGATTTTGCAAGCGCTCACTTGCCACGCAACCGAAAGCGGCGGGATTTGCATCGGCGCGTTCTTCGACAACGAAGAAATCGGCAGCCATACGAGCCAAGGCGCGGCAGGCGACTTTTTGGAAACGGCTCTGCGCCGTATCACCTACACCTTGAAGCTGGACGAAAACGAGCTGTATAAGGCTTTGGCGAGCAGTATGCTCATCTCGGTGGACAACGCGCACGGCTTGCACCCCAACCACCCCGAAACGGCTGGCCCTACCAACAAGGCGCTTTTGGGGGGCGGCGTGGTTGTGAAGCACCACGCAGGCAAGGCGTACACCACCGACGCGCTCTCCGCGGCGATCATTCAAACGGTATGCGCGCGTGCAGGGGTCAAATATCAAACCTTTTTCAACCGCTCGGACGTAAGAAGCGGCTCGACCTTGGGCGTACTCTCGCAAGCGCGAATCAGTATGCCTGCGGTGGATATCGGCTTGGCGCAGCTTGCGATGCACTCCGCTTGCGAAAGCTTCGCGATTGCGGACTTTGCAGAGCTGCAAACGGCGCTGACCGCATTCTTCTCGTCAACGATCAAGATTTGCGGCGACGAAACGACCATCGAATGAGCAAAAACGCTACGCCATTTTGGCGTAGCGTTTTTTTGCTTATTTTTAATGTGCATTGAAACGTGTGTTTTCGTGTTCTTATTTTTCCATAACGCAAGGCATAGCCTTGCAATTCACGACGGCACAGCCGTCAATTCACGCCCGTTGGGCAATTCACGTATACGGAGTATACAATTCACTAACAAAAAACGCTGTGCAATATCTCTTGCACAGCGTTTTTCCTTTTATTTCACAAACGCGCAGAACGCCTTGTAAACTTCGTAAACGTCCGCTTTCGAAACCACTTCGTAAGGAGCGTGCATCGAGATTACGGGTACGCCGATGTCCACCGTGTCAATGTTCATGTTTGCAATGAACTTCGCCACCGTTCCGCCGCCGCCAACGTCCACAGCGCCAAGCTCGCCCGTCTGCCAAATAACGCCGTTATCGTCGAAGATCTTGCGAACTTCACCCACAAATTCCGCGCTTGCGTCCGAAGAGCCGCTCTTGCCGCGCGCGCCCGTGAACTTCGTCAAGCCTGCGCCGCAGGAAATATAGGTTGCGTTCAACGGTTCGAGCACCGACGTGAAGTTGGGATCGAAGCCTGCGTTTACGTCCGCAGACAAGCACTTGGAATGTGCTCTCACAGCCGCCGAAGACGCGCCGAAGCTTTCCGCGATCGCATTGATAAGATCGGTGAAAATCGCCGATTGCATACCCGTCACGCCGTCGCTGCCTACTTCTTCCTTGTCCGCAAGCACGACCATAACCGTCTTGTCCGTCTTCGTATCGAAAAGCGCCGTATAGGCAGGATAGGAGCATACTCTATCATCGTGACCGTACGCCGCGATCAAGCCGCGATCAAAGCCCAAATCACGAGCCTTGAACGCAGGTACGAGCGAGAGTTCTGCGCTCAGGAAATCCGCTTCAATCATGCCGTATTTTTCGTTCAAAATACGCAAAAGGTTTTCCTTGACCGTCTTATCCTTCTCGTCCTTCGCCGCCGTATAGGGAACGTTGCCGAGCCAAATATTCAAATCTTCCCCCCCGATGCCTTCGCCAAGCGTTTTTGCGTTCTGCTTTGCCGCCAAGTGGGGAAGCAGGTCGCTGATATAGAAGATGGGATCGTTTTCGTCTTCGCCGATTGCCACTTCCAGCACTTCGCCGTTCTTCTTCACCACCGCGCCGTGGAGCGCAAGGGGAATCGTCGCCCATTGATATTTACGGATACCGCCGTAGTAATGGGTCTTTGCGAACGCGATGCCGTTTGCTTCGTACAGGGGAACTTGCTTCAAGTCGATACGGGGGCTGTCGATGTGGGACGCCAAGATGCGGATACCGCACTTTGCAACGTCTTCGCTGCCCACGTGAATAAGATACAAGTTCTTACCACGATTGTTGTAGTATACCTTGTCGCCAGGTTGTAATTTCTGCCCGAACGCATAGGGCTTGTAGCCAGCCGCAATCGCCGCTTTCACCGCGTACGCGCAAGCTTCACGCTCCGTCTTGCCTGCGTCCAAAAACGCGGCATAGCCCTTTGCGTAGTCGTAGATCTCTTTCATTTTCGCTTCGTCTGCTACTTCGTAGACGTTCGTTCTTTTATAGGAAAGTTCACTCATTTTTTTATCTCCTTTTGTAATATGTTTATGCCAAGATCAATGCAAGAAACCCTTGATGATCTGTTCTTCCGCTTCCTTTTCCGTCAAGCCCAAGGTCATGAGCTTGATGAGCTGTTCGCCTGCAATCTTCCCGATTGCCGCTTCGTGAACGAGCTCCGCATCCACGTGGTTTGCCGTAAGGCAAGGGGCTGCCGCCACCTTTGCTTCGTCCATGATGATGGCGTCGCATTCGGTGTGACCGTAGCAGGGGGCGTTGCCGTTCATCGTCGAAACGAAGTTTTGGCGGGAATTCCCTGCCGCCACCGAACGGGACATAATATCCGCGCTACAGCCTTCGCCGTTCATCTCCACCACGAAATCGGTGTCCGCCGTCTGCACGCCGTGCGTGTACAGCTTTTCCTTTACAACAAAGTTCGCGCCTGCCGCCAAGGTTGCGCTCGTTTTACGGTTCGTGCTGTCGATGCCTTTGATCTGCGTCGTTTCCATCGTCATGCGCGCGCCTTCCGCAAGATGCACCACCGTTTCGGGGTTCATCACGTTCTTGCCCATGCCGTCACCGCCGCCGTAATGCTTTTCCACGTACTTGACCTTCGCGTTCTTGCCGACGTGGAAGGTGTGAATACCGTCGTGTCGGGAAGTGAGCTCTACGCCGCCGCAGTTGTGAATCCCACAGCCTGCAACAATCACAACGTCTGCGTCCGCGCCGATGTAGAAATCGTTGTAAACGCACTCCTGCAAGCCCGCCTTGGAAATGATTACGGGGATGTGCACGCTCTCGTTTTTCGTGCCAGGCTTGATGATGATATCTATGCCGTCCTTGCCGTCCGATTTGGGTACAATCTCGATATTTTCCGTCGAATTTCTACCCATCGCACTGCTGTTCGAGCGAATGTTATACGCCCCTTCGGGGATGCCGTGTAAATCGGCGATTTGCATCAATAAATCTTTCTCAATCGCGTCCATGGTATGCCCCTTTTACATTTTCTCCGTCAAAACGGGACAAGCGGATGCGCCCAAAAGCGCAGGCAAAATCTCTTCTCGTTTGCCTTCCTTGTCCACTTTGCCGCCAGCGATTACCACCACCTTGTCCGCAATGTTCAAAATGCGTTCTTGGTGGGAAATAATCAGGATATTGCCCTTCGTCTTTTCGTACATTTTTTCAAAGACCGCAATCAGGTTGTTAAAGCTCCAAAGATCGATTCCCGCTTCTGGCTCGTCGAACACCGAAAGCGCCGTTCCGCGCGCAAGCACGGTGGCAATCTCGATGCGTTTGAGCTCGCCCCCCGAAAGGGAAGCATTGATTTCGCGGTCGATATAATCCCTTGCGCAAAGCCCCACTTCGGAAAGGTACGCGCAGGCGTCCGAAATCTTCGTTTGCTTGCCAGCCGCAAGCGAAATTAAATCGCGCACGGTGATCCCCTTGAAGCGAACGGGCTGTTGAAAGGCATAAGATATGCCTTTGTTCGCGCGCTCGGTGATGGACAGGTCGGTGATGTCTTCTCCGTCCAAATAAATTTTGCCGCTCGTCGGCTTTATGATGCCTGCGATTACCTTCGCTAGCGTTGATTTTCCACCGCCGTTCGGGCCCGTAAAGGCGACAAAACGCTCGTCAAGCGTCAGGCTGACGTCGTCCAAAATCGTCTTTTCGCCCCGTTCGTCCGACACGCGGTAGGTGATGTTTTTCAGTTCTAACATAGTCTTTCCAGCTTTTATAAGATTTTCAAAAGCGCGCCACGGTCTTTCAGCCACTTGCGCTTTTCTTTGTAATCGGGGAGCACCCCTTCCACCGCCGACCAAAACGCCGCGCTGTGATCGTGGTGCAAGACGTGGCAAAGCTCGTGTACGATCACGTAATCGATCACGTCCTTGGGGGCGTACAGCAACCGATAGGAAAACCGCAGGGCGTTGTCCCCCGAGCAGCTCCCCCAACGGGTCGTTGCCGACGAGAGCGAAACGCTTTTATACGCAATCCCCATCTCATCCGCGCGCGCCGCCGTCGCCTGCGTAAAGATACGCTTGGCGTTCTCTTTTAAGAATCGGCGCAGCCGTTCCTCCGCGTTCTCACGCGGAACAAAGAGCCTTTTTTCGTCTTTATCCAAGTACACTCTCGCCCGATCGTAGAGAACGATTTCGTGCTCTTCCCCAAGAAGTAGAAGCCGATAACCGTCCAAGCTTTTTTCGGGTAAACGGATACCTGCCCCGTCTATTCTTCGTTTGTGCTTTAAGATCCACCCTTCTTTTTCCGCAAGAAAGGCGGCGATTTTTTCATCCGAATAACGTAGCGGCGCGCGAACGATCACCTGCCCCAAGCTGTCGATGGAAACAGACACCGTCTTGCGCTTTGAGCGAACCACTCTATCGGGAAAAATTGCCATTGTTTACGCTCCAACCCAAGAATTATTTATCGTAGCCGTTTGGATTACCGCTTTGCCATTTCCATTGCGAAGCGCACATTTCTTCAATGCCGAACTTCGCCACCCAGCCGAGTTCCTTTTCCGCCTTGTCGGGGCAAGCATAGCAAGCCGCGATGTCGCCGGGACGACGTTCGCAAATCTTATAGGGCAGGGTCTTGCCGCAAGCCTTCTCGAAGGCGTGAATCATATCCAAAACGCTGTATCCGTGGCCCGTACCCAGGTTGTAGATATGTACGCCCGACGTATTCACCTTTTCGATTGCCGCAATATGCCCAAGCGCAAGGTCGACTACGTGGATATAATCGCGCACGCCCGTTCCGTCGGGGGTATCGTAATCGTCGCCAAAGACGTTGATGCACTGCAATTTGCCGCTTGCAACCTGCGCAACGTAGGGCATCAGGTTGTTGGGAATCCCCTTCGGGTCTTCGCCAATCAAGCCGCTTTCATGGCTACCGACGGGGTTGAAATAACGAAGAAGAATGATCGTCCATTCGTTGTCCGCCTTCCAAACGTCCGTCATGATGTTCTCCATCATGAGCTTGGTTGCGCCGTAAGGGTTGGTCGTGGAAAGATGGCAGTTTTCGTCCAAGGGCAGCTTTTCAGGCGTGCCGTAAACGGTTGCCGACGACGAGAAGATGATTTTCTTCACGCCAAACTTTTCCATTACCTTCAACAGGTTGACCGTACCGCTAATGTTGTTTTCGTAATACTTCAAAGGAAGCTTGCAGCTCTCGCCCACCGCCTTGAACGCCGCAAAGTGAATTACCGCGTCGAAGGTGTGCGCCGAGAAGATCTTTTCAAGCGCCGCCGTATCGCGAATGTCGTTTTCGTAGAAGGTGACCGTCTTGCCCGTGATTTTTTGCACGCGGCGCAAGCTTTCGTAGCTAGAATTGCTCAGGTTATCTACGACGACAACGTTGTAGTTTTTGTTCAAAAGTTCGAGTACGGTATGCGAGCCGATATAGCCGCTGCCGCCAGTCACAAGAATCGTTTGCATTTTTTTCGCTCCTTACAATCGTTTCTATTTTATTCTTATTCTTCGCTCTCGCCAAACAGCTCGTCGTAGCGAGAACGGATTTTAAGCACCTTTTGACGGGTGGTCTTCACCACCTTGATTTCCAAGTTCTTATACTTTAAGATTTCGCCAACGGGGGGAATGCCGCCGCACTCTTCCATCACCCAGCCGCCGACGGTGTTCGCTTCAAAGTTTTCGTCTTCCTGCTCCATATCGTAGAGCGCAAAGAACTCACCCAAATCGCACTTGCCGTCCACCCAGTATTCCTTGCCTGCGATCAAGCCGTAGAACACTTCTTCCTCGTCGTGTTCGTCCCAAATGTCGCCCACAAGCTCTTCCAAAATGTCTTCCAAGGTGACGATACCGACCACGCCGCCGTATTCGTCCGCGACCGCCGCCATGTGCACCTTTTCCTTTTGGAGTTGTTTGAGAAGGGTGGAAATACGAGTGTATTCCGTCGTGAACACCATCTCTTGGACAATCCCTTTTACGCTGGTTGCGCCGTTTAAGTACGCCAAGAAGAAGTCGCGTTCGTGGATCAAGCCCACCATGTTGTCAATCGTTTCCTCGTAGACGGGAATACGCGAATAGCCGTGCTTTCTAAACACCTGACAAATTTCGTCCATAGACGCATTGATATTCACAGCGATTACGTCCACGCGGGGAACGAGAATATCTTCCACCTTTTGATCGTCAAATTCAAGCGCCGAACGGACAAGCTCCGATTCGTCTTCCTTGAGCGTACCGTCTTCTTCCGCTTCGTCCACAAGCGACATCAGCTCTTCGTCCGTAATCGAATCGTCCTTCTTCAAGCGGAACGCCTTTGCAAGCAACCACTTAAAGCCGTCGAAAATCAAGCGAACGGGGAAGAGAATCCAGTAGAAAAACTGAATCAACGGATAGACGATGAAACAGAACTTTTCAGGATAAACACTGGCAAGGTATTTGGGTGTGATTTCGCCCAAGATGAGCACCGCGACGGTCAAAACTGCCGTAGAAACGGTCGTGTGGTCAATCCCCGTGCCTTGCAACAACTGCATAAATAACAGCGTACCCAAAGCCGAAGCGGTCAGGTTGACGATGTTATTACCGATCAAAATCGTCGTGACAAGCTTGTCGTACTTTTCGTCCGCAAAAGCAACCACCGCTTTTGCGTTGCGTTTGCCGAGCACCGCAAAGCTTTTCAGCTTGATGCGGTTTGCACAAGAGTATGCCGTTTCCGTACCCGAGAAAAATCCCGAGAGCAAAATAAGCACGACGATGATGATAGTTAGAGATAGCGGGTCCATAATTCCTCCATAAGTAAATTTTGTTGATAAAACCCAACGAATATTATTTTGCGTGAAAATATAAATATTTTCCACATGTTATTATACTATATTCCTTTGGGATTTGTCAACGGTGTATCCACCCGCAAAACGTCTTTTTTGTGTTTTTTTATTAAAAAAACAGGGAAAGAACAAGCCCTACCGCCAAGAAACCGCCGCCAACGATTGCGCTTTCCCGCGAAACCCGCCCTTTCGCTCGTCCTTCGGCGCGTTGTTTTTTATGCTCGGAATAGGCAGTTGTCAGCGCAGGGAAAAAGCCTGCAAGCGCGCTTTTCGCCGCATAGGAAAAGCCGTCGAAAGCGTCCGAACGCGAAAGAAAAGGGAAAACGGATAAGACAAGACAAAAAAATCCACCGACGCTGAGAGCGTCCGCAAAGCCCAAAAGGGGGCGCTCCCACCCCCTGCGCAAGCCAAATATCATCGCCGCAAAGCCTGACGCACTCAAAAAAGCCAAAATCCATTTCCGCGCCTTCATTTTAGTCTTTTCCTTCCGCCCCTTTTCGCACGAAATGCCCTTCGCAAACCTGCGTTAAATGCGTACCTGCCCCTATGTTTTCCCCGATTTTCTCTTCAAAAGGAATACGCCGCATACGCTTTGCGCGTCTTGGATCGGGCAAAGGAATGGCGGATAAAAGGGACTTTGTATACGCGTGCTTGGGCTTTTCAAACAGCTTTTTCGACGGCGCAATTTCCACAATTTGCCCTGCGTACATCACCGCCACCCGATCGCAAAAATACTTTACGACGGATAAATCGTGCGCGACGAACAGTACCGTCAAGCCCAAATCTCGTTTTAGGTCGGAAAGCAGGTTGATCACCTGCGCCTGTACGGACACGTCGAGCGCGGATACGGGCTCGTCCGCGATGATAAACTCGGGCTCTAAAACGATTGCACGCGCAATGCCTATGCGCTGACGCTGACCGCCTGAAAACTCGTGCGGATACCTGCCAAGCGCCGTCTTGGGAAGCCCTACGCTAGATAGCGCCCTTTCCACCTTTTCATCCACCGATTTTCCCCGTTTTTCCCCGTGCACAAGCAACCCTTCGGACAAAATTTCCTTCACCGTCATACGCGGATTTAAGGACGCGATCGGGTCTTGAAAAATCATTTGCGCGCGGCGAGCGAACGCTTTGCGTTCCCTGCCCTTTATGCCGACCGTTTCCCTTCCGTCAAACCGCACCGAGCCGCCGTCCGCAGGGTACAGCCCGAGCACCGTCCTGCCCACCGTCGTCTTTCCACAGCCGCTCTCCCCGACGAGCCCGAACACTTCCCCTTTTTGTACCGCAAAGGAAACGCCGTGCAAAACCTGCGTTTTTCCAAACCGCTTCACCAAGCCGTCTACTTCGAGCAATCCGTCCATTTTTCTCTTCCTTCCCATTCTACCTTCGGCGCGCTTGGATGTAGCAGCCAAGTTGCCGCAAAATGCGTTTCGCTCACCTGAAAAAACGGCGGCGCTTTTTCAAAGTCGATTTTCAGCGCGTAAGGGTTTCTCGGCGCGAACGCATCTCCCTTCCATTCCCCCGTGATCACGGGCGGCGACCCTTCGATGGCAGGCAATCTTCCTTCCCCTGCCTTGGACGGCGAAGAAGACAAAAGCGCCCACGTATACGGATGCTTTGCATCGTAAAAAATCTCGCTCGACTTCCCGTATTCCACAATCTTCCCTGCATACATCACCGCCACCCGATCGGCAATGCTTGCCACCACGCCAAGATCGTGCGTGATAAACAAAACGGACAGCTTTCGCTCCTTTTGCAAGCCTTTCAACAGCTCGAGTATTTGCGCCTGCACGCGCACGTCAAGCGCGGTGGTTGGCTCGTCGCAGATCAAAATTTCAGGGTCGGCGGCAAGCGCGATGGCAATTACAATCCGTTGCCGCATACCGCCCGAAAATTCGAAGGGATAAGCACGAAAACGGCGCTCCGCGTCCGTAATTCCCACTTCCCTAAGCAGGGAAAGCGCGCGCTCTTTTGCCTGCCGCTTTGTCAAAACGGGCTGACCGTTTTTCTTCCGTTCAGGGTTTTTGATCAGCATCGCTTCCGTCAACTGTTTGCCCACCCGAACGATGGGGTTCAGGGAAGAAAAGGGGTCTTGAAATACCATCGCAATCTTCCTGCCGCGTAAGGTACAAAGCTCTCTTTCTTTGAGCTTCAACACGTCCCTGCCCCCACATAATATTCTTCCGCCCGTGACTTTTGCATTCGGCGGCAGCAGCCCCATCACCGCCTTTGCCGTTGCCGATTTTCCGCAGCCGCTCTCCCCTACAAGCGCCAAGGTTTCCCCTTTTTTGAGCGCAAAATCCACCGAGCGCACCGCCTGCACTTCCCCTTCTTCCGAACGAAAAACGACGGATAAACCTTCCACCGATAATACTTCTTCTCTCATCGTCACTCCGCAAACCGAACGGACGGATTGAACGCGTCGCGCAGTCCGTTCCCCACCAAATTAAAGCATATCATCACAAGCGCCAAAAACAGCGCGGGCAAAAGAAGGGCGTGCGGCGAGCTTTCCAGCGCCGTCTTCCCCAGCTCAATGAGCGTACCAAGGCTCGTTGCCCCTGCGCCTGAAAGATTGACAATCCCAAGATAGGTGAGCGTCGTTTCCAAGCCGATTACGCTTGGTATGAGCATTGCCGCGCTCGTCACAATCGTACCGATACTGTTGGGCAAAATATGCCGAAAGATAATTCTGCCGTGCCCTGCGCCTAGCGCACGCGCCGCCATCACGTACTCGCGGTTTTTATAGCGGTAGAACTGCTTTCTTGCCAAGGAAGCCGTCGAAATCCAGCCCGTCGTCAAAAAGGCGAACAGGAAAGAGATAATCACTCCGACCTTTGCCGCAAGGTGATAGGAAAACAGGGTGACCACCACCGTAAAGGGTACGCCTGCAAGCACGTCGGTGATCCGCTCCATGATAAGATCGGTCTTACCGCCAAAGTACCCTTCCACCGCGCCGTAGATACAACCGATCACCAAATTGAGTGCCGAAACGCCGAACGCAAGCGCAAGCGAAAATCCGCCACCCTTCGCCAAAGCGGTGACCATGTCTTGACCGAACGCGTTCGTACCCAGCGCAAACGCAGGGTAATTGCCGTGCAAAAAGCGGTAATACTCATAGTAGCATATCCGCGTTGCGTACCCCGATTGATTTGCCCTGCCGTAGACGAAAGAGCCGTCGTCCGAGCTTATCCGCAAGCTCTCGTAAGGGGCGTAGCCGCTTGCCGTCTGCTCCGTTTTTGGAATGGATAAATAAAGCGGCTGAAACTCCCCGTCACGCAAAATCGGCTTCCCCTTTTTATCGACAACGTACCAGTAGTTTCCGCCCCCTTCCCCACGGTCGAAGCCATAGAGAAGGTCGGTATTCACAAGCGGATAGAGCACCTGCCTGCCCGTTTCCGTTTGGTAGCGGCAAAGCTCGTCAAACCGTTCCTTAGAAAGGTTGATGCCGTTCACCACCCCCACTTCCTTGTAGCTGTCTATACGCAAGCGAAAAAGCTTGGTCTTTTTGCCGCTTGCCGAAACGCTTTCGTATTCCTTCTTGACACGAATAATCGGATTAAACCCCGTTTCCTTGGCAATCCCCAAAAAGTAATCGCGGTTGCTTTCCGTAAACTCGTTTTCCCTGCCGCCGTCCCAAAAACCGCTCCCATCGAAGATTTGCAGATAAGGGCGTTTGTTGGGATACACGCTCTCTTTGTCCGTCAAGGAATAGGACGAAAAAAGGGGCGCAAGCAGGCAAAAGGCAATCAAAAGCGCCAAAATTAGAAGCGCAAGCAGCGAAGATTTGTTTCTTTGAAACCTGCGCCACGCGTCCTTCAAATAACCTACGGGCGGCGCGGTTTTTTCGTTCATCACGGACACGCCCCCGTCCTTTTTAGCAAATTCAAACAATTTTTCGTCAAACTGCTCCATTTCTCACCTTTGCCCTATCCGCACTCTCGGGTCAATCAAGCCGTAGCTTAAATCGACGATCAGCCCTGCCGACAACCCAACGAAGGTATAGAACGCCGAGAGCATCATAAAAAAGTTATAGTCCTGCGAAAGAATCGCCCCCAAGTATAGCTCCCCTACGCCTGGAATAGAGAAAATTCGCTCGATAATCATCGAGCCGCTCAAAATTCCCACGAACGAGCCGAGCACCGCAGGCAGTACCACCACCGCGCTGTTTTTGAAGGCGTGGCGAACGGTGGCTTGGAGCTTAGTCAGCCCCTTTGCCCTTGCAAGGAGCATATAGTCCCCCGTCAGCGTTTCGGTGAGCTCGGCACGCGTGATTCGCGTAAAGCCTGCAAGCGTCCCCAAGGATAGCGCCGTGACAGGCATCACGAGCGACAAGAGCATTTCCCCCGAAAGCCACCGATCGGTGGGCGCCATTAGCGGCGGCAAAATACCGAGCCGATAATAGAAAAGCGATTGCAATAGAAACGCCACCACAAAGGACGGAACGGAAATTGCCACCATTACGAGCGTAGAGATCAGATAATCCTGAAAGCGGTTCTTTTTCAGCGCCGCAAACACTCCCAGCCCGATCCCGAGCGGAATACTCACGAGAATGGATAAAAGATTGACAATCATGGTGGCAGGTAAGCGTTCAACGAATACCTGCCCCACTTCTAAGCCTGTTTTGTATTCTTCCCCGATCCCCCAGTCACCGTACAAAAAGACGTTCTTCCAGTAGAGAAAAAACTGCACGGGAATGGGCTTGTTGTACCCCATCTTTTCACGCCTTGCTTGAATGAGCGCCGCATTGACCCCGTACTTCGACGCGTCGGGCAACGGCAATAGTCGAATGAGCGTGAAACAAATCGCCATGATGATAAAGAAGGTGACGAGCATGAGCCCGATTCGTTTTAACGCGTATTTCCACATACCTTCCCTGCCCGATTATTTATAGTTGAGCTGACCGCCCGCGCGCTTGACGAAGGTAGACCACTCCGCATCGTCAAAAGCAAAGCGCACGTATTTTACGCCGCCGTAGCCAAGCACGGGATTGTATTCTTCCGTGGGATAGGAAAGCTTTTGCGAAAGCAGGTAAAAGCTGCCGTCCTGCAACATAGGGATATAGCTATACGAAGACAAAATTTTCCCTTCCATCCCAGCCAAAATATCCAAGCGGATTTCGTCCGAAACGACACCGTAGCCGAAATTATAGCTCTTGCCAGCCACCGTCACCGACGTGCCGCCCAGCGCCTGCCCCCATTCCGTCAAGGTCATCGTCACCCTTTCGCCGTCAAGCGTCAAGGTCAGAGGAATTTTTTCCGTGTCGTACCAGCCGTTGCAATACGGCTCGTAAAGCGGATTCGTGTAATACTGAATTGTATTGAACGGGTTCAAAATCCCACCCGTCCAGCCTGCAAGGACGGTATCGCTTTCGCCGCCGCGAATCTTTTCCTGCCAAGTGTTTCCGTAAGGCACGCTTTCAACGATGCGTACTCTGCCCGAAAGCCCTACGGGGGAAAGCACCTTTTCCAGCTCCGAATTTAGATAATCAATCGTCTTCGTGATAAACGCGGACGACGACGCCACGGCGTATTCAATCTCTACCCTGTCCGTGTCCTTCATGCCGTATTTTTGCTTGGCTTCGGCAAACGCCTGCTTAAACAGTTCCCCTGCCAAGGTCGGGTCGTAGCCAGTAATCGACGCTGTCGCCTTATCCAAATCCCCACCAAAATCGTCCACGTCCACGCCGTAGAAATCGCAAAGCACGCGCTTTGCTTGCGGCGTTTCGCGGTACGCCGCGCCCGTGTCGACGTCCCAAACGTCCTGACGACCGATGAGCCCGTACGCGCCGCTACGCGCAGGGGAAATGGTCGATGCGAAGAACTCCTTTTGGTAGGTGACCGCCATTGCCTTACGGAAGCTTTCGAGCGCTAAAATGCGCTTATGCACACCTGTTCCTTCACGCAGCTTTAAGCCGTTTTCATCCCCGCACAAAATCAAGAAAAAGACCGTTTGCCCAGGCTCGGAATAGGCGTGCTCGGACGAGCGGTACTCCGCGTAGTCTTCCGCCTGCAAGCCGTAGGTGTCCAACTCGCCCCGCAAAAACATCTGTTTGCGCGTGGAAGCTTCGGCGACTCTGCGCGAAATAATCTTCGTCGGCGCGTACATGCCCCCATGCTTTTCATCATTCCAGCCGTACCAGCTCTCGTTTTTCTCGAAGGTCATTTGCTGTTCGGGCAGGTACTGCGTAAGCTTGTACGGCCCGTAAGAAGACGTCGTTTCGCGGCTGGTGTTATACCCTGCGCCGCCACTCACCGATTGTTCGTACAAATCCTTTTTCACAATCCAGTTATCGGTGAGCGAATACAAAAGCTGAAAGCCCTTTAACGCCTTTTCAAGCACGATTGTGAAGGTATATTCCCCCGTTTCAAAAATCCCGACGTCGGAAAAAGCGACGTCTTCCGCCTGCTCGTCCGAGCCGCCCAAATTATACGCTTCGGCGTTCTTAATCACCAAATTCCCCGTGTAATAGTTGGACGCGCGGTAATTCAAAAGCTCGGGGCTAAGCAGCCGCTCCATCGAATAGACGTACGTTTCCGCATTGATGGGCGTGCCGTCTTCCCACTTGGCAAGCGGATTGAGCGAAATCTCGTACGCATAGCCGCTATCCGCGTCCGCAGGAATCTCCCATTTTGCTTCCGTCTTGTATTTTTCCGTGACGTCCACAGGCTCTGCCGACGCCATCTCAGGGCGAAGCTCATAGCCAGAAAAATCGTCCTTGAAAAAAAACTCGTACAGCCCCAAGGTCGTATAACCGTTTACGTAGGCGTCGTCGCTCGTGCGGTAGGTATGCGGATTCCACGTCGAAGGGGCGGTTTCGTAGGTATCCCGATAGGTATATTCCCCCTTTTCCCCTTTGCCACGGTTGCAACTACTCAACAAAACCGCGCCCACAGCCATCGTAGAAAGCGCCAGCGCGCCTGCTCTAATCCATCTTTTTCCCATGTTTCACGCTCCTTTTTTATAATTTTGCGTTATAGGGCGCAAAAATATACGCAAGCCACACTAGCAAAAAATGCTTGACGAAAAAACAAGGAATGTGTTATACTTGTAATAACGATTTTTATATTAAAAATCGAGCCGAAAACGACTCGTAAGGAGCGAATATGAAAAACCAGAGAATTGAAACCACTTGCGTACAAGGCGGCTACACGCCCGGCAACGGCGAACCCCGCCAAATCCCCATCGTACAGAGCACCACCTTCAAGTACTCGACCAGCGAAGATATGGGCAAGCTCTTTGACTTGGAAGCAAGCGGCTATTTTTATTCGAGATTGCAAAACCCTACCTGCGACACGGTAGCGGCAAAAATTTGCGCTTTGGAAGGGGGTAGCGCGGCGATGCTGCTCTCGTCGGGACAGGCGGCAAACTTCTTTGCCATCTTCAACATCGCAAACTGCGGCGACCACGTCGTATGCTCTACGTCCATCTACGGCGGCACCTTCAACCTGTTTGCCGTGACGATGAAAAAGATGGGTATTTCCTTCACCTTCATCGACCCCGATTGCACGGAAGAAGAGCTGAACGCCGCATTCCAAGAAAACACGAAAGCGGTCTTTGGGGAAACGGTGGCAAACCCTGCGCTTACCGTACTCGACATTGAAAAGTTTGCAAAAGCGGCGCACGCGCACGGCGTACCCCTGATCATTGACAACACCTTTGCCACCCCCGTCAACTGCCGCCCGTTTGAATTCGGCGCAGACATTGTCACCCACTCGACCACCAAGTATATGGACGGCCACGGCGTAGCGGTTGGCGGCTGTATCGTGGATAGCGGCAACTTCGACTGGATGGCGCATAAGGAAAAATTCCCTGGGCTTTGCACCCCCGACGCAAGCTATCACGGCATCACGTATGCGGAAAAATTCGGTCAGGGCGGCGCGTATATCACGAAGGCGACGGCGCAGCTTATGCGCGACTTCGGTTCGACGCAATCTCCGCAGAGCGCATTCTATTTGAACTTGGGGCTGGAAAGCCTGCACGTGAGAATGGAACGGCACTGCCTGAACGCGCAAAAGGTAGCGGAATACTTGGAACAAAACGACAAGATTGCTTGGGTCAACTATCCTGGTCTTACGTCGAATAAATACTACGCGCTCGCCCAAAAGCAAATGCCGAAAGGCACCTGCGGCGTCGTCAGCTTCGGCGTTAAAGGCGGCAGAAAGGCGGCGGAAAAGTTCATGAAGGAGCTGAAAGTGATTGCCATCGAAACGCACGTTGCCGACGCGCGTAGCTGCTGTTTGCACCCTGCCAGCGCAACGCATAGACAGATGAGCGAAGAAGAGCTGATTGCGGCAGGCGTTCCTGGCGACTTGGTGCGCCTTTCCTGCGGCATCGAAAACTACCAAGACTTGATTGACGACATCGAGCAAGCATTAAGCTCGTTATAACGCGCAAAAGTGATTTAACAGCAAAGCTGTCGTGAATAAAAAACTTCGGTTTTTGTGAATTGATGGTTTCACCATCGTGAATCCATTCCCCCCTATAACTTACGAAAAAAGGACAAATCTATGCCCATTAAAATTCCCAACAACTTACCTGCCGTAAAGACCTTGGAAGGCGAAAACATCTTCGTAATGACCGAAACCCGCGCCATGACGCAGGATATTCGTCCGCTCAAAATCTTGATTTTGAACCTGATGCCCAAGAAAATCGAAACGGAAACACAGCTCGCGCGCTTGCTCGGGAACACTCCCTTGCAGGTGGAAATGGAGCTTATTCACACGAAATCGCACGAATCGAAGAACGTCGCGCAGGAGCATCTTCTTGCATTCTACAAGACTTTTGACGAAGTCAAGCACCGCAAGTTCGACGGTATGATTATCACAGGCGCGCCCGTAGAGCACATGGCGTTTGAGGAAGTGGAATACTGGCAGGAGCTTTGCGAGATCATGGAATGGAGCAAAACCCACGTCCACAGCACCTTCCACATTTGCTGGGGCGCACAGGCAGGGCTTTACTACCATTACGGCATTCAAAAACAGCCGATGAGCGAAAAGATGTTTGGGGTCTTCCCCCACGTGGTGGACCACAAGCCGTCCATTCTTTTCCGTGGCTTTGACGAAACGTTTATGGTGCCTCATTCCCGCCATACGACCGTCCTTCGCGAAGATATCGAAAAGGTGAAGGAGCTGAAAATTTTGGCGTCTTCCCCCATTTCGGGCGTGTATGCAATCTCGACGAAAAACGGCAGACAAATTTTCATCACGGGACATTCGGAATACGACGCGAATACCTTGAACGACGAATACCGCCGCGACCTTTCGCAGGGGAAACCGATTAAAGCGCCCGTGAATTATTTCCCTGGCGACGATGAAACACAGCCGCCGATGGTGAGCTGGCGCGCGCACGCAAACCTGCTGTATTCCAACTGGCTGAACTATTTCGTCTACCAAAGCACTCCTTACGACATTAAACAAGTATAAACGCATACACGCTCCATCACGAGCGCGTATGCAACTAAGTTTGCCTTTGGGGCAAGTGAAGTTATCTTCGATAGTGAAGTTCTGCTAACGAGAGTGAAGTTTCGCCTAACGGCGAAACTTATGGGCAAACTTAACTTCACTTGTGCACAGCACAAACTTCAATGCAAAGCAACTTCACTTTTTGTCTTTTCAAAAAACTTCACCACAAAAAAGACCTTGCGATATTCGCAAGGTCTTTTCATATAATAAAGCGTCAAAGCGATTTCAATAAGTAAACATATTACAAAAACTAAACGAACGGCTTATTTTTTGCCGATAAAGAAAAGCAGGGCGTGTTCCCACGCCCCACCGTTTTAGATCTTTAGGATTTATATTTTCGAACAATATAATCTTTGAACAACTCTTCAAAATCTTCTATTGTTCCTTCTTGAATTAAATCTTTTTGGCAGATACAGTTTAACACTTTATTTGGAAAATAAAAAATTATATCGTAAAATTCCCCATAATCTACTATTTTTTTTATATCGTTGTAGTTGCGCGTTGCCGCTCCATTACTCATCTCAGCATAAATCTCCCCATTCTCGATTTCTATTATATGAGGCAGCTGGTCATTTTTTGTCAAGAAACTTAATACTATTCCGTATGCTATCACCAATGCTGTAAATACAACAAAAAAAGCAATATCCCAAAAAAGTAATACCAAAATCGACGGAATTCCTATTATAATAGCCGTGAACATCGCGACATAAAGCCATTGCATCATCGCTTTTTTACGAATATATTTTTTACACTTTTCGCTAATATTTCCACTAAATTGAATCATATCTATTCTCCCAAATGTCGCCATTTAATAGCTATACGCTGTAGATGTTAATGGTAATTCTATAGGATCAGGTGCGTTTATACCTTGTAATCCACTCCATATGTAAGTACCCAAATTAAAGCCCGCTGCACCTATCGTTGCAGCAAATCTTTACGCATATTCGTCTTTCAAATACTTCTCGTTATCGTTTATACAAACATCCAACTTTGTGCCATTATCGGCAATAAAAACCGTATATGCACTATAAGCAAAATCCAACTTAACGGCTTTGAACTCTTTATGCGGCTCAATTTTCATAGGAAAATCATACAATTTTTCCCCGTTTCTATATATAGATTCTTGCGTGGAATAGGTCATATAGTTTTCCGAAAAGGAAATTATCTGTTCGTTCGCTCCTACGGTATCAATCATAGAAAAGTCTTTTTTAACGAAATCAAACGCCAACAACCAAGATTTTGCATAACGGCAAATACACTTTTCATCGTGACAATTCGTTTGTTTTTGAATATCCTTAACTGCAAAATACATTTTATCGTTCTGTATTTTTACTTGAGAATAATACCGTGCATCTTCGGCAGGTAGGCTATATTCAAAGGTTTCCCCGTTGCAATTAAAGACAACTTTATTGACATCTATTGATAAATATGCAATCGAACCGTCCACTACAAAGGAAAGTTCTTTGTCGTTCACTCCCCACTCATAAGATTTTGCTTTAATTCGATCACCTTCCCCGTATTCATCTATAAAAGCAATGTTCCGTTTTTCATCCACAAATAGCCCACCGAACTCAGTTTGAAAAATAGTCGGCGCCTGTAAATCGCTAATCAAAAAAAGACTTTCAACCGATTTTGCTGTCATATTATATTGCTTAATATAATATTCAGGCGCTGTCGTTTGTGCGCTATAAAAAATATTATTTTCGCGAATTGCAAGCGACTTGACGTTTTCATCAATCACTTGCTCTAATGCTACACCTTCACCACTATATAAAAAGATACCTTCTCTTGTAGCGCAATACAACTTATCATCCATTGTCGCGATATCATTTACCCGTATATTGCCTGCCCGATCATAATTAATTGCAATATATTCAAAAGAATTCTGATCGTGTCTATGTAGTAATGTGTCACCGTCGCCAGAATAAGAAGCTGGGAAAAGGCTATATTGAACTCCAGATGCAGTTTTTACTGTTTTCTTAGGTTCAAGAAAAATCGCGGCATGATGGTAAGGTCCTTTCCAATCCCATAACAACCCAACCAAACAATTACATACTACTATGAATAACAGAAAACCTACAAGCAAAAACAGTATCCATTTACCTACCTTTTTTCGCATACCCTTACCACCCTTGAAAAATTTGTTGCAATACGCATACAGGTTTAAGCCGTTTAAGATAGACGGGTCGGCGTATTCCACGCTGTCCATGTTGATAAATCTGCCCGTTTGCGGATCGTAATATCGGCTCTTCAAATAATACAATCCCGTTTCACGATCATAGAAATATCCACGGTATCTGAACGGATTTCGATGCCCAATATGCGCCGTCGCCGTAATCGCATTTCCATTCGCGTCCAAAACCTTATGGTTTCCCCACGCATCGTATTCGATAACGTAATCGCTGAATATTATCCTTTCTAAATACTATCCTTTACGCAATTAAATCCTTCACCACTTCGGCGGCAATGATAAGCCCTACCACCGACGGCACGAAAGCGATACTTGCAGGGATCGCCTTGCCCGATTCTTCGTCCACCGCCCTTGCAGGGAGCGGCTCTTCCTTCGAGTAGACCACCTTCACGTGGTCGATGCCCCGTTTTTTCAGTTCCCTGCGCATCACGCGCGCGAGCGGACAAACGCTTGTTTTTGCAATATCCGATACTTCAAACAGGGTGGGATCGAGCTTATTCCCCGCACCCATGGACGAGATCACGGGGATATTCGCGTTTTTTGCACGTTCGATGATTGCAAGCTTCGCACTCACCGTATCCACCGCGTCCACGACGTAATCAAAGGGCGAAAAATCAAAATCCGTCACGTCAGGGGAATAGAAAATTTCCAGCGTTTCCACCTTGCAATCGGGGTGAATATCCATTACGCGCGCCTTTGCGGCGTGCGTTTTGTATTGCCCCACGGTTGAAGAAAGAGCGATGATTTGACGGTTGATATTGCTTTCGCTCACCCTATCGGGATCAATCAAGGTCAAGCCGCCTACGCCGCTTCTTGCCAAGGCTTCCACCACGTAGCCGCCTACGCCGCCTACGCCAAAAACCGCAACCTTCGCGTTATGCAATTTTTGCAATCCATCAGCGCCAATCAGGAGCTGTGTGCGAGAAAAACGTTCCATTTTATTTCTTGATAAGACGGATAATCAGCTTGGTGATTTCCGTAAATACGAGCACCGAGAACGCCAAGCCTACGCAGATAAGCAGTTCAACCCAACCGATTGCAACAAACTCGAAGATTCCTGCAAGGGGCGCAACAAAGACGACCGAGAGCGTAAGCGCGAGCGAGAAGATAGCCGCCGCCCACAGGTACTTGTTTTGCTTTTTGAGCGCAAACACCGAATGGCGCAAGGAGCGAACGTTGAACGCGTGAACGGTTTCCGTCAGCGCGAGCGTCAAGAACGCCATCGTCGAGCCGTACGCTTGCGCGTTTTCGCCGCCGCGAGCCACACCGATATAGAAGCCGATAAGAGTCAAAACACCGACGAATACGCCTTGCAAAATAATATTCAAGCCCAAGCCGTGCGAGAAGATACCGTCCTTATCGTTGCGGGGCGGGCGTTTCATCAAGTCCGCTTCCCCTTCTTCCATACCGAGCGCAATCGCAGGGAAGGTGTCCGTAATCAGGTTAATCCACAAAAGGTGCATCGGACGAAGAAGCGTAAGCAGCGGCGTGAACAGCGTTGCAAAGAACACCGCAATAACTTCCGCAAGGTTGGACGAGAGCAAAAATTGAATGGTCTTACAAATGTTGTCGTAGATACGTCTACCTTCACCAACCGCCGTGACGATGGTGGCAAAGTTGTCGTCTTGGAGCACCATATCCGCCGCGCCCTTGGTGACGTCCGTACCCGTAATCCCCATACCCACGCCGATATCCGCGCTCTTGATACTGGGCGCGTCGTTCACGCCGTCGCCCGTCATCGCGGTGATACAGCCGCGCGCCTTCCACGTATTGACGATGCGCACCTTGTGTTCGGGTTGCACACGCGCGTAAACGGCGTACTGCGTAATCTTCTCAAAGAACTCTTCGTCGGGGATTTCCGCCATTTCCGCGCCCGTGATCGCTTGCGATTTATCCGTGATAATGCCAAGCTGCATTGCAATCGCAATCGCGGTGTCGATATGGTCGCCCGTGATCATAACCGCGCGAATGCCCGCTTCCTTACAAAGCGAAATTGCGTCCTTTACTTCGGGACGAATCGGATCGATCATGCCCGTCAAGCCCACGAATACCATATCCGTTTCAATATCTTCGGGTTTTACCGATTCAGGCAATACAGAATATCGCTTAAACGCCGCCGCAAGCACGCGGAGCTCGCTGTCTGCCATGCGCTTATTCTCCGCCAAGATTTCCGTGCGTTTTTCGTTTGTGAGCGGCTCAACCTTGCCGTCAATCCATACCTGGGTACAACGTTTTAAGATTTCGTCGGGCGCGCCCTTCGTGTACTGCACCACGCCGCTACCCTGCGAATGCAGGGTGGACATCATCTTTCTCATGCTGTCGAAGGGAGCTTCCGCCACGCGCGCTTCCCCTTGCGACATCTCCGCTTTATGCAAACCGAGCTTATATGCGTAGTTGACAAGCGCCGCTTCCGTCGGCTCGCCCATCGCTTCGTTTGTTTCGGGGTCAATCACCGCGTCGCTACATTGCGCCATCGCGCGCGCAAGGAGCATTTCATCACTGCCGTAATGCTCTACAACCGTCATCTTGTTTTGCGTAAGCGTACCCGTCTTATCCGAGCAAATCACCTGTGTACAGCCAAGCGTTTCCACCGCCGTCAGCTTTTTCACGACCGCATTTTGCTTTGCCATCTTGGTCATACCCATCGAAAGCACGATGGTGACAACAGTGGCAAGACCTTCGGGAATTGCCGCAACCGCCAAGGATACCGCGACGATAAAGCTATCCAAAATCACTTCCAAATCCCAGCCAGCGCCCTTGCTGATCAGGTTGAATACAAAGATAAAGAGCGCAATACCAAGCACCAAGAAGGAAAGGATCTTGGAAAGGGCGTTGAGTTTTTTTTGCAAGGGAGTCACTTCATCGCTTGCCTGCGCCAAAACGTCGGCAATCTTACCCATTTCCGTTTGCATACCCGTAGCCACAACGACGGCAACCGCTCTGCCGTATACCACCGTCGTGCCCATGTAGAGCATATTTTTTCTATCGCCAAGGGGAACGTCCTTCCCGTCTTCCACTGTCAAAACGTCCGCAATCTTTTCCGCAGGAACGCTTTCGCCCGTGAGCGCGGCTTCTTCCACCTTCAAGGACGCCGATTCCAAAATACGGCAATCGGCAGGAACGCTATCGCCCGCTTCCAAAACGACGATATCGCCCACGACGATATCGTCACTCTTGACCGCGTGCAAATTGCCGTCACGAATGATTTTGCTTGTTGCGGAAGTCATTTCCTTCAAGGCTTCGATTGCCTGTTCCGCTTTCCCTTCCTGTACAACGCCCAAAATCGCGTTCAAAAGCACGACGGCAAGAATGATAAAGAACTCCGCAAACGATTCGTGTCCGCCGTTCATACGGTCGATAATGATCGTCACTAAGTTTACGCCCGCCGCAATGAGCAAAACGATGATCATCGGATCAACGAGTTGTTCAAAGAAACGGCGAAGCCAGCCCTTTTTCTTCCCTTCCGCAAGCTTGTTCGGGCCGTTTTCAGCCAAGCGCTTTTGCGCTTCTTGCGCCGTCAAGCCTTCGCGGCTTGCGCCAACCGAAGAGAGCGTTTCTTCGGCAGATTGCAAATACTCTTTCATAAAAACTCCTTTGGCGGAAAAAAACTCACACACTATATTCCGCATCTTCGCTTGTATAGTGTATGAGTCTCATTTTCTAAAACGAACCCGAGCGCAACAATTTTTCTACGCCGTGATGACGGATTTCGTCCCGCCCTGCCGCCGCAAGGCGTAAATTACTCCCCCATAGTGGTATTCTTAGAATACCACTTTTGGATAAAAATGTCAATGCTTTTGAAAACCTTTATAGGAAATAAGGAAAAATCTTCACTTTCCCCTTGATGCAACACACGCGCTATGGGAAACGCAAGCTCGACGAAGTATTGCCCCCCACTGAAACACGGGTTTGACGTAGGAAAATGCAAGCAAGACAAGAAGAGCGCGGCTTCCCCGACGGGAGCGTACTAGCCGTACGCGACCTAGGGAAAACGCAAGCTCGACGAAGTATTGCGCCGCATTTTATAGTCAAACCATAGTCAAACCCCGTTGGTAGGCCAGACTCGATTCGCCTTAAACCAAGCAGTTTCTTTCAAAATCGTGTTGTTGTTCGAACAATTCACCGTGACAACGCCACCTACGGACGATACGACGATGTTGCCGTTCATGGACATAAAGCCCGTGGTTTTACCGCTTGCATCGTTGATTGCAAGGGACGTCACGTAGATTTGGCTGGTATACGGTGCAACATTATCAATGAATATTTGCGTGGGGAATTTGTTTTCATGGATAGACGTATACTCATCGCTTCCCGCGCAACAGCAAACGCAGACAATTTCGGGCTGAATAACGCTCATCAGCGCAGTACTACTCGACGTCTTACTGCCATGATGCCCTGCTTTGTACAGCTTCATTTTGGGCAAATCGTTGTTTGCGACCAGCGATTCTTCGCCGCCCTTTTCCAAATCCCCCGTAAACAGGTAATGGTTGTCGTTCTCGGAGAACATCACGCAAACGGAATAATCGTTTTCTTCACTTGCCTTACTCTCGTAATACTTTTGGTACAAAACGGTCATTGTGATGCCGTCCGCAACTTCAATGCTCCGCGTCAAGCCGTCTACGCCGTTCCACCATTCCAAGGCGGTATAATGCTTCGTCCCTTCGTTTTCCACCAAGGAATCACGCAAGCTCATATAGTTTTTCGAAATGTTCGACGTTGAGTTCGTACGCGGGAAATCAATGATCGTGCCAACGTCGTAATACTTCAAAACGCCAGGCTCACTGCTCGTTCCCACAAACCCCGCAATGTGGTCTTGATGGGCGTGCGTCGCAATCACATATTCGAGTACGCCGTCTTCGCAGTAATCGTCCACGTAATCGGTAATCGTCTTTGCCGACGAATCGCGCGAGCCTGCGTCAATCAGAATATCCGTATCCCCAGCCTTGATATAAGTACAGTCCCCTGCATACTTATTGCCAAGCTCCAAAAAATGGATGGACAAATTGTCCGACGTAATTACGTCTCCGCCCGTGCTATCGTCGGGAGTACTGTCGTCAGGCGTGCTGTCGGAAGTACTGTCGTCAGGCGTACTGCTATCGGGCGTGCTGTCAGGCGTGCTATCGGGGGTACTATTAGGCGTACTGTCAGGCGTACTGCTATTCAAAACGTCTTCTATCCCCGAGCTGATCGCGTCTTCCAAGTCGTTTAGAAGCTTATCACAGCCCACAAAAGACAGACTCGTGACCGCCGCCAAGACAAGCGCGGCTATTTTTTTCCAAGTTGTTTTCATATTCGTCCTTTTTTACAAAAAGCCGTTGCGGATGAGCGCAACGGCTTTTGATTTACTTACAATTACATGGATTCGTGAATCGTTCTGGAAATTACGTCATCCTGCTGTTCCTTCGTGAGTTTGATGAAGTTTACAGCATAGCCCGATACGCGGATCGTAAGCTGAGGGTATTTTTCAGGATGCGCTTGTGCGTCCAAAAGGGTTTCACGGCTGAATACGTTTACGTTCAAATGATGGCCACCTTCGCCAACGTAGCCGTCCAACATACTAACAAGATTGTCAACTCTGCTCGACATAATTTTTTCTCCTTTTAATTTTATTTTAGCTTTCGCCAAGGGTCCAGCCTACATTAGTCGTCCTTACCAAGGGATGCAGGCGTGATCGAGAAGGTATTCGAGATACCGTCTCTGGAGTATTCATAAGGCAATTTTGCAACGGATGCAAGGGAAGCAAGCGCACCGTTTGCATCTCTACCGTGCATGGGGTTCGCACCGGGAGCAAGAGGCGTACCGCCACGTCTACCGTCGGGGGTATTACCCGTCTTCTTACCGTATACAACGTTGGAAGTGATCGTAAGGATGGACGTCGTAGGAACGGAATCACGGTAGGTGTACTTGCTCTTAACGAAGGTCATGAACGTCTTCAACAGCCATACAGCAAGCTCGTCTGCTCTATCGTCGTTGTTGCCGTATTTCGGGAAGTCGCCTTCGATACGGAAGTCTACTACGATACCGTCTTCGTTGCGGATGGGATAAACCTTTGCGTACTTGATTGCCGACAAGGAGTCCGCCGTACAGGAAAGACCTGCGATACCCGTTGCGAAGAAACGGCGAACCTTCGTATCGTGCAATGCCATTTCAAGCGCTTCGTAGGAATACTTATCGTGCATATAGTGGATAAGATTCAAGGTGTTCACGTACAAATC
>SVIJ01000020.1 GCA_015069565.1 Clostridiales bacterium
ATCCCCACTTTCGCCGTTCTCGGCGGTGTAAATTACGTCAAAGGTGGCATACAGGTACGGATTTACGGGGGTGTAGTCGACGAAGGTTAGCTCTTCCGTTAGGCAGTAGCCCGTTAGCTTTTTCGTGTGCTCTCCGTCCGTTAAATATTCTACCTTTGTGTATCTTTCACCGATAGAAAGCACTTTGACGTAATAGCTTTTCGGCAACGCAAAAATGCCCGACGACGGGGATTCTGCCGTGTGGAAATATACGCCGTCGGAAAGGATGCAGGCGTAGTCGCCGCTTGATGCAGACGCGGTGATGGTTGCAAAAGAAACGCCTTGCGGCGCGATGAGAAAAAATAGAGAAAGAAGAAACGTAAAAATTTTTTTCATAGTAGTATCATCCAAGTTGCGATTTTGGTTTATTCTAACGCCTACGGCGTTGTGATGTTTTGGTGAGTTTTGGGAAAGTATGAGAGAGATTGTCGAAAATATACTCGCCATCGAGCGGGAACAAAAACGGCGGAAAAGTTCGCCTCTTGCCGCCTATAATACAGGGAAGCTTGTGCATGAAAAGCAGCTCGCCTTTCATCGGTGCAAAAAACGCAACCGTTGGGTGTTCGGCGGAAACCGCTCGGGGAAAACCGAGTGCGGTGCGGTCGAGTGCGTTTACATGGCTAGGGGGATACACCCTTACCGTGAAAACAAACCCGACGTTTGCGGTTGGGTCGTTTCCCTGTCAACGCAGGTGCAACGGGACGTCGCACAAAAGAAGATTTTGCGATACCTGCCAAAAGCTTGGATTGAAGAAATTGTGATGCTGGCAGGCAGAAAGGATAACCCTGAAAGTGGAATTATCGACTTTATCCGCGTCAAAAACGTCTTTGGCGGTAGCTCGGTGATCGGGTTCAAAAGCTGTGATCAGGGCAGGGAAAAGTTTCAGGGGACGTCGCTCGATTTCGTATGGTTCGACGAAGAGCCGCCGAAGGATATTTATTTGGAGTGCCGTATGCGTGTGCTCGACCGCCAGGGGGATATTTTTGGAACGATGACGCCGCTTAAAGGCTTTACCTTCGTCTACAACGATATCTATATGAACCGTGGGAAAGACCCCGAAGTGTGGTATGAGTTTATGGAATGGGCGGACAATCCTTACCTTTCCAAGGATGAAATTGCGGCGCTGGAAAGCTGCTTGGGGGACGTGGAATTGCAGGCAAGACGGTACGGGAAGTTCGCCGCCGCCGAAGGGCTGGTGTATCCTGAGTTTGATGAGAATATTCACGTTGTTGAGCCGTTTGCCATTCCAAAGGAATGGCAGGATACCATCTCGATTGACCCCGGGCTGAACAATCCGCTATCCGCGCATTGGTATGCCGTCGATTACGACGATAACGTTTACGTCGTCTACGAGCACTTTGAAGCGGGAAGGGACGTCGATTATCACGCGGCGGAAATTAAGCGCATTTGCGCTTTGCTCGATTGGAAGACGGATGGAAGCGGTAGGGTGCGGGCGCTGATTGATAGCGCGGCAAAGCAAAGGACGCTTTCGGGCGTGAAAAGCGTTTGCGAGCTGTTTTACGAGCGGGGGATACTTGTCAATCCTGACGTGGAAAAGGATCTTTTTTCGGGGATTACAAGAGTGAAGGGGTACTTAAAGCAGGGAAACGGGCTACCGAACTTATATATTTTTTCCAACTGCACCGAGCTGATCAAGGAGTTGAAGGGCTATTACTGGGGGAGCGGCGATACGCCGAGAAAAGCGGACGATCACGCCTTGGATGAGATGCGATATTATTTGATGTCGAAGCCGAAAAGGTTGCCGCCTGCACCTGTCAAAACGCCGCAACAGGTCGATAAGGAAAAGCGAATTCGAAAAGGGGTGGCAAGGAAAAAGAGCGGTGGATTGGCGTGAGAGAAGTGGTAGTTGCCTGACGGCAAGTGATATGTTTGCCGAGGGTAAACGTTATAGGTGAAAAAGGGGGAAATAAGATTGTGAGATAGGTGTATGAAAAAGGATTTGAACGATGAAGCATTGAAAAAATTGCTACTCAAAGCAGCCAAGGGATATAAAATCGCGGAAGTGACCGTAGAATACTCGGAAGTGAACGGAAAGATGCAAGTGACCAAACGAAAGGAAACGAAAAAGGACGTTCCCGGGGATTTGAAAGCCTTGCAAATGCTGCTGGAAAATGAAAAAACGGAAGGCTCGGTGGGCGCAGGAGAGCTTTCCGATGAAGAGCTTGAAAAAGAAAAACTGCGCCTGCTTGAAGAATTAAAACAGGGAGAGAAACATGGAAAACTTTGACGCGCAAGCAAAGAAGCTTGCGGAAGAAAAACGGATTAAGACGATCGTTGCCGACGTGGAAGCGGATTTTCAGCGCCGACGCGAAGCGCGTAGAAGCTTGGAGAGCGGTTGGCTCTTAAATATGCGCTTTTTGGCAGGCGATCAGTATTGCGACGTCGGCCCGAACGGCGGAATCGTTGCCGAAGACAAACGCTTTTATTGGCAAACGCGCAGGGTGTATAATCGTATCGCGCCGATTGTTGACGCTCGTATGAGCAAGCTGACGAACTTACAGCCTGCCTTGCAGGTGAAGGCGTTCTCGGATGAAGAGGGGGACGTGCAGTCGGCAAAGCTCGCAAGCGCGGTTTTGAAATACGCGCAGGATGCGGTGGATTTTCCGCGCGTAGCGTCCCGTGTGACGCTGTGGGCGGAAACGTGCGGAAGCGCCTTCTATAAGGTGGCTTGGAATGAGAAAGGCGGTAGGCAGGTATCCGTTGACGAGAACGGCGCGCCCGTTTACGAAGGGGAAGTTTCGATCTCTGCACTGCCTGCCTTTGAAATATTCCCCGACCGCTTGGATGCAGAAAGTATGGAAGACGTCGCGAGTATTATGCACGCGCAGATGGTGTCCCCGTCCTACGTTTTGGACGCGTTCGGCGTAAGCGTGCAACCGCAAAAGCAGGAAGGCGGACTTGGCGTCTATACGCTACCTGCGGCGGACGGCGGCAACGGGGTGAAAAACGCTACCGAAGGGGTGCTCCTGATCGAGCGTTATACGAAGCCGAGCGCTCTCTATCCCGAAGGTAGGTTGGAAATCGTTGCGGGCGGAGAATTGCTCTATGAAGGGGATTTGCCGTACTTTTGCGGCGAGCGAAACGAGCGGGCGTTCCCGTTTGTGAAGCAGGACTGTTTGCGCTTGCCCGGCTCTTTCTTTGGCCAGAGTGTGATCAACCGATTGATTCCCTTGCAAAGGGCGTACAATGCCGTTCGAAACCGCAAGCACGAGTTTTTGAACCGATTGGCAATCGGGATTGTGACGGCGGAAGACGGGTCTGTGGACGTGGACGAGCTGTGTGAAGAAGGGCTTGCGCCTGGGAAGGTGCTCGTGTACAGGCAGGGCGCGCAAGCGCCGCAAATTCTGGACGTGGGCGGTATGCCTGCGGAATTTGCCGCCGAAGAAGAGTGGCTGGAAAAGGAATTTACCTATATTTCGGGCGTGAGCGATCTTTCCCGTAGCTCTACGGTGACGAACGTGACCTCGGCTTCTGGGTTGCAGCTCCTGCTTTCGCAGGACAATGCGCGTATGGCGGCAACGATGGATAGCATCGAACATTCGGCACAGTCGGTCGGACGACATATTTTGCGCCTGTATAGGCAGTTTGCAGGAAACGCTCGGCTCATGACCCTTGCGGGAGAAGGAAAGAAAACGCAGCTCTATTACTTCAACGCGAGCGAATTGCCGACTGCCGATATTCGGTTTGTTGGAGAAGTGGCGGCAACCCCTACGGAAAAGCGAGAAACGCTGCTCCACCTGTTCGAAGCGGGGCTGTTGACCGACGAACAGGGAAAAGTCCCCAAAGAGCATCGAAACCGTATTCTCGACGCGTTTGGATTCGGTGACGTGGATAGCGCACGGGATATTAGCGCTCTGCATGCCCAAAAAGCGACCGACGAAAACGTGTTGTTTATCCAAAAAGAGCTTGCGGTGGATGAGTACGACGATCATGAAATTCATATAAACGAGCATACCAGGTACTTGTTGAGCAACGTCTTTGACGATGGTAAGTATACGGAAGCGAAGGAGCGCGCCGTGAAACATTTGCGGGTGCATAAGGAAGCGTTAAATAAGGAAAAGCAAGGCGCTTATAGCGCGGGTCAGGCAGCGGAAAACGCGCTTGAAAAAGTAAATCAATAAGGAGAAAAAAGATGCAGGATAAGGAGAACATTTACACGCAGGAAAACCAAACGGAGCAGGGATCGAAGGTGAGTGGCGCGCAAGGCGCAGAGAGTATGGAAAGCGGCTCGACGGATTTGGGAAAGTTCAAGGACGTGAATGCCCTGATGCAGGCTTATAAGTCGTTGCAGGCGGAGTTTACTAGGCGCAGTCAGCGGCTGAAAAAATGTGAAGAAGAGCTGGAAAATCGCGGACGCGCCGCAACGAGTGAAGATGCGGACGGCGACGTAGTGGCTTGCGGGGCGGACGCGCCCTGTGAAGCGGAAAAGCGACCCAGCTCTGCGGTGGAAGAAGGCGTCGAAAACGACGACGGCGGCACGGCTGCCGCAACGAGTGCGTGTGCAGACGGCAAAGAATACTCGATGGCGGTTGTCGAAAATGGGAACGATGCTGGCGGCTTTGCCGACAAAAGGGAAACGCCGTCCCTGTACGAGCAGGTTATGGCGGACGAGAGTGTGCGGCTGAAAATCGTTGGCGACTACCTTTCTTCTATCGGCAAAGGCGGCGCGCCGCTTGTGAAGGGTGGCGGTGGAGTGCTTGCGACTCCGCCTAAAAAGCCGAGCAATATTTCCGAAGCGGGGAATATGGCGCTCGCTTACCTTCGTGCGCAAAACGAGCAAGCGTAATCTTGAAAATAAAGGAGAATTAAAGAATTATGATCAATTTGCAAACGGCTGAAAATGCCTTAAAAACCTTTTATTTGGATGCTGTAAAGGATCTTTTGGATACCAAAACGAGCCCCCTGCTTGCAATGGTGGAACGTACCAGCGAAAACGTGTACGGCAAGGAAGTGAAGAAAGCAATCCGCGTAGGGCTTAGTGGCGGCGTTGCTGCGGGTACGGAAACGGGGGATCTTCCCAAAGCCGATCCTTCGAATTATATGCAGCTTACCGCACCCTTGAAAAACCTTTACGGTACGATTGAAATCTCTGATAAGGCAATTCGTGCGTCGCAGGGTAATGAAGGGGCGTTTGTCAACCTTTTGAATGCGGAAATGGATAACCTTTTCCGTTCGGCAAAATATAACTTCGGTAGAATGATTATGGGCAACGGCAAAGGGATTATTTGCTATGGTAAGGTGGATAAGAACGGTAAGTTTGTAGCCAACGATACGTCTGCGCTGCACGTAGGGATGGGAATTGTCTTTACGGAAACGGACGGCTCGCCTGCGGATGAAGAAGAAAGAAAAATTAAGAGTGTGGATAGAGAAACGGGTATCGTGGAAGTGACTGGATCGGAGTTGCCTTGGGCTGAAAATGATGAGGCAGCTATTTCTGCGCTCGGTTGCGGCGAAGAAATTTGCGGCGTTCAGAGTTTGTTTGACAATGAAACGCTGTACGGCTTAACGACTGAACAGTATCAATCGATTGCGCCTAAGAAGGTTTCTTTGGGCTCTTACATCAACTGGGAAGACATCCAGAAAATGGTTGATATCGTCGAAGAAGAGTGCGGCACTACGCCCAACCTTATCATCTGCGGCTGGGGTATGCGCCGTGCAATCGTTCGTCACTGTATGGATATGGGTATGACTTTACCTACGATGCAAATCGAAGGCGGCTATACTGCCCTTAATTTCAATGGTATTCCCATTGTCACCGATCGTTTCTGCCCGAAGGGTACGCTCTACTTCCTCAATACCAACGATATCAAGCTTTATCAGCTCGGCGATTGGGAATGGATGGAAAGCGACGATGGCAAAATCTTGCATCAAGTACCTGGTAAGCCCGTTTATACGGCTACGCTCGTTAAGTACGCTGAGCTCGTATTCGAACGTCCGAACGCAGTGGCTTGTCTTACGGATATTAAGGAAGGTTAAGGCTTTGCGGCGCTCCGATTAGGGGCAATAAACGTACGCCTGAAACGGCGTTGGTGAGTGAAATAGATCTCCCCCTTTTTAGGGGGAGATTGATAAAATAAGGAGAGAATATGATTTCGGTGAAGAATATAGTGTTGCTTGCGGCAGAGTTCGTCGACGTAAAGGAATACGTGGATGATTTTGTCGCGGGGAACGTCAATGATGACAACCAACGGGTGATCGACGGGTTGGTGCAATGCTTTAATTTGGTGGAAAACGAGCTGGCACTCGATTATCTTCCTCTTGTGAAGGAAGATACGATTTCGACGGCGGACGGCTGTATTCCCTATTCGGCGCTCCATCAAAAGGCGGCGTATATCATCGGTGTGTACGATCGCTTTGAAAATTCTGTACAGGTAAAACGCTTTGCTACGCATTTACAGGCGAGCCCTGGTGAATACGTTGTTCGCTATGCGGCAATTCCCATTGAGAAAGAGATGGAAGATGCTTCGGAGTATGAAATCGGGGTGTCGGAAAGAACGTTTGCCTATGGGGTCGCGGCGGAATACTGTTTGCTGAAAGGCTTACAGGCGGAGTCTGCCGTATGGGACAAAAAATATAAAAAAGCGCTCGCGGAAATTTTTCGAGCGAAGGGAAGTAAGCGGGTGAAAGCAAGGAGTTGGGTATGAGTAAGGAGCGCTTGGAATACCTGAATTTTGCCCTGTCCGAAGGGGGCAGGGTTGCGTTGAACCTGCCTTTGGGCAATACCTTGGTTGCCGCCGAGTACAAGAATTGCCGATGCGAAGCGGATGGATTGTATTGCGGTTTGGGCAGTTCCATAGTCACGCGAGTCGATGGGAACTTTTTCAAAATGACGAACAGTAACATTACGCATCAAGTTTGTACGTATTATTATGAGCAGAGCGGCTATAAGCGTTTGGGCTTTTTTGCCACTACGAGTACGGGGAGGCTCTACCACGTATCGAACAATGGAACGCAGACTTTGGTGCTGAGCGATCTTGGCGCTTTGAATATGTGCGCTCTGCCGAGTAAGGACGGCTACGACGGCGTATGCGTTGCCGCAGCGTCGGGGCTTTGGATGGTGGATAGACAGGGAAATGCTGTTAAGTATTTTGATAAGACGAACAAAACGGTTTGTTTTTTTGGGGATAGAGTGTTCTTTGCCGAGGGCTCGGGCGTGCGTTTTTCGGACGCGGGGAATCTTACCGATTTTACGGAAAGCGCCTATGGCGGCGGAAGAATAGAAATTCTCGAAGGAGAAGGCGTCGTCGAAGACATGCTACCGCTTGATGAGTGTATTTTGCTGTTCAAAAAGGATTGCGTGTTGCAATTTTTTGCGAAGGGAGCGGCGAAGGATTTTCGTGTTCGGAAGCTTACGGGATTGCCTGCGCCCATCGTGAAGGGCTCGGCAGTGCGCTGTGGGAAATATACCGTCTTTACAGGCATAGATTGTAAAGCATATCGAATGGAAGGCGGGCGCGTCGAAATCCTTGCGCAGGGCTTACCTGCTATCTGCGCTTCTTCAAATACCCGTCCCTTTGCGTCGGATGGAAGCCGTTATTATATCGGAACAAATCAATATACTCTTGCCATCAACGTTCTCGATGGCCGAGTGCATACCTTCCATACTATGTATGGTATCTCGAATTCTTATTCGGGTACGGTGGGTTTTTATAAGGATAATTTGCGCATGATTCTTCCAGCGGCGGCTCTGGCGGCGGGGGAAACTTCTGAGTTTACCGTTCGTAATTGGGCGTTTAAGGACGAAAAGGAAAAGGTGATCGAGAAGCTTGTTTTCTATGGGTCGGGTACGATGGGCTTGACTTGGGGAAAGGGCGAGTATGCAAGCTCAGTAAGCGTTGCGCTGAGTGAGCGCGGTGTGAGCGTTCCTATTCAGGTGCGTGGAAAACGCTTTGATTTTACGTTGAAGCCTGGCAATAGTTCGCGGCTTATAAAGATAGACGTAGAATATAGCTTGGTAGGGGGTGCATAATGGTTATTGATATCATCACGTATACGGAAGAACAGTTTGCGAAGCTGAACGGCGAGCAGCTCAACGAAGTGAAAAAGGCGCAGTTGACAAAAAATCGCTTGTCTACAAAGCTCGAACGGGAAAAACGTGCGGCGAAATACCGTTTGGTGGAAGCGGGGATCTTCCGTTCGGGGATCTGGGAAAAGCTGTGCGAGGAATTGCAAAATACCTACGATTCGGAAGTGGAAGGGCTGAGAGAAGGGCTGCTCTTTTATCTGCAATATAGCGGTCAGAAGACGGACATGGGTACGGGTTATACCGTCGATTACTCCCTTTCCGTTGCCGACCGTGTGACCCTTGTCAAAGAGTACTACCTTTCTGCTTACGACGATCCGAACGAACGGTTTGAAGCGTTCAAAAGGGACGGGGTTGCGCCAAGCTATCTTTGCGAAGCGTATTCGTCACTCTATCAATGGTTTTGGGTGGACGTCGACCAAGGCGGTTGATGGCGGGGTGATTGTATGGACGCTTGATTTGCATGATTTTGGAAAAAAGCGTTGTCAAAGAGTTGCTTTTTTTGGAGATTTTTGGTATGATAAAAGCAAGAAATTACGGGACGGAAAAAGCCGTCCGAAGCGAGTGTGTTTATGCCGAAAATTGCTGTAAAAAAACTCGATGAAAGAGCCGTTTTGCCTGCTTATGGCTCGGCGTTTGCCGCAGGGGCGGATCTGTACGCCGTACTTGATGGCGCGGTGGAGATTTTGCCTGGGGAAACGAAGCTCATTAAAACGGGCTTGGCGCTGGAAATTCCCGAAGGCTATGCGGGGCTTATCTATGCGAGAAGCGGGCTTGCGTCCAAGCGCGGGCTTGCACCCGCCAACAAAGTTGGCGTCGTCGACGCGGATTATCGCGGCGAAGTGATGGTGGCGCTTCATAACCATTCGAACGTGGTGCAGTCGGTAGAGCCGATGGAGCGCATTGCGCAGCTCGTCGTTGCGCCCTTCTTGCACGCGGAGTTTGTCGAATGTGAAGAACTTTCTCAGACCGTTCGCGGCGAAGGCGGCTTTGGTAGTACGGGGAGAAAGTAATCATGGCGCAAAGAATGAGAAAGAAACGCCATTTTGATCAGCGCATGGGCGCGGTGGAAAAATGGTTGCTTGCACGCGGGGCAGGCGGTATCTTGAATATGAAGGAAGCGGCGGAAAATTACCGCGCGCTGATTGATTATAAGGCGGTGTTCGGGAATGATCATCCCGTCGATTTGGAGATCGGCTGCGGCAAAGGCGGTTTCGTTTGCGAGCTCGCAAAGCGGAATCCCGATCGCAACTATATCGCGCTTGAAATGGTGACGAACGTCGTGATTTCCGCGATGGAAAACGCGGAAAAGTACGGCGTGCAGAACGTACGGTTTCTCAATATCCGCGCGGAGTGCTTGCCTTGCTATATTCCTGAAAACAGCGTGGAGAAGATCTACTTGAACTTTTCTACGCCCCTTCCTAAGCTCGGCTACGTCACGCAACGTCTTACCCATAGGGGGTTCTTGGAAACGTATAAAAAACTGCTTGTGGAAGACGGCTGTATCGTGCAAAAAACGGATAACCGTGACTTCTTTGATTTTTCGCTTGACGAGTACCGAGCGGCGGGGCTGAAATTGGAAGAGCTGACCTACGACTTACACGAAGGCGGAAAACCCGAGTGGAATATCGTCACCGAGTACGAGCAAAAGTGGGTGGAGCAGGGCTTGCCCATTCATCGCGTCGTTGCAAGAAAGTGAGCGGCGGCTTCTTTCGATGCGTCGTTTAGGGTTGTGGTTAAAAGGATAAAATATCTTCAAAAAGCGAGATTTATCTCGCTTTTATTTTTTACGCGCGTGAAAAAAATCTTGTTTTTTTCGGCAAAAAATTTCAAAAAACCTATTGAAAAGACGCTCGGTTTATGCTATAATGGATAAAAATAAACGTTCGCGCGGAAATCCTTGCGCGGAAAAGGAGTAAAACATGAGTGAAGTGATGAATGATAACGTGATTTGCGACGTGGATTTGGCGTGGGAAATCATGATGGCGAATAAGAAAAACGTTCGTGTGGCGGTGCAGGTTTCCCCTGCTGCGCGTGTTGCGATCGGGGAAGAGTTTGGGCTCGTAAAAGGGGAAGACGCGCTCGGTAAATTGACCACCGCGCTTCGCGTTCTGGGCGTGGACGTCGTTGTGGATGGCGCGATTGCCGACGACGTTGCCGTGTATGATTTGGCGAAGGAAGTGCAATCCCGTATCGCGTGTGGCGGAAAGCTCCCCGTGGTATTCTCTCAAAAGACCGAATGGACGCAAAAGGCGATGGAAAATCCTGAGCTTGCTCCTTACGTCGTTTCTGTAAGACCTGCTATGCAGGCGCTTGCCGTGGCAATCAAGAAAATGTTCTTGGGCGACGGAAAACGTACTTACGTGATTGCGGTTGTGCCTTGCAAGTGCAAGAAAGCGCTCGTTTCGTCCATGGGGCTTCGTCAAGGCGAAAAGCCTGCGGTGGATCTTGCGCTCACGACGGTGGAATTGGCGGATATTTTGCGTTCGGCAGAGCTCGATTTGAAGTATATCCCTGCAAGCCCTTGGGATGAACCCTTCGGCGTGCCTTCGGGTAGCGGCTATATCGCGGATATCGGCGGCGGTGTTGCCGAAGGTGTTTTGCGTATGCTGGCATCCGATCAGTCGGAAGAAGGGATTCGTCGCATTGAATATAGCGGCGTGCGCGGCTATAAATCTTACCGCGTTGGTTATAGCGACGTGAATGCGATTGTTGCGAGTGGGGAAGACGCTGAAAAGGTTGCGGCGGACGTTGTTGCTGGGGATGCGGACTGCGCGTTTGTGGAAATCGTAGGCAATCCTTTGGGTTGCGTTGCGGGCGGCGGTCAGCCTGATGCGGACGATAATACCAAGCGTATGCGCGCGTATGCGCTCTATGCTTTGGATAAGCGCGCGGATGTGCGCGTGGCAGGGCTTTCGGAAGATACCGTTGCGCTCTCTGCGGCGTTTGCGGCGGATCGTGAAGACGACGGCTTCGACGAAGCGGAAGTTTCCTTGTCGCCGTTTGATGAAGACGAAGTGGTGGAAGCTCCTGTTCCCGTGGAAGAACCCGCTCCCGTGGAAGAACCTGTGGAGGAAGAAGCGGTTGAAGAGCCTGTTCCCATGGAAGAACCTGTGGTGGAAGAAGCGGTGGAAGAACTTGTGTCCGTAGAAGAACCCGTGGTGGAAGAAGCGGTGGAAGCGCCTGCTCCTGTGGAAGAACCCGTGGTGGAAGAAGCGGTGGAAGAGCCTGTTCCCGTGGAAGAACCCGTGGTGGAAGAAGTGGTGGAAGAACTTGCTCCCGTGGAAGAACCTGCGGTAGAAGAAGCGGCGGAAGAACCCGTGGTCGAAGAAGCGGTTGAAGAGCCTGCTCCTGTGGAAGAACTTGTGGTGGAAGAAGCGGTTGAAGAGCCTGCGCCTGTGGAAGAACTTGTGGTGGAAGAAGCGGCGGAAGAACCTGTTCCTGTGGAAGAACCCGTGGTGGAAGAAGCGGTGGAAGAGCCTGTTCCCGTGGAAGAACCCGTGGTAGAAGAAGTGGCGGAAGAGCCTGCTCCTGTGGAAGAACCTGTGGTAGAAGAAGCGGTGGAAGAAAAAGGACCGAAGTCGTACGATCCCAACTATCGCAGAATGTCTAAGAAGGAGCGCAGAAAGTTGAAGCGCGCGAAGAACGGCTAAAAAATAGAAAAGAGCAAGCATTCTCGAATGCTTGCTTTTTTTTTGAAAATCGGCTACAATAAGCAAGAAGATAAAATTAGGAGTACATTTATGAGAAAGCTTGCGCTTGGGTTAGCGGCGCTGATTGTGGCTGCGGCGGCTTGCTTTGGCGGTTGCCAAAAGAATGAAAAGGATTGGGACGTGTATATGCCCGACGGCGCGCCTGCGCTGGCATTTGCGCTACCCATGTCCGAAGATAACGATAACGACGGCTTGGAATATCACGTTGTGGCGGCGACGTCTATTCAGGCGTACGTGACGGGCAAAACTCCCGATGCGGAAGTGTGCGTGTTGCCTGTCAATTTGGCGGCGAAATTGCTTGGCGACGGCTCTATCTACCAAATGGTGGGTGTGGCAACGCACGGGAATTTGTATTTGGTGAGCCAAGACGACGTGCAATACACGCAAAAGAACGTTTCTGCGCTCATCGGGAAAACGATAGGGGTAGCACAGCTAAATAACGTGCCTGGGCTGACCTTGAAGGCGGCGCTTGGGGCGCTCGGCGTGCCGTATAACGACCTTTCGAGCGGTGGCGCAGCGAAGGAAGACGCGGTCAATTTGCGTGCGGCAAACCCGTTGCAACTTTCGGGCGCGGACTTGTACCTGCTTCCTTCCCCTGTTGCGGAGCAAAAGTCGGCGCAAGGGCTCTCGATTGTGGGGAGCTTGCAACAAATTTACGGCGGCGAAAACGGATATCCGCAGGCGGCAATCGTTGCGAAAAAGAGTGTTTTGGAAAAGGATGCAGGGAAACTGTCCGCATTACTTGCAAAAGTGGATGCAAACACCGCGTGGCTGAAAACTGCGAAAAAAGAAACCATTATCAATGCGCTGGCGGCGCATTTGCCCGAGGGAATGAAGCCGACCTTTACGGCGGCGACCTTGACGGACGAAGTGATTACGCATTGCGGTGTTTGGATGCAGTATATGGATGAAAATGCGGTGGCGCAGGTTGACGAGTTTTTGAAACGACTTACGATAATTGATGGAGAGAAGGCGGCTGTGCCTGTAAGCTCCTTTTATAGGATGTGCAAATGAAGGGTAAAGGACTGAAAAATACAGCGATTCTTTCGGCGGCGAGCGTAGTGTTTTTGCTTGTGGTTTGGGGAATTGCATATTTTGCCATCGGGAATCAATACCTGTTGCCGTCCCCCTGGGAAACGCTGAAAGCGGCGGTTTCGCTTTTAGGGACGGGCGGCTTTTACGCGGCGTTTTTCTCGACGATTGGAAGGGCTGTCGTTGCGATTTTGATTGCCCTGATTTTTGGGGTAGGATTGGCGCTCGTTGCGTACCTGTACCCTGCTTTTGGTGGAATTTTGCGTATTCCTGTGGCGATTTTAAGGTCGATGCCGACGATGGCGGTGCTTCTTTTGATTTTGGTTGGGGTATCCCCTGCGATTGCGCCGATTGTGATCGGGGTGCTGACCTTATTCCCCTTGCTGTACACGTCCGCCCATTCCGCGCTTTTGGCGGTGGATAAAGAGCTTTTGGAAATGTGCGACGTTTACCGCGTGCCTACGGCTGTGCGCATTCAAAAAATGTACCTGCCGTGCGCCCTGCCAAAGCTCCTATCGGAAGGGCTTGCGGCGTTGTCGTTTTCGCTAAAACTCACCGTTTCGGCGGAAGTGCTCACCTTTACCTATCAAAGTATTGGCGGCTGGATTCAGGAGTCGGCGTTGGCGGTGGAAACATCCACGATGATGGCGCTCACGCTTCTTGTTTGCTTGGTGGGCGGTGCGATAGAAACGGTTGGCGCGCTGGCTTTTAGGAGAGAAGTATGATCCTTACGAATATTCAAAAAGAATACGATGGAAAGGCGGTTTTGCGTGGGCTTGATTTGGAGCTTAAAGACGGGGAAATTACCTGTATTTTGGGCAGAAGCGGCGCAGGGAAAACAACCCTTTTGAACGTTTTAGCAGGTCTTTGCGATTACGAAGGAAACATTGAACCGAAGCCGAGTAAAGTCGGCTACGTCTTCCAAGAAAATCGGCTTTTACCCCATTTGACGGTGCGTGAGAATTTGCAATTTGTGGGGGGCAGGGATGAGATGATTGACGAGCTGTTGCGCGTTGTTTGCCTTTTGGAACTTGCGGATAAAAAGGTGGCGAAGCTCTCGGGCGGGGAAAAACGCCGCGTGTCGGTTTGCCGCGCTTTTTGTGTGGAAGCGCCGCTCGTACTTTTGGACGAGCCGTTTACTGCGCTTGATAGCGTGACGAAGGAATCGCTGCTTGCGCTCGTCTATCGGCTTGTAAAAGAGCAACAAAAAACGGCGGTTATGGTCACGCACGACGTTGATGAAGGGATTGCGATTGCCGATCGAGTGTCGGTGATGGCGGCAGGGAAGATTGTTTTTTGCGCGGATTTGCCGCAAGCGGACGGCGTTCGTCCGTACGGCGCATTGCCTGCGGAACGGAATGAATTGCTCTACGAATTGAAAAAATCAGTGGAAAGGACTTGATTTTGTAAAAATCAGTCCTTTTTTTCTTGCAATTTTGTAATGGTCTATGGTATAATTATTTCGATAAAAAAATATCGACAAGGAGCGGAGTATGCAGGAAAAGCAAAGCGTATCCAAAGCGACTATCGACAGGCTACCCTTATATTTGCGGTTTTTGCAAGAAGCGAGCGCGCGGGGGGATAAATATATTTCTTCGTCCGTGATTGCGCAAAGCATTTCCGTGTCTTCGGTGCTTGTCCGTAAAGACCTTGCGCTGGTATCGTCGAAGGCGGGCGTGCCGAGAAAGGGCTTTGCCGTGGCTACGCTGATCAACGATATTGAAAAGTTTTTAGGGTACGACAACCTATCCGACGTGATCGTGGTCGGTGCGGGCGGCTTAGGAAAGGCGTTTCTTGGCTACGAAGGATTTAAGAACAACGGCATGAATATCGTTGCCGCGTTTGATAAAGACCCGACGCTTGTCGGGACGTTTGTTTCGGGAAAACCGATTTTGCCGATGGATAAGCTTCCTGCGTTCGTGGAAGAGAGAAAGATTCGCATCGGGATCATTGCCGTTCCCAAGGGCGCGGCGCAGGAAGTTTTGGACAAAATGGCAGGGGCAGGTATCAAAGCAATTTGGAATTTCGCGCCTGCCGCGTTGCAGACGCCAAAGGGCGTCACGCTGAAAACGGAAGACTTGGCGGCGTCGCTTTCCATCTTGGCAAGCAAGCTGTTTAGGCTTGCCGCAGACTGACGAAGGATAAAGGAGTGTATATGGGATCGAAAATGCGCGGACTGGATACGTCCGTTCGAAAATTAAGGCATGAAGTGTTTAAGGAAGTGGCAAGGGTGGCGTTTGAAGCCGAGCCTGAAAAGGTGAACGACGGGATCGAAGCGATTCCCTATAAAATCACCCCGACCGACGTTCCCCGTTTTAGCGATAGCGTGTACAGAGAGCGTGCGATCGCGGGGGATAGAGTTCGTATGGCGATGGGGATGTCCTTGACGCCTTCGGATAAGCCTGTGCATATCACGTCGGGCTTGGAGCTTTCCAACATCTCGGATAAGTATTACGAGCCGCCTCTGATGCAGGTGCTTCCTTCGGCGTGCGATAAGTGCCCCGATAACGTATACGAAGTGTCGAATCAATGCCGCGGCTGTGTGGCGAAGGCTTGCGTGGCGGCGTGTCCGCGCGATGCGATTTCCGTCGTGGACGGACAGGCGGTGATCGACCAAGAAAAATGTATTCACTGCGGCAAGTGCAAGGAAGCTTGTCCATTTGACGCGATTGCGCATAAGGTGCGCCCTTGCGCGGCGGCTTGCGGTATCAAGGCGATTTCCACCGACGAGCTCGGCAGAGCGAAAATTGATAACGATAAATGCGTAGGGTGCGGTCAGTGTATGGTTGCCTGTCCGTTCGCGGCGATTGCCGATAAGTCGCAAATTTTCCAGCTCGTTCGCGCGATCCGCAAAGGGGATTACGTGGTGGCGGAGCTTGCTCCGTCCGTGGCTGGACAGTTTGGGGTAGGCGTCACCCCTGCCATCGTCAAGGGGGCGCTTCTCGATATCGGCTTTAAGGAAGTCCACGAAGTGGCAAGCGGCGCTGACCTTGGCGCGGCGACCGAAGCGCATGCCTACGTTGAAGAAGTGGTCACGGGCAAATTGCCCTTCCTGCTTACGTCCTGTTGCCCTGCTTGGGCGATGCTTGCGAAAAAGCAGTTCCCGCAGCTTATCGGTCAGGTTTCACAGGCACTCACGCCGATGGTGGCGACGGCACGGCAAATCAAAAAACGTACCCCCGAAGCACGCGTGGTCTTTATCGGGCCTTGCGCGGCGAAAAAGCTTGAAGCGTCGAGAAGAACGGTGCGTAGTGACGTCGATTTCGTAATCACCTTTGAAGAGCTTGCCGCAATTTTTGCGGCGAAGGACGTCGATTTTTCGAAGTATAAGAGCGAACGAAACATTCACGAAGCGACGGGCGCAGGTCGCGGCTATGCGGTGGCTGGCGGCGTTGCGGCGGCAATTGAAAAATGTATCAACGAATACTACCCCGACGTGGAAGTGAAGATTGAACACGCCGAAGGCTTGGAAGAATGTAAAAAGATGCTGCTTCTTGCCAAGGCAGGGAAGAAAAACGGTTGTTTGATTGAAGGTATGGGCTGCCCTGGCGGCTGTATCGCAGGGGCAGGTACGAACGTATCCGTCGAAAAGGCGGCTGCGGCGGTGAAGAAGCTTGTGGAAGGCTCGACCCGTCCTATTCCCCCGAAGGATCTCTACGAAATCGACCTGCCGTAAATACGTCAAAAAAGGAAAAAAGGAGCGAGAATATGCTGACGAAGATTTTGCCCAAAAACGCAAGAATCGCCGTTGCCGTATCGGGCGGCGCGGATTCGGTTGTTTTGCTCGATAGGCTTGCGGCGGTTGCCGAAGGCTTGGGGCTTACTTTGTCGGTGGTGCATTGCGAACACGGGATTCGTGGGGAAGATAGCCTGCGCGACGCCGCGTTTACAAAAGCGCTTGCCAAAGTTTACGGCTTGCCGTTTACGCTCTTTTCCGAAGATTGTATTGCACTTGCAAAAAAACGCGGCGTAAGCCTGGAAACGGCGGCGAGAGAGTTCCGCTATCGCTGCTACGAAGAGCTTTTAGCAAGCGGTGCGGATTATATTGCCTTGGCGCATCATTTGGATGATGAAGCGGAAACGGTTTTGTTCCGAATTTCCCGTGGAACGTCCATCGGCGGAGCGCAGGGGATGCAACCGATTTACGGAAAATATTTGCGCCCTTTGCTCGATGAGAGCAAGGACGAAATCTTGGCGTATGCGGCGGCGAAGGGCTTAAAGTACTGTCAAGACGAAACGAACTTTGAAAGGACAGCCACGCGGAATATTTTGCGGCTGGACGTATTGCCGACTTTGGAAAAAGCCGTTCCCGGCGCGAAAGAGAACTTGGCGGCGTTTGCTACGCAAGCGAAGGAAGATGACGAGCTTCTTTACGCTTTGGCAAAAGGCTTGGTGGAAAAGGAAACGCCCGAAAACAGCTCGGATACGGGGTATCGGGTAAAGGCAGGGCAAATGCCGCTTGTGCGGCGTGCTTGCCTTTTGGTGATGCGCCAGCTAGGAATTGAGAAGGACTATACAAGCAAGCATTTGCAGTCGGTTGCCGAGTTGTTTTCCCTGAAAACGGGCGCGCAGGTGAGCTTGCCGAAAGGGATTGTTGCCGTGCGTTCCTATGAGCGAATTCTCTTCAAAAAAGCGGAAATGTCGAGGGGAGAATTGCCCTGTGTAAGCTTTCAATTTAGGGAATTTATGTGGGGCAGGTACGCGTTGAGGGTTTCTTTAAGCCCGATAGAAGGCGCGCTTTACGTCGATGCGGACAAAATTGCAGAAGGCGCGGTGATCCGACAAAGAAGGGAAGGGGATACCTTCCGTAGGTTCGGTGGCGGAGAGAAGCCCCTGAAAAAGTATTTGATAGACAAAAAAATCCCGCAAGGGCTGCGGGATGGATTGCCTGTTTTGGCGGTCGGGAGCAAGGTGCTCGCCGTGTTTGGCGTGGAAATTGCCGAAGACGTCAAGGTGACGGATCAAACGAAAAAAACGGCGTATCTTGCCGTGAAAGAAAAATAAACAAAGGTGATAAGTATGCACGAAAACGTAGAATGGATTATGTTGAGCGAAGAACAAATTGCAACGCGAGTAAAAGAGCTTGCGGCGACGCTCGATCGAGTTTATGAAGGGCACAAACCGCTCGTGGTTTGCATTTTGAAGGGAAGCGTTGTTTTCTTTTCCGATCTAATTCGCAATATGCAAACGACGATGGACGTCGATTTTATGGCGGTTTCTTCTTATGGAAACGGCACGGTGTCTACGCGTGAATTGAAAATCAAGAAGGATTTGACGGAAGACATTTGCGACCGCGACGTGTTGATTGTGGAAGACATTATCGACTCGGGAAATACTTTGTACGCGCTGAAAAAGTTGCTGATTGCGCGCAAGCCTGCAAGCTTGAACATTGTCACCTTACTCGATAAACCCCAGCGCCGCGAAGCGCCCATTGAGCCTGACTATACGGGTTTTGTGATTGAAGACGAGTTTGTAATCGGCTACGGCTTGGATTACGCAGAAGAATACCGCAACCTGCCTTACGTTGGCGTTTTGAAGCGTAGCGTTTACGAAAAATAAGATTGAAGTTATAAAAAAGAGAGCAAAACGGGTTCCGTAATGCTCTCTTTTTTTGCTTGTTTTTGATTAGTGGCTGAACTTGGCATCCTTCAACGTATAGGTGAGCGTTCCCAAGCCGTAGTGCATGGTCACCACCATTTTCAAAAGCGCGTTTCTATATACGTTGTTGTTTGCTTCCCCTGATTTTGCGTACCAAAGCGACTGCGTAATCTTATTGTTCTTGTTTTCCGATTTTAAGGTCATGGGGACGTAGTCGATTTCATGGGCTTTTGCTTCGCCGCCGTTAAGGGAGAAGGTGAAGTCCGTCTTGGCAGCCGTCGAAGGGGTGAGAGAGTTGATTTCTACCACGCCCAAGGACGCATTGTAGGTGTTCAGCTTCTTTGCGCCTGCAAGCGTGCTGCTGGAAATCCCACGGATGGCAAACAAAATTTGCTCGTTGTCCAAGTAGGTATATTTCTTCAAGTCGATGCCAAACTCTTGCGTTCTGATGCCGTCGGGGTATGCTTTTTTGTCCAAAAGCGTGCCTGCGCGGTCGGTCTGCGTCAGCTTGCCGCCTGAAAGCGTGTCGCCGTCGTAGTTGTAGTCGATTTTGAATTGATAATCGTAGTGCTTGTACGTGCCGTCGAGCGTGATTGCCGCAACGTTGTTGGGGGAGTGGCAAACCACGTTCTTCGTCGAAGAGATGGGTTGCAAGTCCTTACTTGCCTTTTTGAAAATGGTTTCGGTGGTGATAACGTCCTGCGCCGCAGTAAACTGTCCGTCCGCAAGGGTGAACTTTACGTCCATTTTCAGCTCCGTGGAATAGCGATACGCATCCCCTTCGGGCAGGTATTCAAGCTTGGTGGTGTACGAGCCAGGGGTGTCGTTGTTTTTACCGCAGTATTCGACGGTGAAGTAATCCTTTTGCAGGAAGGACGCCTTTTCAAATTTTACTTCATAGGTCAGCTCTTCCGTGCTTGCTGTTTGCGATTCGTTGAGAATCTGCTGTTGCCAGTTTGCGTTAAAGGAGAGCTTTTGGTTGACGTTGCCGCACGCCGCCAGCGCCGTAGCCGACAGCGCGAGTGCAAGTGCGATGATGGATTTCTTTTTCATGGTTTCACCTTATTCTTGGATGAATTGCGGCGGCTGGTATATGAAAAACCAAGCCGCATTTTTTTCATTATACCATATAATTTGAAAATTGTAAAAACAAAATGGCGATTTTGGAAAAATATTTGTGAAAAAAAGTTGAAATTTCGCCGAATTTGGACTTGAAGTGTGGTATACTTAAATAGAAAATAAGGTTGTTGCGGCTTTTTTGTGCCGCAGGGGGTGCGATATGATTAAACTCATCAATGCCTATACGCTTTCCGAATGCTTAGACGCGCTCAGCGAAGAGATTGTTGCGTATGAAGAGATGGGGCAAAGGAACGTTATCTTTTGCGAAGATAGGCTGACGCTGGTGACAGAGCGCGCGCTGATGCGTACGCTCGGGGGAACGTTTTTGACGCAGGTGACCACCTTTTCCCGTTTCTTAAAGACAACGGAGCGTATTTTGTCGCGCGAAGGGTCGGTGATGGCGGTGGGGAAAATCATGCTTGCGTTGCAAGCGGAAGAGAAGCTTCATTGTTTTACGTCGTCGGCGAGCGTCGTTTCTGGCGCAAAATGTATCTACGAGCAGTTGGCGCAGTTTGCGGCGTCGGGGCTCTCGCCTGAAGATATAACGAAAAGTGCGGAAGCTCTGCCCGAAGACGCGCTGAAAAACAAGATGACCGACCTTGCGCTTATCTATGAAGCGTACGATGCTTTTTTGCGTGAAGAAGGGTATTTGGACGAAGGGAAATATTTGACGCTTTTGCCTGAGTGTATCAAAAACACGCAGGGCATGTCCGAAACGAACGTATTTTTCCTGTGCCATCCTTCCTTTACGAAGCAGGCAAAGCGCGCGCTTTGGGCTGCCTTTGAAAGCGCGAAAAACGTCGTGGGGATCTTCATTGCAGGCATGGAAGAAATCTACACGAATCAGGCGTATATGGCGTTTGACGATTTGGCGCAGGATTTTGCGGCAAGTCGTCACGTTGTGATGAAAAAGAAGAACGTAGGCAAGCCGTTGGAAGGGGAAGCGGAGCAGCTTAGAAAAACGCTCTTTGCCACGGAAGCGCTTGGCGGAAACGTTCCGTCTGTGGAAACGGATGCGATTCGCACCTTTGCCGCTTCCGACAAAATGGGGGAAGCGGAGTGCGCCGCCGTCTACATTCGCAAGGCGCTCATGGAAAATCCCGATCTGCATTACCGTGATTTTGCCGTGCTCACGCCGTCGGTGGACGAGTATACCCTTGCCATTCGCAAGGCGTTTTCCGAGTACGCAATTCCCTATTCGATGGACGAGCGCATCTCGCTCAAACAGCATCCGCTTGCAAAGTTTATCTTGGCGGTGATGGATGCCGTGCGCGAAGGGTATTCCCCGAAAAGCATTGACGCCGTCGCAAAGAATATCTTCTTTGGCGAGAGCGACGCCTATCGCAATTATTTGTTGAAGTATGGCAACTATCGTCGTGGCGTCTTTGGAAAAATTAAGAGTTTTCCGAAGGATGAAGACGGACAAAAAGACCGTGTTGCTTTTGAAAAAACGTATGGAAAAACGGAAGCGCTTATCGAGTGCAAACGTCGTATGGAAACGGCGCTTTCGCTCTTTGGCGGCGAACGCTACGGCAGGGAGTATTGCCAGTCCGTTCGCACCCTAATGAACGACTTTAACGTGGGGCAGGTATTGAATGAACTGCTTTTGAAGGCGGAAGACGAAGGGATGCGAAGCTACCTTTCGCAGATCGAAAAGAAGCTTGGCGGCGTGCTTGCGGAAGCGGAAATGCTGATGGGCGGCAAAAAGGTTTCCTTGGACGATTTTTACACCCTGCTTGCGGATGGGCTGGAAGCGACGGAAATTGCTCCCAACCCCTTACGCTTGGACGCGGTATTCGTCGGGGATATTACGGATAGCCGTATTGAACGGATTCGCGTGCTGTTTGCGCTCGGCATGACGGACGCTTTGCCTCGCGCTTCCGACGACGCAAACCTGATTACCGACCAAGACAAGCGCAAGCTCGAAGCCATCGAAACGGTGTTAGAGCCGATGGTGGAAGAAGTCAACAAGCGCAACCGCGAGAGTATGGCGCTCAACCTTTGCGCGTTCACGGACAAGCTGTATCTTATCTATTCGCTTGGCTCGAACGGTGAAGAGCCTGCGCTTTCGGACGTGTTCCGCTACGTTGGGGAAGTTTTCCTGACCACTGCGGGGCTGCCGATTGCCCGTGAAAAGGGGATTGCAAAGGCGGATTTTGCCTATCGGTGTAGCGCGCTTGCGCCTGCGGTGCGCCAGCTTTTACTTGAAAAGAACGATTACGAAGAACGCAAGACGGATTCTAAAAAGGAATACTCCGCCGTGTACGTTGCCTTGCAAAGGCAGGGTGCTTTGCCTGCGGCGGTGGAAGGCACGCTGAAAGTGGAAAAATACTTAAAGAAGGGGGAAGAATTATTCCTGTCCCGTGGGCCGTTGTCGGCATCTCTTTTGGAAACGTATTTTTCCTGCCCGTATCAATGCTTTGCGGAGAAGGGGCTTTATCTCGAAGAGCGGCAAGAGCAAACGGTGCTTGCCGTCGATACGGGGAATTTTATCCATAAGCTTTTGGAGCTTGTCGTCCAAAAAATCCACGATTACGACAACGTGGAAAGCTTCCAAAAACACGCGGAAGAGATAGGCAGGTCTTTGATGAACGACGAAAAACTGCTTCCCAAGGAAGACACGCTTGCAGGGGTATACTCTGCGGAAAAGCTGCTTGCGGAAGGGGTGCAGGTGGCAGGCGTTGTCTATAAGCAGATTCAAGATTCCAGCTTTGGCTCTATCCGTTGCGAGATGGAATTTTCAAATCCCGATTTGAAGGGGAAAATCGACCGCGTGGACGAGAACGCGGACTATATGCGCATCGTTGACTATAAGACGGGCGCGATTCACGACGACGTAAAGGATTACTATACGGGGCAGAACTTGCAGATGCAGCTGTATATGGACGCCTTGCGCGGGGAGAGCGGTAAGATTCCTGCGGCGGTGCTCTATTTTCCTGCATCCGTTTCCTATTCGAGCGAAGCGGACGGGAAGTTCCGTATGAAGGGATTTCTCAATAGCGACGTCGGCGCGATTCAAGCGGGGGACACAACCCTTTCGGGTGCGGAGAAGAGCGAACATTTCGACGCAGGCTTAGTGACCAAAAAGCCTGGCAAGGCGATGCCAGGGGATATGTTTACCGACTTTTTGGATTATGCGACCTACGTTTCGGCATCGGCACGGGAAGAGCTGCGGCAAGGCTTCATCGCGCCGTCGCCCGTGATGCGCGATAGTCGGCATAACGCTTGCACCTGGTGTAAGTTTGGCGGCATGTGCGGTTTCCACAAAGACCGCATGGCGTTTAGAAAGATTCCTTCGGTATCGTCCGAACAAGTGGTGGAAATTGTAAGAAAGGAGAAGGACGGCAAATGAGTAAGTTTACCCCCGAACAACAGGCGGCTATTGACACAGAAGGTCGAGTGATCGTTTCCGCATCCGCAGGGAGCGGGAAGACGACGGTTATGATCCAAAAGATGATCAATCTGATTTGCGACAAGGGGATTGACGTCACGCGGATTCTTGCCGTCACCTATACGAAAAAAGCGGCGGCGTCCATGAAGGACAAGCTTCGCAAGGCGCTTGTGAAGGCAATCAACAATCCTGCTACGTCCCTGAAAGATAAAGAACGCTTGAAGGCGCAGTACCGTTTGGTGCCGCTTGCGGATATTTCGACCATTCACTCCTTCTGCGCGAAGCTGATTCGTACCCATTTCTATGCGACGGACGTGGGGAATAAGTTTGGGATTATGGCGGAAGACGATGCCAACGGCTTGGAAATTCGTGCGCGCGCGATCGAGAACTTATTCGAACAGGCGTATGAAGGAAAGGAAGAAGACTTTTTGAAGCTTCTTTCCGTCTATTATCGCAAGAAGAACGATAACCTTTTGCGAGAAGTGATTTTGTCGACCCATTCTACCGTACGCACGCACGTCGATTATAAAAAAGAGCTGGAAAGCTCTGGGGAAGACACGGACGAGCGCTTTAACGCTGTGTGTGACGAGCTGTTCGCTTGGTATGCAAACAAGTGCAAGATCTATCGAGAAGAGCTTTCCTTGCTTTATGGATTCTTTGAAAAGGAAGCGGGTAGAAAGGACTTTGCCGACTATTGCGGCGTGCTGATGGACGTGCTCAATTCGTGGCTGGACGCAGGGGATATTTTCACCCTTGCAAGCTTGCGTTGGAAGTCGTTGCCGGATTTCCCTAAAACGGACGAAAACGATCCGCCCGAAGTGCTTGCGGCGGCGAAAAAGCTTGGCGCTTTGCGCGTTAAAATCAAAAAGCAAAACGATGAAGAAAGGGGCTTGAAAACGCTTGCTTCGCGAGACGAAGAGCGTAGACGCTTTTCCCTTGCGATGGGGCTTGCAAAGCCGCTTGGAAAGTACGTGATTCGCTTTGATGAAGAGTACACTCGATTGAAAAGATTACGCGGCGTGCTCGATTATAACGACTTGGAGCACATCGCCCTGCAACTTTTGCGCGTCGACGAGATTGCCGCGGAAATGCGCGAAAAATACCAGTACGTATTCGTGGACGAATATCAGGACGTCAACCCTGTACAGGAATCTATCATCAACGCCGTTTCGGGCGAAAACCTGTTCTTGGTAGGGGATATTAAGCAGTCGATTTACGCCTTCCGTGGCAGTAAATCAAAGTTCTTTGCGGACAAGTTCAAGGCGTTTAAGGCATCCCCGACCGCCCACGCTTTGCCACTCAGTAAAAATTTCCGTAGCGTATCCCCCGTTTTGGACGCGGTCAACGAGCAGTTTGTCAAGCTGATGACCCCGAAAAACACCGAAGTGGATTATGAAGCGGACGGAAAAATGCTCTTTGGCGAGCTTTACAAGGCGGGCGAAGGCAGGGTGCAGGTGCATTTTGCGGGCAAGCCGCAGGCGGAAAAATCCGCGCCGCCGTCCGAAGTGTATTCCGTGCGCAAAAACACGGCGGGGAGAAGCTCGGAAATTTCCTTGACGGCGAAAAAGATTCGCGAAATCATCGAACGGGAATTGAAAGGGGAATATTACAACGTCGAAAAGGGGAAATATATGCCGATTCGCTATGCGGATATTGCCGTTTTAGACCGTTGGAAAAAGGGGGAAATCGGGGAAGTCGTCCGCGCGTTGGCGGCGGAAGGCGTGCCTGTATCCACCGAATCACCGCTCAATATTTGTGAATTCCCCGAAGTGAAAGTGCTCATCGACTTGTTGCGATTGATTGACAATGCGCGCCAAGACGTGCCTTTGGCAAGCGTGTTGCTTTCACCGATCGGCGGATTTACAGAAGACGATTTGGCGGAGATTCGTCTTGCTACGCACGATTTGGGAAAGGTCAGCTTCCGTACTGCCTGCAAAACGTACGCGGCGAGAGAAACGGACAAACGGGCGGAACGGCTGAAAGCGTTTTTTGAATACTTGGACGAGATTCGTCTTTTTGCGCAGGTGGAAAATGCAGGCGAAGTGTTGACGCGCGTTATTGCGGAAAAGCAAATGGAAGCGGCGCTTCTCGGCGGCATCAACGGGGAAAATTGCTTAAAGCGTATTCATCGCTTCATCGAAGAAACGCGCAATCCTGAGCCGCTGGATACACACGCCTTTTTGGCGCGCTTAAAAATGCTTGACAACGCCATTTACTATTACGAAAACGGTGGTGAAAACGCCGTGCACGTGATGACGATGCACGCGTCAAAGGGGCTAGAATTCCCCGTGGTGATCGTGTCGGGGCTTGGCAGAAAGTTTCGGCTCGACGACGAAAAGAACGAGAGCTTTTACGTCGATGGCTACGGCTTGGCGCTCAAAGCGTACGACCCTAAAACAATGGTGTATACGTCCACCCTTTTGCGGCTTTTGTATAAGCGTAGAGAGCTTTTGGAAACCGTTCGCGACGAGCTGAACTTGTACTACGTTGCCTTGACGAGAGCGCAGTACTCGTTGCACATGATTTTCAATGAAGAAAGGGCGTTTGCGGATATCTATTACGGCAAATCCTTTGAAGAAGTGACCGATTTTTCCGTTTGGGAAAAATACAAAATGGACGGGGCAGGTATCGAAATACCCGTCTTGGAGCGTCAACCCTTGGTGGTGGACGCGGACGAAACCTTGGTGGAACAAATCGTGCGCGCGCAGGAGTGGCAATACGGACATTCGGGCTGTGAAGATATGCCTGCAAAAACGTCGCCCACGGCACTGATGAAGCTTGCCGAAGCCAAGACGCCCGAAGAGCGCGCTCACGCATACGTCGAAGTAGCGGAAGGGCTTTCGGGTGAAGAGCCTGCAGAGAGCGAAACGGATACCGTAAAGGGTAGCGCTTATCACGCCTTTTTGGAGCATTTCGATTTCTCGCTTTTGGAAAGCGTGTGCGGAAACCGCGACGGCTTGCTTGCGCTTGTCGAAGAAGGCTTGACTGCAATGCGCGAAGGGGAACTTCTTTCCGAAGAATATCTTGCGGTGCTCGACAAGGAAAAGCTTGCAGACGTGCTTTCCAACTCTGTGTTCTATCGCCTTCGCGACGTTCACCTTTACAAGGAACAGCAGTTTTTGACGGCGTTGCCTGCTGGGGAAGTACTTTCCATGCTTGGGGAAGAAGGAAGCGGATGCCCGAGCTGTGATGAGGATATGCTCTTTCAGGGCGCAATCGACCTGCTTGCCGTCGGTGACGGCTACGCGGAGATTATCGACTATAAATATTCTCGAAAGGGGCAGGAAGCTTTGCGTAAGACGTATTCGATGCAGCTTCGGCTCTATCGAATGGCGGTTGCAAGAGCTTTGAAAATCCCGATGGAAAATATTTCCTGTACGATCGTGAATATCTTCTACGGATTTGAGATGGAAATTGAATAATCGTTAGGTATAAAAGCCCTGCCTTTTGGTTATCCTTTGCAATAGGGAGAACGAAAAAGGGGGCTTTTTTATGTGGGTATACGCGTTATTGACGGCAGGAGTAGCTACGGCGGTGGGTAGCGGCGTGGTGTATGCGCGCAAACGCCGCGAAGCGGTGAGAAAGTACCGTGCGGCGGAGAAGGAGCAAGCGGAAATCTTGCCCGATGCAAGAAACGAGTACTTGCGTTCGCGTTTGCAAACGACGCTTGCGGTGGCAACGGAAGAGCAACTGCCTTCGGACGCAAACCTATTGCACGCGCAAAAGCTCCTATATGCGCTACTGGAAAAACGCATGTCAGGCGCGGATAGCTTGATTGCTAGAAAATTGCAAAAAGACCTAGGCAGGTATGCGGCGAAAGAATATTATTCCGCATACGAGCCTA
>SVIJ01000021.1 GCA_015069565.1 Clostridiales bacterium
TGGCAAAGAGGATCCACCTGTTCCCATTCCGAACACAGAAGTTAAGCTCTTTAACGCCGAAAGTACTTGGGGCTAACCCCTGGGAGGATAGGTAATTGCCGCTTTTCAAAAGGAAAACCGAACGCATAAACGCGCTCGGTTTTTTCTTATTGTTTGCGTTGTTTTCTATGATATTGCGGGCGATTCGTGAATTGCCCCTACGGAAAAATCCTGATACTATCATTCTGAGCGAAGTCGAAGAATCTCTTTTTCCGATAGCAAACGTGAGAAATACTGCAAAATAAAATTTGTGTCACCCATGTACGCAGTGAAATAAAAAAGACAGCCGTTTTGGCTGTCTTTTGGTTTTACATAACGACAATGTTTTTTGATTTGAAAAGCGTCTTTAAGCTTTCAGGGAACTCTTGGTCGGTAATGAGTACGTTGATATCTTCCACGTTTGCGAAGGTGTAGGGCATCACTTTGCCGATCTTCGAGCTATCCAGCATCATGTACGTGAACTTCGCTTTACTGCGTAAGAGTTTGAGCTGTTCCGCTTCCATCATGCTATCGCACGAGAATCCGCTTTCAGGCGTGAATGCCGATGCGGAGATGATTGCCGTTTCAAAGTTGATTTCGTGGAAATACGCAGGGGCTACCGACGTGACGGTGGAAAGGTTGTCCTTCTTCAAAATCCCCCCTAAAAGGTGAATGGTGACGTTCTCTTTCTTGGCAAGCTCCTGCGCGACGGCAATCCCCGTCGTAAATACAGTGCAGGGAACGTCGGGCATTTCCTTGGCAAAATAAAGCGCCGTCGTGCCGCCGTCGATAAAGACGGACGCGCCCTTATCAATCAGCCCTGCGGCTTTTGCGCCGATGGTGCGTTTTTCGTTTGCGTGCAGGTTGGTGTTCTTCGCGTACGGTACGCCTGACGTCTTTTGTAAGTCCTTCACCGACTTCGCGCCGCCGCGAACACGGATCAGCCTGCCTTCTTCTTCGAGCTGAAAAAGGTCCCGTCTTAAAGTCATTTCCGAAACCTTGGGGAAAAATTCGCGAAGCTGTACCAGCGTGATAACGCCGCGTTTATCCACCAAAGCGGCGATTTGATTGATTCTTTCGCGTTTCATAAAACATCGTACTCCAAAAAAATCTTTTGTTCACAGTAATACTCTACCACATCTTTTGGAAAATGTCAAGGAATGAAAGGTGGGTGAAAGTGCCAAGGAAATAGAAAAAAGATTTGCTTTTTTGCGCGGAATGTGTTATACTCAAAAGTGAAAGAAGGGATTTATTATGAAATTTGAATTTATTGCCGATTTAGACGAATATTTTTGCGAAAAATACGCCAACTACGACCAGTTGTGCGTGATGGAAGGCTACCGCATGCCGAAGATGCAGGAAACGCGCGAAGACGCGTTCGGAAGAAAGTATTCCTACACCCTGCCCGCCGACACGATGAGCCTTTCGAAGCAAGAAAAAAAGGCGGAAATCCTTGCCGCGCTGAAAGAAAAATTGACGGATAAAAATTTTTCCTTTTCTTTCCGTCCGTTGCGTTTCTTTGCGAGAATCAGCGACGCCTTTTCCAAGCAAAGCTTTAAGAAAATTTTTGCAGAGATCGCCCGTCAACACGGCATGAGCCCTGCGCAGTTCATCGAAGGCTTAGACATCGAACCTATCGTATGGAAAAAGATTTTAAGGGGGAAGTTCTATCCGTCGAAGAACCTGATTTTCGCTATTGCCGTATACGGGCATTTTAACTACCGCGACACGAAGACGCTGTTGCAGGTTTGCGGCTACGATTTTGATTTTTCTTCCGCGCGCGACGTCGTTTTGAGCTACCTGCTTTCTCGTGGGGTGTTTAATAGCGCGATGGTGGCTGCGGCGCTGGAAGAATACAAGCTCCTGCCCTTGATGCTGAAAACGGAAAACAACTAAAAAACAGTTGCATTTTTCAAAAAAAATTGCTACAATATAATAGATGAATATCCGAGCGGAAAAAGAGTACCGTTTTTTGCGTATCCAGAGAGCCTTGCAGCTGCTGAGAGCAGGGCTACAAAAGGGGCGGGAAAGTGCGTTTTCGCGTTTGTAGGACGGGGTAATGCCCGCGGCGCTGTCGCCGACAAAAGGCAGGTTAAGGAAGGGTGAACTCGGACATGGGTATGCCCTTTGAAGTAAAGTGGAACCACGTTGAAGACGTCTTTACAGCCCCGTAAAGACGTCTTTTCTTTTTTTACGGCTGAAATACGGCGCATAACTTTGTCGAGCTTGCGTTTTCCCTTGGTCGCGTACAGCAAAGTACGCTCACGGCGGGAAATCCGCACTCTTCGCGTTCTGCTTGCATTTGAGCCGTAAAAATCGGCAAGGTGGGGCGGTGGCATACTTTTGTCGAGTTTGCGTTTTCCCTTGGTTGCGTACAGCAAACGTTGTGGTAAAAATTAAACTTCTTCCATAACGCAAGGCATTGCCTTGCAATTCACGAACGCATTCGGGGCGTTCAATTCACGTCGCTTATGCGACAATTCACGAAAGCGTAGCTTTCAATTCACTAAAAAAATACAAGGAGTGCATGATATGAAAATTTACAATTCCTACACCAAAAGAAAAGAAGAATTCGTTCCCTTGGAAGAAGGGAAGGTGAAAATGTATGCTTGCGGTATCACCGTTTCGGGCGAAGCGCATATCGGTCACGGCTACCAAGCTTTGATTTACGATATTATGCGTAAATTCTTGGAAAAGCTCGGCTACGACGTCACGTACGCCAGAAACTATACCGACGTCGATGATAAAATCATCGCGCGCTCGGCGGAAGTGGGCGTGCCTGCCGACGAATACGCTGAAAAGATGATTGAAAAAATCAATGCCGTGATGGCTAAGCTTCGCGTAGACGACCCCAACGTTTGGCTGAAAGCTACCCAAAACATCGACAATATCATCGACTTTATCGCAAAGCTGATTGAGAAGGGTCACGCCTACCCGACGGCAGGCGGTGACGTCTATTTTGACGTTCAATCCTTCCCTGCCTATGGGCAATTATCCAACCGTAACATTGACGACGCGCTCGACGGGGTGCGCGTAGACAACGACGAAGAAAAGAAAAACGCCTACGATTTCGCGCTTTGGAAGAGTGCAAAGCCTGGCGAGATTTGCTGGGATTCCCCTTGGGGCAAGGGTAGACCTGGCTGGCATATCGAATGCTCGGCAATGAACCTTGCGGCGTTCGGTGAGCAAATCGACATTCACGGCGGCGGTCGTGATTTGATTTTCCCCCACCACGAAAACGAGATTGCGCAGACGGAAGCGCTGACGGGAAAACGGTTCGTAAAATACTGGACGCACAACGGCTTGATTAAGGTAAACGGGCAAAAAATGAGCAAATCGCTTGGCAATAGCTTGCTCCTTGCCGACCTTTTGGAAAAGTATTCGGACGAAGCAATCAAGTACGCGTTGCTGCAAACCAACTACCGCGGGGATATCAATATCACCGACAATTTATTCCCTTTGGCGGAAGTACAAATTCGCGGTTTTTATAAATTACTGGGTACCGTGTACGCGATGAACTATCCGATGAGCGCCGAAGATGAAGCGGCGGCAAAGAAGATTGACGAGGAGTTCAACGCTTGCATGGCGGACGATTTCAACACCGCGCTTGCCCTTTCTAACCTGTTCGGGTATGCGAAGGAAATCAACCGTTTCTTGGCGGCGCAGGACGGAAAGGCTACGGCGTACGCAAAGCAAATTCAAAAGACCTATTCGCTCTTGGGGCTCTTCTCTCGAACGCCCGAAGAATACGAAGGGCTGTTTGCCAAGGAAGAGAGCGGTGTGCCCGAAGACGTGAAGGCGATTGCCGAAGAGAGATGGGCGGCGCGTCAAGCACGCGACTGGGCAAAGAGTGACGAGCTCCGCACCAAGCTTGCTGACCTTGGCTATGCCGTTAAGGATAGCAAGACGGGCTACGAGCTGACAAAGATTTAATTTGCGTAAAAACTTTTCAACTGCTTGACAAACTGTGTTTGTCACGATATAATGAGAAAGAAAATTGTTAAAAAAGGAAAAATAACTATGAAAACGTACACCAGTCAAAGCATTAGAGAAATGTATTTGAACTTCTTCAAAGACCGCGGACATAAGGTAATTCCTTCCGCGTCGCTCATTCCTGAAAACGACCCCACCGTACTCTTTACGACGGCGGGTATGCATCCGCTCGTTCCGTACCTGCTTGGGGAAAAGCACCCTGCGGGTACTCGTTTGACGGACGTGCAAAAGTGCGTTAGAACGGGGGACATCGACGACGTCGGCGACGCCAGCCACTGTACTTTCTTTGAAATGCTTGGCAACTGGTCGCTCGGCGATTACTTCAAGCAGGAAATGATTCCTTGGAGCTACGAGTTTTTGACGGGCAAGGACTACCTTGGCTTAGACCCCGACAAGCTTGCCGTCACCGTCTTTGGCGGCGACGAAACGCTCCCTTGCGACGACGAAGCGGCGGCGCTTTGGGAAAAGGCGGGCATCAAGAGAGAAAATATCTATTATATGTCCCGCGAAAACAACTGGTGGGGGCCTGCTGGTTTGACTGGTCCTTGCGGTACGGACACCGAAATGTTCATCATTCGCAAGCCCAAGTGCTCGCCCACCTGCAACCCCGACTGTAAGTGCGGAGCGTTCCTGGAAATTTGGAACGACGTTTTCATGCGCTTCAACAAGCAGGCGGACGGCACTTACACCGAGCTTTCGCAGAAAAACGTGGATACAGGTATGGGTTTAGAGCGTGCGCTTTGCGTTTTGACGGGCAAATCGAGCGTGTATGAAACCGACCTTTTTGAAGACGCAATCAAGGTAATTTCCACCCTTACGGGCAAGGCGTACGACGCTGACCCCGAAACGACGAGAGCCTTCCGCGTCATCCTTGATCACACGAGAACGGCAACTTTCATGATCGGTGACGAAAAGGGCATCGTGCCTTCCAACACCGACCAAGGGTATATCCTGCGCCGTATCATTCGCCGCGCGGTGCGCTTTGGCAGAAAAATTGACCTTCCCGAAGGCAGCCTTGCAAAGATTGCGGCGGCGTATATCGAAAAATACAAGAGCGTTTATCCCGAACTGGAAGTCAACCGCGACAAGATTTTCGAAGAGCTTGCAAAGGAAGAAGCGAAGTTCACGAAGACCTTACAGCAGGGCTTGAAGGAGTTTGAAAAGTGCTTGAACGGCATCGAGAGAAAGAACGCGTTCATGGCGCAAAACAACCCCGATTATGTGCCTGAAAAGCGCATCAACGGCAAGCAGGCGTTCCACCTGTACGATACCTACGGCTTCCCCGTAGAGATTACGGACGAAATGGCGAAGGAACGTGGATACAGCGTCGATATGGACGGCTACAAGGCGGCGTTTGAAGAACACCAAAGCAAGAGTAAAGCTGGCAGCGAGCAAAAGTTTGCCTGCGGTCTTGCGGACAACAAGGAAGCGACCACGCGTTTGCATACGGCTACCCATTTGCTGCACGCGGCGCTGAAAAAAGTATACTCGGACGAAGTCAACCAAAAGGGCTCGAACATCACCGAAGAAAGATTGCGTTTCGACTTCAACCTGCCTCAACCTATGACGGCGGAAGAAATCAAGAAGGTCGAAGACCTTGTCAACGAAGTGATCGCGCAAAACCTGCCCGTTGTGATGCAGGAAATTTCCTTGGAAGAAGCAAAGGCGCAGGGCTTTACGGGCTTGTTTGAAAGCAAGTACGGCGAACGCGTAAAGACGTACACGATCGGCGATTTCTCGAAGGAAATTTGCGGCGGTCCGCACGCGGCAACGACGGGCGAGCTTGGCAAATTCAAGATCACCAAAGAGCAGAGCTGCGGCTCGGGCTTGCGCCGTATTAAAGCGGTTTTGCAATAAGGAAAAAACAGGCGGGGATTCTTCGACTACGCTCAGAATGACAGGAAGGATATACTTTGTCATTCTGAATGGAGCGAAGCGCAATGAAGAATCTCAAAAGGCAAGAAAACTATGAAGGAATTGCAAATTGAAACAGAGATGAAAGCGGCGTTTGCCGCTTTTCTTGAAAAAGGATTTTCCTATCGGTATTTTTACGAAAAAGGGGGCGATTCGTCCTGCGTTTACGTCTACCGATTTCAAAAAGGGAAGGACTTTTTCGACCTTCGAGAAGTGTCGGGCGGTGAAGAACTGAACTTCGTTGTCTACTGCGGCGGCGAGTACGCCTTTCCGCTTTTGAAGAGGCTGTATGCGAAGGAGTTTTCCGTTTTTCGACGCAGGCATTTTTTCCGCAGGGCAACCAAGCAGGAAAAGCGAGCGTTTTTCGCACTTCTCTTAAACAAACACCTTGCTGAAAACGAAGATTTTTTTGGAATAAAAATATAAGAAAAAAAACCCGACTCTGTCGGGTTTTTCTGTTTGTAGAACGGGGGGTGCTCCCGTCGATGTAGGGACAGGCGTTCCTGACTGTCCGCAGTGGCAAGTTGGGTGAAGGGTGAAGTTTGGATGGTTATCCAAGTGAAGTTTTGGTTGTGTACCCAAAGTGAAGTTTTTCCTATGGAAAAATTATGGAATAATTCCACAACTGCGCAAAGCGCAAATTCACTATTCAAAGAATAACTTCACTGCATAGCAACTTCACTTTTGCTTTGCAAAAACTTCACCGCCTATCGTAGGGACAAGCGATATGTTTGCCTATGGCAAACGTTGTGGTTAACCGAGAGCGGAGCGCAACAAAATCAGCCTTGCCGCATATATCCTGGGCTGGTCGCATTTTTTCTCGGGGCAGAGCACCCGAAATTCGTTCATTTTCAGTTTTATGGGCGTGGCGTCTTCCCCCAAAAGCGCTTCAAAACCCCGACCGCGGCCGCGGTAATCCTTGCTCAAAATTCCCACAGTACCGCTAGGGTGGCTTTCGTGGCAATTCCTAATCAAAATAATCCCGTCCGCAATCTCCGCCAAACGGTTGTCGTTGTACTTGTTTTTCATCCTTTCTCTCCTTGTTGCAAGCGGTTTTTCCCTTCGCGCTGTGAGCATACACCTCAAAAGGGGGTTTGTCAAGAATCTACTGCCATTTTTTTTGTAATTTTTCAATACTTTTTTTCGCTCAAACTATTTACAAAGGGGGAATTTTGTGATATAATTAAAATTGGTAGAGAAGGGAATGGGTTTCTTTTTTCTGCCGATACTATCCATTAGAAAAAAATAAATTTTAAGGAGAACTTAAAAATGACGAACAATAAGAAAGTACTTCAATTCGTTGCAGACGTACAGGCGTTCGCAAACCCCGACAAAGTGGTTTGGATCGACGGTAGCGACGAACAGCGTGACGCGCTCCGCGCAGAAGCGGTTGCAACAGGCGAAATCATCAAGCTCAACCAAGAAAAATTGCCCGGCTGTTATTATCACAGAACGGCTGAAAACGACGTTGCGCGTGTAGAAGACAGAACCTTTATTTGCTGTGAAAACGAAGAAGACGCGCTTCCCCATTCCATCGTTAAGTGGAAAGCTCCCAAGGAAGCTTACCAGATGGTAAATGAAATCGCGCGCAACGCATACGCAGGCAGAACGATGTACGTTATCCCTTATTCGATGGGCGTAATCGGCTCTCCCTTCTCCAAGATCGGTATTGAAATTACCGACTCCATCTACGTTGTTCTCAACATGATGATCATGACCAGAGTTGGCAAGGAATGCTTCGACGTTCTCGGCGAAAACGGCGATTTCGTAAAGGGCTTCCACGCAAAGTGCGACGTCAACCCCGAAAAGAGATATATCATGCACTTCCCCGAAGACGACACCATCATTTCCGTGAACTCGGCTTACGGCGGCAACGTGCTTCTCGGTAAAAAGTGCTTCGCGCTTCGTATCGCTACCAACCTTGGTAGACGCGAAGGCTGGATGGCAGAACACATGCTCATCCTTGGTGTAAAGCGTCCCCAAGACGACGAAATCAAGTACGTTGCGGCTGCGTTCCCTTCCGCTTGCGGTAAGACCAACCTTGCAATGCTCATTCCCCCCAAGCAGTACTTGGATAAGGGCTATCAGGTATTCTGCGTAGGTGACGACATCGCTTGGATCCGTCAGGGCGAAGACGGCAGACTTTGGGCTTGCAACCCTGAAAACGGTTTCTTCGGCGTTGCTCCTGGTACGAACGAAAAGTCCAACCCCAACGCGCTTGCTTCCACCATGCAGGGTACGATCTTCACGAACGTTGCTTTGAACCCCGCAGACAACACCGTTTGGTGGGAAAAGCTCACGAAGGAAGCTCCTGCAGAGCTCATCGACTGGACGGGTAAGCCTTGGACGCCCGATTGCGGCAGACCTGCGGCACATCCCAACTCCCGTTTCACCGCGCCTGCAATCAACTGCCCTTGCATCTCGCCTGAGTTCAACTCCAAGGAAGGCGTTCCCCTTTCCGCAATCATCTTCGGCGGCAGAAGAGCAACGACGACTCCGCTTGTATATCAATCCCGCGACTGGAACCACGGTACGTTCGTTGGTACGATCATGTCTTCCGAAACGACTGCGGCGGCTACGGGTGCAGTAGGCGTGCTTCGTCACGATCCTATGGCAATGAAGCCTTTCATGGGCTACTCGGTTGACCGCTACTTCCAGCACTGGATCGACATGGGCGCGAAGGTTCCTGCTGACAAGCAGCCTAAGATCTTCAACGTAAACTGGTTCCGTCAGGACGAAAACGGCAACTTCATGTGGCCTGGTTTCGGTGACAACATGCGTGTTCTTGACTGGATCTTAGATCGTTGCGAAGGCAAGGTAGAAGCGCAAGAAACGGCAATCGGTTATTTGCCGTTCGCAAAGGATATCAACATCGAAGGCGCGGACATCGACGCTGCAACGCTTGAAAAGCTCTTGGTTGTAGACAAGGCGCGTTGGGCGGCAGAAGCAGAAGAAATCACTGCATACTATGCAGAAAACTTCGGCGACAAGATGCCTGTTGAAATCATGGATAACCTTGCAATTTTGAAGGCAAACTGCGCGAAATAATTGAAAATAAAAAAGAAAAACCCTGCGATTATTCGCAGGGTTTTTTGTTATCGGATGCTGTTGCCCATTTCATAAGCAATCGTCAAATATTCGGGGTGTTCGGCTACGTCGTTCTTGTCCTGTAAACCGCGCCCATATAGAGTACCTTTTTCGTAATATCCGTCAATGCACATTGCAAAGCCGTGGAAACAAGCAATCGTTCCGTCCATGGTATCGTCTTCGTCTTCCGCGGCGGTGGTTATGTAATACAAATCCTTGTTCGCAATTTCCGTCCAGCGAGCCACCGTTCTATCAATCACGATTTTCAGTTGCGCGCATACCGAATAAAAATATACAGGGCTGGAAAGAACCAAAACGTCGCAATCAATAATCTTTTGCAAAATGTCTGCCATGCCGTCTTTGTATACACATTCGCCGTCGTGGTCTTTGCAATAATAGCAACCAAGACAGGGATGAATGTTCTTTTCCGCTACGCGGATTTTTTCTACTTCGTGACCTGCGTCAATCGCGCCTTGTGCAAACCGATCGCAAAGTACGTCCGAATTGCCGCCCTTTCTCGGGCTGCCTGATAAAATTAAAACCTTTTTCATGTGAGTAGCTCCTAATGCTTTTGTTCTATTATATTGTAAAAAATGAAAATTGTCAAGAGAGAACGTTAAAAAACAGATGACCGCCCAAGAACAAGCTTCTTGGGCGGTCACCTATATGATAAGGGGGAAAATGATGAGCGTTGTTAGTGTATCTCGGGAGTTCCCTCAACCGATTTACAACTATATTGTATCACGACTTTTTTGAATTGTCACATATTTGAAAACAATTTTTAGAAAAACTTTTTTTTGTAAACTTCCATCTATAAAATGTTAGTTTCTAACATTTTCACAAAACCTAACAAAAGCTTACATCACCTTACAAAGGGCGCAACAGAGCGCGACGGAAAGCAAATACGAGATCAACGCAAACGCGATGGCAAGGGGTAATTTTTTGCGTTTAATTCCTGCAAAATACACCGCCGCGACGTAGAACACCGTTTCCGACGAGCCGCACACCACGCAAGCCGCTCTTGCGACGAAGCTATCTACGCCGTAGCGGTTGAGTACGTCCGCCAGCATCGCCACCGAGCCGCTACCCGAAAGGGGCTTGATGAGCACCAAGCCCGCAATTTCTTGCGGAATTCCAAGCGCTCCGAATAGGGGCGAGAGAAAGGAAAGCAGCTTTTCTTCCAAGCCGCTCACCGTCAAAAGCCGCGCTAAAATCGTCACGACCGCAATATATGGAAAGATGCTGACGACCATCGGGATCGCCTTCCCTGCCCCCGTAGTAAAGGCGTCGTAAACGCGTACTTTTTTTATAGCGGCATAGACGAAAGAGAGTATAAATAAAATCGGAATAATAAGCGCAAAAAATGTGTTCATTGCGTACATGCCCCATGTGTTTGCTTCGCAAAGTGATATGTTTACTTGCGTAAACGTGATATAAATCCCTTTGGTTTGCGAGATGTTTTGATTGCATCAAAACGTGATATGTTCGCTTCGCGAACGTTGTGGAAGAATTAAAACCGTCAGCAATGCAACTTGGCGGTGTGCAATTCACGCCGTGGGCAATTCACTTTAGAACGGTTTGTTTTAGGACGCAGGAAAAGCCAAGTTAAAAAACAGGCAAGCAGGGTGGAAAAAGCGGTGCAAAGAAAGGTGGGCAGAATAATATCCGCAGGCGCGCCGCTCCCCAAGGACGCTCGCAGCCCGACAACCGACGTTGGCAATAGCTGTAAGGACGTTGCGTTCAGCGCAAAAAACATACAGGACGCGTATTCGGCGTGCCGTGTTTTGTCGAGTAGCGCCGCCGCCTTTACGCCGTAAGGGGTTGCCGCGCCGCCCAGCCCCAAAAGATTGCAGGAAAGATTGACGCTGACGGCGGTGAGCGTTTCTTTATCGTCCGTCTTAAACAGTCGCTTGCAAATCGGGCGTAAAAGTCGGGCAATCGCGCGGTTAATGCCGCTCTCTTCCCATACCTGCATCAGTCCCAGCCAAACGGCATACGACGATAGAAGGGCAACGCAAACGGTGGCGGCGCTTCCTGCCGCATCGAGAAGCGTGGGCAAAAACAGCGTGGGGTTTACCCACGCCAGGCAGATGGCGGCGGCTAAAAAAAGTCCTAAAAAAATGGCGTTCATACGTTATCGTATGTTTTGGGCGGTCAGTTTTATTCGCAAATGCTTTACAAAGGAAAAAAAATGGTGTATAATAAATCCTGTATAGGATTTAATAGAGCGCCGACGGGGTGTTTTTCGTCGGAGAAGGAGCAAATTATGGCAAACAAGAAATACTACATCACCACCGCGATTGCGTACACTTCGGGCAAGCCGCACATCGGCAACACCTACGAAGCGATTTTGGCGGACGCGATCGCGCGTTTTAAGCGCAAGCAGGGCTACGACGTATTCTTCCAAACGGGTACGGACGAGCACGGTCAAAAGATCGAAGAAAAAGCGGCGGCGGCAGGGGTGACTCCCCAAGCGTTCGTCGACGGCGTAGCGGGTACGATCCAAGGAATTTGGGACATGGTAGGCACTTCCTACGATAAATTCGTCCGCACGACCGATCCCGAGCACTGCGCGCAGGTGGCAAAAATCTTCAAAAAGTTCTACGAACAGGGGGATATTTACAAGAGCGAGTACGTAGGTATGTACTGTACGCCCTGCGAATCCTTCTGGACGGAGAGCCAGCTGGTCGAAGGCAAGTGCCCCGACTGCGGTAGAGAAGTAAAGCCTGCCAAGGAAGAAGCGTATTTCTTCAAGATGGGCAAGTATGCCGATCGGCTCATCGAACATATCGAAAAGCACCCTGAGTTCATTCAGCCCGTTTCCCGTAAGAACGAAATGATGAACAACTTCTTGAAGAAGGGCTTGCAGGATCTTTGCGTTTCGAGAACGTCGTTTAAGTGGGGGATTCCCGTTGATTTTGACGATAGACACGTCGTGTACGTATGGCTCGACGCGCTGACCAACTATATCACGGGCATCGGCTTTGATGCGGACGGCAACCACGGCGAAAACTACCGCAAGTACTGGCCTGCCGACCTGCACCTGATCGGCAAGGATATCCTGCGTTTCCACACCATCTACTGGCCGATCTTCCTGATGGCGATGGGCGAACCCTTGCCCAAGCAAATCTTCGGGCATCCTTGGCTGCTACAAGGGGAAGGGAAGATGTCCAAATCGAAGGGGAACGTGATTTACGCGGACGACCTTGCGCGCCTGTTCGGCGTGGACGCGGTGCGTTATTTCGTACTCCACGAAATGCCGTTCGACAACGACGGCCAAATCACGTGGGAGCTCGTATGCGAACGCTTTAACACCGAGCTTGCCAACGTGCTCGGCAACCTGGTTTCCCGTACGATCGCGATGATGAACAAGTACTTCGGCGGCAAGGTGGTCGCAAGCCAAAAGGCGAACGAAGAAGACCCCGATAGCGAGTTCAAGGCAACCGTTTGCGAAACGGTGAAGAAGGTGGAAGACAAGATGGAGCTTTTGCGCGTTGCGGACGCGATCAGCGAAATATTCAACACCCTGCGCCGCGCGAACAAGTACATTGACGAAACGATGCCTTGGGCGCTTGCGAAGGACGAAAGCAAGCAGGCGCGCTTGAACGACGTGCTGTATAACTTGGTGGACACCATTTTGACCTGTGCTTCCCTCCTTGAAAGCTTTATGCCTGAAACGGCGAAGAAGATTTTTGCGGCGTTTGGCGTACAGGCAAAGAGCTTGGAAGAATGTGCAATCTTTGGGCAAGCGGAAGCTTATTCGGCAGAGCCTGTTCCCGCGCTGTTCCAGCGCTTGGACTTCAAGGCGTTAGAGCCCGAAATCGAAGCGATTGCGGCGGCGCAAAAAGCGAGCGTAAAAGCGGCTGAACCCGCACCTGCCCCCACCGAAAGCAAAGAAGAAGCGCCCAAGAAAGCGGAAATCGCGTTTGAAGACTTTGAAAAGGTAGAGCTTCGCGTGGGCGAAATCATCGCGTGCGAAGCCGTGCCGAAATCGAGCAAGCTCTTAAAGGAAACGGTGAAATTCGGCGACGAAATCCGCACCGTCGTTTCAGGGATTGCAAAGCATTACAAGCCCGAAGAGATGGTGGGCAAGAAGGTGGTATTCGTCACCAACCTTGCGCCCCGCAAGATTTGCGGTATTCTATCCGAAGGCATGATTTTGGCGGCGGAAGACGAAGACGGAAAGCTCTCTCTTTGCGTGTCCGATAAGGACGATTTGAAGAGCGGCGCAAACTGCGGTTGATATGCTGATTGATATTCATTGCCACCTGACGGGCACGGAATACGACAGCGTGGAAGAAGTGCTCAAACGCGCAAAGGAACACGGCGTCGAGAGAATGGTTTGCTCGGGGTTTGATTTGGATTCGTCCTATATCGCGGCGGAGCTTGCTTCGCTCTATAACGAAGTGTATTTCTGCGCGGGATTTCATCCCAGCGAGCTTGCCAAATACCGTGACGGCGACTTCGACTGCCTGCGCGCCCTGTGCACGCACGAGAAATGCGTGGCGGTGGGGGAAATCGGGCTCGATTACCACTGGGAAGACAATCCCCCCAAGGAAACGCAACGCGCGGCGTTTGTTCGGCAAATGGAAATCGCGGACGCGCTCGGCTTGCCCGTCGTAATCCACAGCCGCGACGGGGCGGAAGAAACGTACGAGATTTTGCGCGAGCATCAGCATCTGCTCACAAAGGGCGGCTTGATGCACTGCTATTCGTACTCCCCTGAAATGCTCCTGCGTTTTGCGGAGCTGGGGCTGTATTTTTCCTTTGGCGGCACGAGCACCTTCAAGAACGCAAAAAAAGTGGTTGCAAGCGTTGAATGCGTACCTGCTACCCGTATTTTATCGGAAACGGACTGCCCCTACCTTGCGCCCGTACCTTTTCGCGGGGTGTTTCCCAACGAGCCGAAGAACGTCAAATACGTGGTGGAGCGGCTTGCGGAAATTCGTGGTGTGAGCGTACAAACACTCGAAAAACAGATAGAAACAAACGCGTATGCGTTATTCCCAAAATTGCAATAAAGGAACGATTATGGAAGAAAAGAAACTCGGCGCGGAAGGCGCAAACAACCAAGGCAGACGCCGCCGTCACAGACATCGCGGCAAGGGTGGTAATGGCGAAAAGCAAAACGCGCAACTCGCTGTAAACGCGCAAAACGGCAATTCTCAAAAGCCGCAGGGCGCGCAAGCTCAAAAGCCGCAAAACGCCCAGAAGGGGAACGGTCAAAACCAAAACCACCAAGGGAATAAGGGGGGCGAGCAGGGGCAGGCTCAAAAGAAAAAGAACCCCCAACAGCAGGGTCAAAAACTGCAAAACCAACAAAATCAACAACCCCAGCAGGGCGGTCAAAAGAACGCGCAACAGGGGAAGAATAAGCAAAAAAACAAGGGTGACAAGAAGCCCGAACAGCAGCAACAGCGCAAGGATACCTACGTCTACGTTTTGGACGGTAATATTTACCTGAACTTGACGAACAAGTGCTCGAACGGCTGTGATTTTTGCGTTCGCAACGAGCGCACGAGCTATTACGGCAACTACCTGTGGCTGACGAAGGGCGAGCCGACGGCGCAGCAGGTGATTGCCCAAATCAACGGCTTGGGGGATTTGACGAAGTTCAAGGAAGCGGTGTTCTGCGGCTTTGGCGAGCCGACCTATCGTATGGAAGTGATGCGCGAGGTGGCAGACTTCCTGCACGAAAAGGGCATTTCCACCCGTTTGAACACGAACGGTCAAGGCAACCTTATCAACAAGCGGGACATCGTGCCCGAGCTTGTGGGCAAGATCGACCTTGTCAACGTTTCGCTCAATGCGTCCTGCTACGAAAAATACCAAAAAATTTGCCGCTCTATGTTTAGAGAAGCAGGTTTTGACGGCATGATTGAGTTTGCAAAAAGCTGTAAGCGCCAGGGCGTAAACGTCCGTTTTTCCATCGTCGACTGCATCGGCGAAGAAGAAGTGGAAGCGTGCAAGCGCTTGGCGGCAAGCGTGAACGTGCCGCTCTATATCCGCGACTATATCACCGATTCCTAATATGAACCTTCAAGAAGCCAAAAAACGCGAAAAGGCGGAGATGAACCCCATTCGCTATCAATTCAATTATACCGCCGTACCCGTCTATCTTGCGCTGTTTGCGCTTTTGGTGGGTGTGACGATCGTGGTCGGGGAGAACGTTCGTCCTGATTTGTGGACGCTTGTACCCATCGGTTTGATGGTGGCGCTCATTGTTTGCATGTCGGCACACGGGACGTTGATTATCCGCAAGGAAGAGAAAATCGAGCTCGATCGCTGGGCGTACCTGTTCAAAAAAGACCTTTCCTTTGCAGGGAATACGCTGGAAACGGACGACCCTGAAACGGGTATACAGTACCTTCTCTCTGAGCAAGGAATGAAGGTGATTTTGCCGATACAAGGGGAGCAGGTATTCGACGAAGCCAAGGAAAACGAGTATTTTATCCCTTGGACGGATACGGAAATTGCGCTTGCGAGCGACAATTTTGCCCGCCGCGTTCGGCTGGCGTTTGCCGTGATCGACGTATCCAGGCGAAGCGTGGACGGCGACTATATGCCGACGGACAGCGAAGTGCATTTTTTGCCACTGGAAGAAGAGCTGCTTGCCTTTGCCTATAAATACGGGTTAGAGAAGAAGCTTTCCGTAGAATGGCGGTATTTACAGGCGCGCCCGAAGGACGCCTTTCGGCAAATCTTAGCGCGCGGCTATATTGCTACGCTGCTCGACGAGAAGGGAAAACGGATCAAAAGAGAAGACGCAGACGAGCTTTATAAGGATTAAGACAATGCAGGATTTGAAGAGTATTTTACAACGCCACGGCTTTCAGTTTAAGAAGCAGTTCGGGCAAAATTTCATATCGGACGCCAACCTACTCGAAAGCATTGTTTCGGCAAGCGGAATTGACGAAAACACGACGGTGGTGGAGATCGGCTGCGGTGCAGGTACGCTCACGCGCGCGCTTGCAGAACGCGCAAAGAAGGTGTACGCCTATGACGTCGATACCGCGCTTCAACCCGTTTTGGCGGAAACGCTTGCAGGGCTTGACAACGTGGAAGTGATTTTCCGCGACTTCACTAAGGTGAATATGCAGGAGCTGGACGCGGAAATCGGGGAGTTCACCGTGGTGGCAAACCTTCCTTATTACGTGACGACGCCGCTTGTCACCAAACTTTTAGAAGAGAGCGAAAAGGTGCAGGGCATTTCCGTGATGGTGCAGGAAGAAGTGGCGTTGCGGTTTTGCGCAAAAGAGAATACGCCCGAGTACGGCTCGATCACGGCGGCAATTGCCTTGAAAGGGGAAGCGAAGATTGTAAAGAAGGTTTCGCGCAATCTGTTCTACCCCCGTCCGAACGTTGATTCGGCGGTGGTAAAAATCACGTTTGATAGGGGCAGGGTTGCGGTGAAAAGCGAAAAGGCGTACCGCCAAACGGTAAAATGCGCCTTTTTGAACAGGCGCAAAACGCTTGAAAACAACCTTGTCAATTTCTTCTCGCTCAGTCGCGAACAAGCAAAAGCGGTCTTGGCGGCGGCAGGCGTGGATGAAAAGGCGCGCGGCGAAACACTTTCCCCCCAGCGGCTTGCAATCCTTGCCGACGTTCTACTCGATACGGGCGCAATCAAAATCTAATAAAAACAGATACGAAAAACGACCTTGGCGGTATCGCCAAGGTCGTTTGGTTTTATAAAAGCAAGCCGATTGCACCGAAGGCAAAGCCTAAAAGATCGCCGACGAGAAGGTCGGTGGGGTAGTGCGCGCCCTGCAAAAACCGTAGCAGGGAAAGCAGCTCCGTAGCCACAAGCGCTACGATTCCGAGCCAAATACACTCGGGGAAAAAGATGAGCGAAAGCACCGCCGCCGACGCTAAATGCCGTGACGGCATCGAGTTCCCTTCCCCGTCCTTTTTTATAAGTGGATCAATACCTGCCCCTGTCTTTTCGTAAGGACGGGGGCGTTTTATAAGCCTTCTAAGCAAGCTGACCGCCATAAAACACAGGGCAGGCAAGCCCACCTTGTTGGCGGTGTACAGCCAGTCGAACGGCTTTTGCAAAAGCACGATAGCAAGGAAGACGGCGTACGCCGCGATAAAGCCAAGCACCAAGGCTTTATCCGCAAGCTTGATGGCGCGTACCAAGTTCGGCTTTTGTCGAATTTTCTCTACCGCGCGATGATATAATTTTGCGTAATTTTTCTTTTCCATAGACCATTGAAAGGGGTAAAAGGATTTATATCGCTTTTGGTCGCAAAGCGACCAAAACGGGAATACCAAAAAGCAAGACCGCCGTTTGGGGGACGATGCGGTCTTGCAGGGTAGCGGCAGGGGGAACTGCCGCTGGAATGTTGCAATCTTTGTGTACTGTTCTTGCGCTTTACGCGTTATTTGCCGCCTTTGCCGCCGCGATCACCTTGTCCGCAAGCATGGGGGGAACTTCTTCGTAATCCAAGAACTCGGAAACGAACTTACCGCTGCCGCGCGTCAAGGAACGAAGCTCCATCGTATACGTCTTGATTTCCGCCATGGGAACTTCCGCCGTGATAACCGACTTATCCCCTTCGGTGTCCGTACCCATAATTCTGCCGCGACGCTTGTTGATGTCGCCCATAACGTCGCCGAGATAATCGCTGGGAACAACGATCTTCAAACGGTAGATGGGTTCGAGAAGCACGGGCTTGGCCTTGGGAATACCGTCCTTGAAGGCAAGCGACGCCGCCATCTTGAAGGAAAGCTCGTTGGAGTCAACGTCGTGATAGCTTCCGTCGTACAGCGTAGCCTTTACGCCCGTCACAGGGCAACCTGCCAAAGGTCCGCAAGCCATACATTCGCGCAAGCCTTTTTCAACTGCGGGGAAGTAGTTCTTGGGAACTGCGCCGCCAACGACTTCTTCTGCAAACTCGAATTCTTCTTCGGTCGGTTCGAAGCGGATCTTACAATGTCCGTACTGACCGTGGCCGCCCGATTGTTTCTTGTGCTTACCTTCCGCGTCTGCCTTGCCGCGAATCGTTTCCTTGTACGCAATCTTCGGTTCGGTGAGCTTGATATCCACGCCGTAGCGCGCTTTAACCTTCTTCACGAGTGTTTCAAGCTGCATATCCCCTTGACCGCCGAGCAAAAGCTCGCCCGTAGAAGCGTTCTTTTCGATACAGAAGGTGAGATCTTCTTCGCCGAGCTTCGCAAGCCCTGCGAATACCTTGTCTTCTTCCCCTTTCTTTTCGCTGGTGCAAGCCATGAAAAGGGTGGGCTTAGGCATCGGGATTGCGGGGAAGCGTACCTTCGCGCTCATATCGCAAAGGGTGTCGCCCGTGGACGTGTTATTCAGCTTGTTCACAGCGCCGATGTCGCCTGCGTCGAGCTGGTCGACGGGTTCCATCTTCTTGCCCTTCAAAACGTAGATTTGACCGATACGCTCTTCCTGTTGGGTGTTCGCGTTCCAAACGGTAGAGCCGCTTTTGAGAACGCCACGGAAGCTCTTCAAATAGGAAAGCTTGCCGCTGAACGGGTCGATCACCGTTTTGAATACCTGCGCCGCGAAAGGTGCGTCCGTCGTCGTTTCGATGGCTACGACGTCGTCGCCTGCAAGGTCGTCCGCGTACATATTCGCACGCTCGCCTGCGGTGGGCATATAGGTGACGATTTCGTTCAAAAGGTTGATAACGCCACGGTTGGTGAGCGCCGAGCCTGCCATAACGGGAATGGTGTTCCCCGTCTTGATACCGATACGGATACCGCGAATGGTGTCTTCCTTGGAAAGGAAGCTTTCTTCGAAGTACTTATCGAGCAAGCTTTCTTCGTTTTCCGCGCCCGTTTCCATGAGATTATACTGCATTTCCACCACTTGGTCTTTCATGTCTTCGGGAATGGGAATTTCCTGCGGTCCGTTTTCCTTGAAAAGGTATGCGCGTTCTTGAAGCGCGTTGATAACGCCCTGCATCTTGCCGTTTTCCATGATAGGGATCTGGATGGGAGCAAGCTTACCCGTATATTTTTCTTTCAGCGCCGCAACCGTACCGAAGTAGTCGGCGTTGTCCTTATCCATGCCGTTGATGAAGATGATCAAAGGCTTATGGAGCTTCAAGCAATATTCCACGACGTTCTGCGCGCCGATGGGAACGGAGCCGTTTGCGCCGATAACAAGGAGCGCGCCGCCAGCCGCTCTCAAACCTTCGTTTCTTTCCCCTTCAAAATCGTAATAGCCAGGAAGGTCGATCAAGTTGATTTTGGTGTCCTTCCAAACCAAATGCGAACAGGATGCGTAGATAGACATCTGTTTTGCTTTTTCAAGTTCATCATAGTCGGAAACCGTCGTGCCGTCCGTCACTTTCCCCATGCGGTCGATCACGCCGCCGTTAAAGAGCATTGCTTCGCAAAGAGTGGTTTTCCCTTCGCCGCTGTGCCCGATGATGGCAATGTTTTTGATAGTTTTAGTGCTCATAATGTTTGTCCCCCTGAGTGGTTCGTATTTTTATCACCACGGCGAAAAGCTTAGTTCGTCGCGATAACTACACCCATTATAAACGATTTCTTCTAAGATTTCAAGGGGGTTTTGGAAATTTCTTGCAAGTTTTTTTACAGGCGGCATTTTCACGCTTTTTCTTGACAAAACGCGCGCGAGCGTATATAATAAAAGATATGAAGCAAACCATCTACTTGGACAACGCGGCAACTACGCCGCTGGATAGCGAAGTCGCTGAAAAAATGCTCCCCTTTTTGACGGAGTGCTACGGCAATGCGGACTCTCCGCACGCGGTGGGGCGCAAAGCGATGGTCGCCGTCGATAGAGCGCGCGATACCGTAGCGGAGTGCCTTGGCGCAAAGCCGAGTGAAATCTACTTCACGTCGGGCGGCACAGAAGCGGATAACTGGGCGATTTTGGGCGGCGCGCGCGCCAAAAGAGCGGAAGGCAGAACGCACGTTTTGATTTCCGCAATCGAGCACCACGCGGCGCTTTATGCGGCGGAAACGCTCGAAAAAGAAGGGTTTGAAGTGGAGCAAATTCCCGTAAATAGTGGGGGCAGGGTCGAGATGAATGCTGTAAAAGCGCGGTTGAAGCCGACCACGGCGCTCGTTTGCGTGATGCGCGTAAACAACGAAACGGGGGTGGTGCAGCCCGTGGAAGAAATTGCGCGGCTTGCCCATAGTGTGGGCGCGCTGTTTTTCACCGATTGCGTTCAAGCTGCTCCGCACGAGAAGCTGGACGTCAAGGGTTTGGGTGCGGATTTGCTCTCTATTTCGTCGCACAAGCTGCACGGCCCGAAGGGGTGCGGCGCGCTGTATATCAAAAGCGGCGTGCGGATTGAAAAGCTGGTCGGCGGCGGCGAACAGGAGCGCGGAATGCGCGGCGGCACGCTGAACGTACCTGCCATCGTCGGGTTTGCGGCGGCGCTGAAAAAGACGGCGCAGGAAATGGACGAAGCGCGCGCGCATATAGAGAAACTGCGAGCGGCGTTTTTGTTGGGAATCGCGGCCCTAGACGGCGTAAAGGTAAACGGCGAAGGGGAAGAAAAAATCCCTGCGGTGCTTTCCTTGCAGGTTTCGGGGGTGAGAAACGACACCCTTTTGTACCGAGCGGATTTAGAAGGTCTTTGCATAGCGGCAGGAAGCGCTTGCGCGTCGGCGTCGGTGAAGCCGAGCCACGTACTTTTAGCGATGGGCAGGACGGACGAAGAAGCGCGGCAGACGGTGCGTATTAGCTTTGGCAACCAAAACACCGAAGAAGAAGTGAAAAAAGCGGCGCAAATCTTTGTCGAAACGGTGAAAAGTTTACGAAAAAATTGATTTTTTCCCCGTTGAACTCTTTACTAATGAAGAAAAATATGTTATAATACAAACAATCTTAACAGAATTGGAGGAACAAACAAATGGCACACGTTATCAATAAAGAACTTTGCTTGTCTTGCGGCGCATGCGCGGGTACTTGCCCTGTAGAAGCGATTTCGGAAGGCGAAGACGCATACGTAATCAACCCCGACATCTGCGTAGACTGCGGCGCTTGCGCTGGCGAATGCCCCGTTGAAGCAATTTCGGAAGAGTAATTTAGCGTAATAAAAAAGAAACAGCGGCTAAAAAAGCCGCTGTTTTTTTATTTTATTCTTTACAAATGGTTATATCTATGATATAATAATACTATTCACAAAGGGGAAAAGTATGGCAAAATCGTCTATACCAGAGCAATATATGCAAGAAAAATTTCAAATCATGCACTTTTTAGACAGCGCGCGTTGGCAAAAAAGTAAGGCGAAATTTTACCCGAACTTCGCCTATCCGAATACACAGAACGCAAACGACCTGAGTTTTGATGAAAAACTGCTCACGCACTGGCTGTTGTATATCACGGATCGGCAAATGTCCTTCCGTCAAATTTGGGATAAGGGTGGCTTTGTCTTTTCTGAGATTGCGCGGACGTTTATGGCAGACAAAAATATCGCCCACCTGACGGATTTCAAAACGAATTTTACAGAAGACGGAAACGATGGTTATCAGTTTCAATCGACGATAGAGTACGGGCAGGTGTTTGATGAACAACAAAAACGACTGGCTCGGTACTATACCCACGACGAATTACAAAGTTTAGGAAAAATCGTCTTTAAGTCCCGTTTTTACACCGACGATTACGTTTGTATGCTGCACACCTTGTACGCCTTGCAAGGCTACGATTGCTCGTTGACGAAGTATCTTGCCAAGGTCTTAAAACAAGTGGAGCAAATGGGGTTGACGCAAGGGAATGCAGTCAAATACGCCGTTGGGGGTATGGCTTACGCGTTGCATAGGCTGACGTACGAAGTTTCCTTTAAGGTTAATAATAAACGGATTACTTACAAACAAACCGATGCGGAAAAAATCAATATAGAAGAGTATGTCCAGCAATATTTTTGCGGGACGAGCCACGCAACGAGTTTGCAAACGGATCTTTTTTCAAATCCGACAGTATTTAAGGACAAGCTTGTTAAATTTTTCAAAAGAGGGGAAAAGTTTAATTCCATGAAGCGCGTATGGTGCGCCCTTCGAGATTACTTAAAAGACCCTGTCTACTGTGATGATTTCAAAGCGGAGTTGCAAAAATGCGGCGTGGATCAAACGCTCTTGGATAACTTGTTCGATGAAACTGGCAACCATCACAATGCCTGCCAGTGGATAGAGCTTCCAGGCGACGTATGGAATGAAAACAGCGAGTTTCGCCGTTGTATCACCGAAGATACGAAAGGGAGGCTAGGGAAGCTGTTGCGGAAGGAATATAAACTTTCAATGGACGGCTATCCCGAAGAGTTTGACACCACCTTTGATTTTGTTCCAAGGATGTGTGAGCAGGGGCACTGTGATATTTGTCCGTTTGCCGCCGTCAAGGGACAAGGGGTGAACGTACAGAAAATCGACGCGCTGTGCGTGGATGATACAAATAAATATTGTCCGTTGGTGCTGCATTATTGCGGCTACTATTACAAGTGTAAAGGTCAAAATGGTTGTGCGCTTTGGTCGATACTCAAAAAGGAAGAAAAAAAAGAAAAGGAAGAATAGGCTATGTTTTGGTGGAGAGTTGGAGAGTTTTTCAAAACGGTGTTTACGGCAATCGGAAAGGCACTTGCGTTTCCGTTTGTGATGCTGTGGCGGTTTTTGGTGTGGTTTTTTACGGAAGGACATTTTGTGCCGCTCATTCCCGTAGCGGTGATGGGCTTGTACGCGCTCGGCTGGCTGACAGGGTTTTTACAATCTTGGAAGTGGGGCGCAGACCCCCTTTGGGAATACTTCCCCTATAAGTATAACGTGACCGTCTGGGGCGTGAACTGGCTGACAGGCTTTGAGCACGGCTTCTTGTCGGCGATTACGCTTGGGATTATCCAAATCGCATTCATCGTCGTTGCGGCGATTTTTGAAACCCTGCTCGTGTACGTCCTGTTCTTTGGGATCGGCTCGATTTTGTGGTTTATTATCGCGTTCGTGTTCTATATTATCGTTCTGTTTGTCGTTCCCTTGGCGGCGATTGCGTACTCGGTGGGCTTGGTGGCGAAATACGATACGTCCGCGCGCTGGTGGCGAATCCTTTGCCTGCTTTTGACGGTGGGCGGCGTGGTCTTCCATTGCTGTATTATCTTCCCTGCCTTCGGAAAGGGCTTTTGATAGGGGCAGGTATGCGATGAAAAAGAAAAAAGGTCGGCGGTTTGCACCGTCGACCTTTCCTTTTACGCCACCGTTTCCACGGGGATTTGCTTCTTTATGGCAGCTACGAGTTTGTTTTTTAAGATGATGATTCCGCGGATCACCCGAATAAAAAACGCTCGTACAACCCCCAACACGAACACGCCGAACCCCACCTTCACTTCCTTGATAAAAGCTTCGGTTTCCATATTTGGCATCTCCTTGTTTTGGCAGCGCCCGAAGTGGGAACGACGCTTCGGGAACGATGCCATTATACACCCGAAAAATCAGATGTCAAGCTTCTACTGCCAACTTTTTTGCAATTTTTTATAAAAAATTACAAACCGCACGCAGGAAAAGGGGAACTCCCCTTGACAAAACGAACAAAAATTTGTATAATGATAAGGTATAGTTTATAAGGGGGAATTTCGGCATGATCATTTTGGGCATTGACCCTGGGCTTGCGACGCTCGGCTACGGCGTCATCCGCAGGGATGAAAACGGAAAATGTGAAATGCTCGATTACGGCGTGATCACCACCCCCAAGGAAGAGAGCTTGCCTACCAGACTGGTTTTGCTCGAAGACGGCGTGAACCAAATCCTGCGTTTGCACCGCCCCGACCAAATCGCGTTTGAAGAGCTCTTCTTTTCCAAGAACATCACGACGGGGATTGCGGTTTCTCATGCAAGGGGAGTGGCAATGCTCGCCTGCGTCAAGTACTGCCCGTACTTATACGAGTACACACCGATGCAAATCAAGCAAGCGCTGACGGGCTACGGCAAAGCGGAGAAAAAGCAAATCCAAGAAGTGGTGAAGATGCTGCTTCGCTTAGAGAGTATTCCCCGTCCTGACGACGCGGCGGACGCCTTGGCGATTGCCCTTTGTCACGCCACCGCAAGCCGCTATGGGAGTATGTTCAAGGTGAACAACATGACTCGCACCAAGGGGAACAACACCCCCGAAGGCAGGGAGTTCCAACGTCGGCTGAAAGAGCAGCTTGAAAAGGAAGACAAAAAGGACGCGGCGGCAAAGAAAGCGGCCGCGCAAAGAGCGAAAAAGACGGCGGCAACCGCCGCGACAACCGCTCAAAAACCGAAAAAGGCGGGGGCAGGTACGCCTGCAAGCGCAAAAACGGTTGTGAAAGCCGTACCTGCGGCAAAGGCGCAGGTAGGTCGTTCCCCCAAAGGGGGAAGTGCGGCGGAGATCGCAAAGCAGATCGCGGCGCAAATGCAAGAAAAGGAGAACACGGAAAAATGATAGCGTATATTCGCGGTAAGGTTTTGGAAACGACGGAAGAAACGATGATCGTGGACGTGAACGGTCTTGGCTACGAGCTGTTTTGCTCGTCGGGCGCGTTCCGCAAGGCGGGCGTGGGGGAATATATCGAGCTTTCCACCTATTTGCAGGTGAAGGAAGACGGCGTGACCTTGTTCGGGTTTGAAAGCCCGAAGGAAAAGGAGCTGTTTTTGAAGCTCATTTCCGTCGATAGCGTGGGGCCGAAGCTTGGCATTTCCGTGCTTTCTGGCATGAGCGCGGAAGACTTCGCAACGGCGATTGCGACTGCGGATGCAAAGCGGCTTTCCACCATCAAGGGTCTTGGCAAAAAGACGGCGGAAAAGATTATTTTGGCGCTTCACGGCAAGATTTCCGCAGGGGAAATTATGCAGGCGAGCGGCGACGCTTTGAACGCGAAAGCGCCGAAGGCGGAGAAGCTTTCCCCGATGGATGAAGATGCGGTGGCGGCTTTGCAGGGGCTGGGCTTTACCCGCGCGGAGAGCTTGCAGGCGGTGAAAAAGGCAAAGGAAAACGGCGCAACGACGACGGAAGACATCATCATGCGCGCGTTGCAAGGTTCGCTATAAAGGGGAAAAGGTATGTTTGACGAAGAGTTTGAAGGCATGGACGTCGGCGGTAGTGAGCTGGTCACGTCCGTTAAAACGGAATACGACGCGGAAGAAAACGTCCTTCGACCCAAGACGATGGCAGACTACGTCGGGCAGCAAAAGGTCAAGGACAATTTAAGCGTATACATCACGGCGGCTTGCGCGCGCGGTGAAGCGCTCGACCACGTGCTTTTGTACGGGCCCCCTGGGCTCGGGAAAACCACGCTCGCGCATATTATTGCGGCGGAGATGGGGGTGGGGATCAAGCTCACAAGCGGCCCTGCCATCGAGCGTAGCGGCGACCTAGCGGCGATCTTGACCAACTTAAACGAAGGGGACGTGCTGTTCATCGACGAAATTCACCGCTTACA
>SVIJ01000022.1 GCA_015069565.1 Clostridiales bacterium
AGTTCATGGAAACCTGCCTTGCTATCCCCGTGCTGACGGGCAGAAAGACGGAAAAGGAAAAGTTCGCAGGTGCGGTTGCCACCTATACCATGGAAGCGATGATGCACGACGGCAAGAGCTTGCAGTCAGGTACGTCCCATTACCTGGGGCAAAACTTTGCAAAGGCGTTCAATATCGAATACCTGGGGCAAGAAGGGGTACTGGAAAATGCGTACACCACTTCTTGGGGGGTTTCGACGCGACTCATCGGCGCGGTAATCATGACGCACGGCGACGCGCGCGGTTTGGTGCTTCCCCCCGTGGTAGCGCCCACGCAGGTGGTGATCGTTCCCATCGCGGCAAGAAAGCCTGGCGTTGTAGAAGCGTGCGAAGAACTCAAAGCAGAGCTTGCGGCGGCAGGCGTTCGCGTGCTTGTGGATAACTCCGACAACAGCCCTGGTTGGAAGTTCAACGAATGGGAAATGAAGGGTGTGCCCCTGCGTATTGAAATGGGCCCTCGTGACATTGAAGCAGGCAAGATGATGTTTGCCCGTCGCGATACCTTGGAAAAGAGCGAAGTGGCGCGTGAAGGCGCGGCAGACAGCGTAAAGGCGTTGCTTGCGGAAATCCAAAGCAACATGCTTGCAAAGGCGCGCGCGCATAGAGATAGCCGCATTGTTTACGCGGACGATATGGCAGGCATCTTGGCTGGCGTGGAAGCGGGCAATTTTGTCAAAGCGGGCTGGTGCGGTTGCAGAGAGTGCGAAGACAAGATCAAGGAAGAAACGGCGGCTACGGCGCGGGTATTTGCCGAAGGCGAGAGCACGGAAAAATGCGCGGTTTGCGGCAAGGAAGCAAAGCACGTAATCATCTACGCAAGAGCGTACTAATGCAAAAACCGTACCCATATACGGATTGAAAACAAAAAACGACGGATTTTCCGTCGTTTTTTATTTGCGGGAAAGAGCGTTGGGCGGTCGGGGACGCCTGTTTCACTGTGGCGGTGAGGTTTTTGCAGAGCAAAAGTGAAGTTGCGCTTTGCGCAGTTGTGGAATTATTCCATAATTTTTCCGCAGGAAAAACTTCACTTGGATAAAATCCAAACTTCACTCTTCACCCAACTTGCAACTACGGACAGTCGGGACGCCTGTCCCTACAATCGGCGGGAGCAAGCCCCCGCCCTACGATTACTGCGCCACTATTGTCATCCTGAGCGTAGTCGAAGGATCTGGCGGTGATTACGACCAAATCGCTTATATTGTTTTTTATCGTTGTTTCAATGAGATTCTTCGACTGCGCTGTCGCTTCGCTCAGAATGACAGGTAAAGCGCATTGCCTGCGGGCGATTCGTGAATCGCCCCGACGGTGGGTGTGTGAATGGTGTCGAAAATTATTGGAAAATGTTGTAAAACGCGAACAAATGTTTGACTTTTGCAAAATGGTGTGGTAAAATAGTCCTACCGAAGGGGGTGGGAAGATGATTGACGAAGGTAGATTGCAAATCTTGGTGGACGGCGCAAAGTACGACGTTTCCTGTTCGTCGTCGGGCTCGTCGCGGAAAAATAAGTCGGGTGGGCTTGGCAACGCCGCGTTCGGGGGAATATGCCATTCCTTTACGCAGGACGGCAGGTGTATTTCCTTGCTGAAAATCCTGCTCTCGAACGATTGTGTGTTCGATTGCAAGTACTGCCCCAACCGCCGTAGTGCGGACGTGCCAAGGGCGAGCGTCAGCCCCGAAGAACTGTGCGAGCTTGTGATTGAGTTTTATCGCAGGAACTATATCGAAGGCTTGTTTCTATCGTCGGCGGTGCATAAAAACCCCGATTACACGATGGAGCTGCTTCTCAAAACGGTGCGGCTGTTGCGCGAAGAATACCGCTTTAACGGCTACATACACTTAAAGGGAATTCCGCACGCGGACGACCGTTTGACGCGGCAGGCGGCGAAATACGCCGATAGAATGAGCTATAATTTGGAGCTACCCAGCGAACAAAGCTTAAAGCTACTTGCGCCGCAAAAAACGAAAAAGAGCGTGCTTTTGCCCATGAAATCCTTGCAGGAGGGTAGAGAAGAAGCGGCGGCTCTGTGGAAAGCAAAGACGGGAAAGAGCGAGCGGCGCGGCATGGGAAAGTTTTTGCCCGCAGGGCAAACGACGCAAATGATCGTCGGCGCATCCCCTGAAACGGACGGAAAAATTCTGCGTTTAAGCGAAGGCTTATACCGCAAATTCGCCTTAAAACGGGTGTATTTTTCTTCCTATATTCCCGTGGTGAACGATCCGCTTTTGCCGTCGGTGGGGGCAGGACTGTTGCGGGAACACCGATTGTACCAAGCGGACTGGCTACTGCGTTTTTACGGTTTTGAAAGCAGTGAAATCGTAGACGAGCAGGAAAACCTTTCGACGGAATACGATCCAAAATGCGCTTGGGCGCTTAGAAATATGCACCTTTTCCCCGTGGAAATCAACAGCGCGGACGTAGAAACGCTCTTGCGCGTGCCTGGAATCGGCGCGAAGGGGGCGTATAAAATCGTAGCGGCGCGCAGGTTTGCGTCGCTCACCTTTTCCGATTTGCAAAAGATGCGTATCGTTTTGAAAAGGGCGCGCCACTTTATCACCTGCGCGGGGAAGTTTTACGGCGTGGAAGGGGAAGAAAAGGTAAAGTCGGCGCTTTCGATGGCGGAGCGTTTGGACGGCGCTTCGCAAATGTCCTTCTTCGATGGGGAAAACAGCGGCTTGCTTCTTCCCAAGGAAAAGCAGCCGAGCCTTTCTCTTTTAACGCAGACGGAAGACGCAGAAAAGCGATTTTTATTGACTTCTTCGGCGGAGAATGCGCGCGCTGTTTTAAGCGGTCAATTTTAATCAAAAAAACGCAATAATAAGGGGGCAGGTATGCGATGAACGGCAGAAGAGTGTATTTTACAGACGGAACGAGCGAGTGCTTTTATACCGCCGTTTTCGACGCATATAAGGATGAAAATGCCTACATTACGTCCGAGAGAAGCTTACAGCTTTCCTTGGGGGAAACGCACGTATACGTGGAAGCGGACGGGGAAAAGGTGGCGCGCGTTCTAAACAAGCTAAAACGCTTGGACGCGCGGACGGTGTACGACGTGGAGTGCGTATTGCGCCACCGCGCTGTGGACGGGGCGCAAACGGCGTTTTTATACATTCGCGAGCTGGTAAAAACGGGGCGTAGCGTGCGGGGCAAGCTTTCGACGTCGACGGTGCGGAAAATGATGGAATATAGGGGGCAGGTATGCAACGAAGTGCATCGTTTGAAAGGATTTTTGCGTTTTTCGGAAACGGTTGACGGGGTGTTGTATGCCCCCTGTTCCCCTGATCACGACGATATTGATCTTTTGGCAGCGCATTTTATCGCAAGGCTCAATCAGCCGTTTGCCATTCACGACGTTTGGCGGGAAAAAGCCCTGCTGTACAACGGCAGGGAGTGTGTGATGGTGCCTGTCGGGGAAGCGGAGCTTGTGCAAAGCGATCGGGAGCAAGTCTTTTCCGCCCTTTGGAAGAAATACTACAAGACGGTGAATATTCCTGCAAGAAAAAATCTTCGGACGCAAAGGAATTTTATGCCTGTGCGCTACTGGGAGTTCTTGACGGAAGAACCGTAAAAAACGCCGCTTCGGCGTTTTTTTGTTTGGAAAAAGCGGAGCGCGACCCTACAAAGGGATAGGAATGCTGGGGGCTTACTTGATGAAAGGGACATAGCAATGCTATGTCTTTTGATAAAAAACGACAAAAAACCTGCCTGAACTCTTGACGGCGATAAAAAAAGTATGCTATTATAATAGCATGGAAGAAAATATCTTGAACGTAAACAAAAAAATCGGGCAGAACATTGCCCTGTATAGAAAACGTATGGGTTGGACGCAGGCAGAGCTTGCGGAGAAGATCAATTATTCGGACAAATCGGTGTCGAAATGGGAATCGGGCGGTGGCGCTCCCGACGTCTACATACTCATGCAGCTTGCCGAGCTGTTCGGCGTGACCGTCAACGACCTTTTGGCGGACGAACAGCCCAAGACGCTCCCCAAGAAAAACTTGGGGCTGCATCTTTTGATTATGGGCTTATCAAGCGGAATCGTTTGGCTGGTGGCAACCTGTATTTTCGTGCTTTTGACGATGACGGGCGCAACGGGGGCGATTTGGACGACGTTCATTTTTGCGCTGCCTGTCAATGCGATTGTGCTGCTCGTACTTGCGAGCGTTTGGAAGTATAAGCGGTTGAACTTCATCGCCGTTTCGCTGACCGTTTGGACGGTGCTGCTTGCGCTCTATTGCGCGTTGCGGTTCTTGGCAGGGCTCAGCGGCACGGTGTGGCTTGTGTTCCTGCTCGGCGCGCCCTTGCAGGTGCTCGAAATTTTGTGGGCGTTCTTCCGCTATTCGATCTTTAAGAAGAAAAACTCAAACCGTTGATGAAAAAGGAGTAAGCGCTGATGGGGCTTTGCTTTTCGTGTAAAAAGAATTTTTCCGCTGTCACCTACGAGAGAAAGACGAAGGACGGTGTGGTGGAAGAAGCATATTGCTATGAGTGCTACGGGAAGCACTTTCTTTCCGCGCACGTCGACGGACATGAGAACGGACGGCAGTACGACGCTTGTCCCTATTGCGGCTGGACGGCGGAAGCGTTGCAGCGCACCGCGCTTGTGGGGTGCTCGCATTGCTATCACACCTTGGGGGGCGTTGCCATTCCGATGGTGATCCGTATGCAACAGGGTCAGGACGTTCATCAGGGGAAGGCGGCAAGAATAGATGGAAAAACCGTCTACGAAAACCGTAAGAAGGAATTGATTGCGCTCGTTATGCACTATGGCAATTTGGGGGACGAGCAACGTGTGAAGGAATATAAGAGCGAGCTGGAAAAGCTGGCGCGCTCGGTGGGGGTAGGCGATGTCTGAGAAAGAAATGCGTTTTGAAAAGACGGTCGTTTCTACCCGTATCCGCTTGGCGCGAAACTTGGCGGGCTATCCCTTTCCGTCTTCGATGACGGAAAAGCAGGCGGACGAAGTGGCAATCATTGCAAAGAGCGCCTTGGAACACTCCCTTAGCAGGGGGAGCTGGAAGCAGTTCGATATGCGGACGCTTTCTCGCTCGCAGGCGATGCTGCTCCAAGAACAGCATTTGGTCAGCCCTGCCTTGGTAGACGCAGGCAAAGGGCTTGCGTTTGTGGACGGCGACGAGAATATTTCCGTAATGGTCAACGAAGAAGACCATTTGCGCCTGCAATACATTGTCAAGGGCTTAAAGCTTGAAAAGGCGTACGAGCGTATTAGCTTGCTCGATGATAAAATGGGCAGGTTTATGAACTACGCCTACGAAGACAGGCTCGGCTTTTTGACCGCTTGCCCGAGCAACGTCGGTACGGGGATGCGTGCGTCGGTGATGATGTTTTTGCCTGCGCTCGAACGCAAAAATGCGATCGGGGAGCTTGTGAAAAAATGGAGCGAATGCGGCTTGACGGTGCGCGGCGTCTTTGGGGAAGGTACGGCGGCGGAGGGCTACCGCTATCAGATCAGCAACGATAAGACGCTGGGGCTGACGGAAGAAGAGATTTTAGAGTATATGCACTCGGCAATCACGGAGATTGCGCTTGCGGAAGAAGAAGAGCGTAAAAAAATGATTGCACGGGACGGGCTTCGGCTGCGGGATGCGGCGTTGCGCTCGTACGGCGTATTGACGAACTGCGCGCGGCTCGAATACAAAGAGATGCGGGATATGCTCACGCAGGTGAAGCTGGGGGTGGCACTCGGCGTGTTCGAGATTTCCAAAAACGATCCTTACGTCCTCGACGCGTTTATTGATCAGGTGCGGCCGTACTCGTTTTGCGACGAGTTCGAGCTTTTTGACGCGTCGCAACAGGATCGGGATATTCGCCGCGCGGAGATTGTGGGGACGATACTCCCGACGCTGGTGCAAAAAGCGGATTGAGCGGCGAAAAAAGAAGCATATTCACGGCAAAAATAGGGGACAGGTACGCAATTATAACGAAAAAACCGTAAAAGGAACAGGACGGATATGGGACAGGAAAAACCGAATTTATCCAAAAATTTAGCCAAGGCGCTCGAACGGATTGACGAGATCAATAAAAAGTTCGGCGTGGATTATATCGGCACGGAGCACCTTCTGTACGGGTGCATGAGCGTGAACGGCGAAGCGGCGGCGCTTTTGGCAAAAGCAGGGGTTGTGAAAAACGAGTACGAAGCGGAGTTCGCGCATTCGATTGATAAGCAGTTCCCTGCGTCGGGCATGACCGAACGGACGAAGCGAATTTTCTTGCGCGCAATGACGGCTTCGCAGGAGCAGGGCTTGCCTACGAGTACGGTACACGTTTTGTTGTCCATTCTCGATAATCGGGACGCCTATGCGGTGCTCATTCTTCGCAAGCTCGGCGTTGATATAGACCGTTTGGCAAGCGCGGCAAGAGCGGTGATTTTGGAAAAGCAAAAGGCGGCGGGCAAGACGGCGGAAAAGCCTAGTGACGCGCCGTTTGGGCAGGCAAAGCCTGCTCCGCGCGGAAATGCGGCGGTTGAAGGGGAATGGTTTGCGGAGCGCAAAACGCCCCGCCGTTCCACGGCGATGGAGCGTCTGGCAGCGTTCGGCATAGATATGACCGAACGGGTTTTGCGCGGCAAGGTCGATCCTGTGATCGGTCGACAAAGAGAGATTGAGCTCGTCACGCAGGTGCTTTCTCGACGGAGCAAAAACAACCCCGTTTTGGTCGGCGAGCCGGGCGTGGGCAAGAGCGCGATTATCGAAGGCTTGGCGACCCTGATCGTTCAAGAAAAAGTGCCTTCACAGCTCATCGGCAAGACGATTTTTTCCTTGGACGTGCCCGGCATGCTTGCAGGGACGAAGTATCGCGGTGAGTTTGAAGAACGCATCAAGGACGTTATCGAAGCGGTGATGGCGGACGGGAATATCATTCTCTTCATCGACGAAATCCACACGATTGTGGGCGCAGGCGCATCGTCGGAGAACAGCATGGACGCGGCGAACATCTTAAAGCCGATGCTGGCGCGTGGGGATTTGCAGCTGATCGGTGCGACGACGATTGAAGAATACAGAAAATACATCGAAAAGGACGCGGCGCTCGAACGTAGATTTACGCCCGTGACCGTGGACGAGCCGAAGGAAAAGGACGCGATTGCTATTTTGAAGGGCTTGCGCGAACGGTACGAAAGTCACCACGGAATTGCCATTTCCGACGAAGCGATTGAAGCGGCGGTACAGCTTTCCGTGCGTTATATTCCCGATCGGTTCTTGCCCGATAAGGCAATCGACCTGATCGACGAAGCGGCGGCTCGCGCGAGAATTTGCGGCGCGGAGAGCGACGAAGTGAAGGCGATTTCCGTCGAAATTTTGACGGTGGAAGAAGCCTTGGCGCACGCGAAACGCACGTACAACGATGAAGCGGTGGCTCGCATTGAAAAAGAGCTTGTGCGGTTAAATGAAAAGAAGGAAGCATTGCTTCGAGCGCAGAGCCTTGCGCGCTTGCCCGACGGCAGAATGGGCATCGGCAAGGAGCAGGTTGCCTGCATTGTTGCGGCAAGAACGAACGTTCCGCTTACGCAAATATCCCAAGAAGAAGGGGAACGCTTGATGCGCTTGGAAGAAAAACTCCATGAGCGGATTATCGGTCAAAACGAAGCGGTGTCGGCGGTGGCAAAAGCTATTCGCAGGGCGCGCGCAGGGCTGAAAGATCCTGCTAGGCCGATCGGCTCGTTTATCTTCGTCGGGCCCACGGGGGTGGGGAAAACCGACCTTTGCAAGGCGCTTGCGGAAAACCTGTTCGGCAGTGAAGAGCAGATGATTCGTTTGGATATGAGCGAATATATGGAAAAGCAGTCGGTGTCTAAGCTCATCGGCGCTGCGCCCGGCTACGTCGGGTTTGACGAAGGTCAGGGCGGTCAGCTCACCGACAAGGTGCGGACTAAGCCCTATTCCGTCATTCTTTTCGATGAAATCGAAAAAGCGCATCCCGACGTGTTCAACCTGCTTTTGCAGATCTTGGACGACGGCAGACTTACGGACAGCAAGGGCAGAACGGTGAGCTTCAAAAACGCCGTGATCATCTTGACGTCCAACGTCGGTGCGTCCCTGCCCAAGACCGAGCGCACGGGCGCGTATGGGTTCGGGAGTGACATCACCGACAGCGCAACCGACCAAAAGCAGTACGACGAGATGAAGGAAAACATCACTAAGGCGCTCAAAGAAAAATTCCGTCCCGAGTTCTTGAACCGTATGGATGACGTGATTGTCTTCCATAGGCTTTCCGAGAGCGACGCGGCGATTATCGGCGGAAAGATGGTCACTTCGCTTGCAAAGCGACTGTACGAACAGCGCGGGATTACGCTCACCGTTTCCGAAAGGGCGATGGGTGCGCTCGTTCAGGAAGGATATGATAGCCAGTACGGCGCGCGGCCCTTGAAGCGGGCGATTCAGCGCCGCATTGAAGATAAGCTCTCCGAAGAGATTTTGCTCGGCAATATCCGTTCGGGGGAAAAGGTGCTCGTCGATTACGTCGGCGGCGAATATACGGTGGAAACACATTGCTAAAAAGAAGGTAGAACTATGATGAAGCTTACAACGGCAGGGGAATCGCACGGCAAGGCGCTCGTTGCGATTTTGGAAGGCTTGCCTGCGCACTTGCATTTGGATATCGAACGCTTACAGGAAGATCTTGCAATCCGTCAAAGCGGCTATGGCCGCGGCGGCAGACAGAAGATTGAAAAGGATCGCGTTGAGATTTTGACGGGTGTACGCAACGGCGAAACGTTGGGCAGCCCCGTCACCCTTTGCATTTACAACAAGGACTATGCGAACTGGGAATCGTGTATGTCGGATGGCGCTTGCGACGAACAGGCAATGGCGGCGAAGGCATTGACGAAGGTTCGTCCTGGTCACGCCGACCTTACGGGGATGAAGAAGTTTGCCCAAGACGATGCGCGAAACGTTTTAGAGCGCGCTTCCGCAAGGGAAACGGCAATCCGCGTAGCGGCTGGCGGCGTGTACAAGCAGTACCTTTCCGCGCTCGGCGTGGAAATCACAGGCTACGTGCGCGAAATTTGCGGCGTTGCCGATGAAAAGGAATATGCCTTTGATGCCGTTCGCACGGGCAAAGACCCTGAAACAGGGATGGTCGATCGTGCGCTTTCGGCGCAGGCGAAGGAAAAAATCACCGTCTTGAAGCAGGCAGGGGATACGGCAGGCGGCGTGGTGGAAGTGCGCGTGCGCGGCTTGAAGAGTGGCTTTGGCAACGTGATGACGTACGGCGAAAAGCTGGACGCGCGGCTTGCGCAAGGCTTGATGAGTATTCAAGCGGTCAAGGGGGTAGAAATCGGCATGGGCTTTGGCGTTGCGAAAACAAGCGGCAAGGACGTCCACGACGAGATTTTTTACAGTAAAGAAAAGGGATATTACCGCAAAAGCAACAACGCGGGCGGCTTGGAAGGGGGTATGTCCAACGGCGAAGAGCTTGTTCTTCGCGCGGCGATGAAGCCCATTCCTACCCTGATGCGCGGCTTGCAGACGGTGGATACGGCTACGGGCGAAGCGGCGAAGGCGGCTTCCGAGCGTAGCGACGTTTGCGCCATCGTGGCGATGGAAACGATTGCCGAAGCGGTGGTGGCGCAGGTGCTTGCGTTTGCCGTGTCCGAGCGTTTGGGCGGCGATACGATGGAGCAGGTGACCGCTCGCTATCAGGAGTTGGAAGCATGAAGATTGATTTGAAAACCCCGTCGGCGGTAGCTACAATCTACATCGGCGACGAAGTGATTGCCACTCGTCTGCCCTATCTTTTGCAGGGGCAAAAGAATTTCGTCTTGACGGACGAAAACGTTTATAGCCTGCACCGCGCGTTTTTTGAAAAGTGGATGCAGGGGGAAACCGTTTGCGTTTTGCCTGCTGGGGAAGCATATAAAAATTTCTCGTCCCTGCAAACCGTTTTAGAGAAAATGGTGGGGGCAGGGCTGAAACGAACGTCTAAACTGTTCGCGGTCGGCGGCGGTGTGATAGGCGATCTTGGCGGACTTTGCGCCGCGCTCTATATGCGCGGAATCGAGTGCGTGCAAATCCCGACCACCCTGCTTGCGATGGTGGATAGCTCGGTGGGCGGTAAAACGGCAATCGACGTCGGCGGTGTGAAGAACGTCGTTGGCGCGTTCCATCAGCCGAAGGAAGTTTTGATTGATCCGATGTTTTTAGGAACGCTTCCCGATCGAGAATGGAAATGCGGTATCGGCGAGATTGTCAAATACGCCGCGATGGACGTTCGCACGCTGACGGCGCTTCGAGAAAACGGTGGCAAAATGTCAAAGGAGCTTGCGGTTTCGCTCATTGAAAACAGCGTGCGCTTTAAGGCAGGGGTGGTTTCCCGCGATGAAAAGGAAACGGGGGAGCGCAAATGCTTAAACGTCGGGCATACGACGGGGCACGCCATTGAGCTTGCCTACGGGCTCTCCCACGGCGAGAGCGTGCTTTGGGGGATGAAGCTGGAAACGATGCTTGCGATGGATGCAGGCGTTTGCAAACGCTCGGTTGGGGAAGAGTTGATTTCCCTTGTGGACAACGCTTTGTCCCTTGCGCCCGTGGGGGCGGTCGACCTTTCTACGCTTGGAAAAGCGGCGGAAAAGGCGCGTATGGACAAGAAAAATGTCAACGATGAGAGCGTTGTGATGAGCGTTGCTAAGGACGAAGGGGAATGGACTCTGCTTACTATGCCCGTTTCCGAATATGCGCAAAAGCTGCAAGAATTGGCGAATAAGTTATCATAAAGGGGGTAGCAGGTATGCGTTCAATCCCAAACATAGACAATTTTGAAGGGGAGTTTTCTCTCCCTGGCGACAAGTCCATCACCCACCGCGCGTTGATGCTGAATAGTAGCGTTGATGGGGAAGCGGTGATTACCAACGCGCTCGGCGGCGAAGACTGTGTATCCACCTGCGCATGTATGCGCGCGCTCGGCGCGAAGATCGACGTCGATGGGACGACGATGCGCGTGCGCGGCGTGGAGCGTTTTCACGCAGGTAGAGAGCTCAGTTGCGGCAACTCGGGCACGACCATTCGTCTTTTGACGGGGCTGGTAGCAGGCAGGGGAATTGATGCGACGCTCGTTGGCGACGCGTCCCTTTCCAAGCGTCCGATGGAACGCGTAGCGCGGCCGCTTGCCTTGCTTGGGGCAAACGTTCGCACAACGGACGGACATGCGCCCGTATACGTTGCGCCTGCGGAGCTTGTCGGGCGAGAGATTGTCACCGACGTTGCCTCCGCGCAGGTGAAGAGCGCGATTTTGCTTGCAGGGATTTCCGCGAGCGGCGTCACCACGGTGGAAGAGCCCACCAAATCCCGCGATCATACCGAGCGTATGCTGGCGGCGATGGGCGCAAAGGTGGTTGTGGACGGCAACCGCGTCAGCGTGGAAAAGAGCCGTCTTTCGGCAATCGACGTGGACGTGCCTGCGGATATTTCGTCCGCGTCCTACTTTATGGCGCTTGGCGCGTTGAAGGGAAAAACCCTTTGTAAAAACGTCGGGATCAATCCCACGAGAACGGGTATTTTGACGGCGTTTGATAAAATGGGGATCAAGTACTCGCTTCAAAACCGTAGCGTTTCGGGCGGCGAAGCGCGCGCGGACGTGCTCGTGGAAAAATCGGACATTCGCCCCGTTGTACTCGGCGGCGACGATATTCCTGCGATGATTGACGAGCTGCCTTTGATTGCCCTGCTTTTGGCGTTTGCGGACGGCGAAAGCCGTATCACCGACGGCAAGGAGCTGAAAGTGAAAGAGAGCAACCGTATTCAGACGACGGCGGAGATGATCAACCGCTTAGGCGGCGAGTGTGTACCCACGGATGACGGGTTTATCATTCGCGGTAAAAAGAAGCTTGTCGGCGGCGTGGTGGATAGCTATTTGGACCATAGAATTGCAATGACGGCGGCGGTCGGTATGCTCGCATCCGAGAAGGGCGGCGAAATTTTGCGCCCCGAATGTTGCGCAATCTCTTTCCCGAATTTCTTCAATTTGTTGGGGGTATGTACGGAATGAACGAAAAAAAACTCCGTCTTGCGCTGATCGGGAAGGACGTTTCGCAATCGGATAGCCCCAAGATCCACGCCTTTATTTTGTCGGCGTGGGGGTACGAGCTCGAATACGAGAAAATCTCGACGGATGCAAGCGGCTTTGATAGCGCGATGCGTTATCTTTTGGGGGATTTCGACGGCTTCAACGTCACCATTCCCTACAAGCGCGACGTGATGGAATATTTGGACGAAGTCGTAGGTGACGCGCTTGCCTTCGGTGCAGTGAACACCGTTGTGCCGTCTACGCGGAGCGGCTACAACACCGACGGTATCGGGTTTATGATGATGCTGAAAATCCACGGCGTGGACGTGCGCGGCAAAAGCGCGCTCGTGCTCGGCGCGGGCGGCGCAGGCAGAAGCACTGCGGTGGCTTTGAAAAACGCGGGCGCGGCGGTTAGTCTTTATCGGCGCAATCGGGAAGAGCTGGAAGAAACGTGCAAGGAACTTGGCGTTTTGGCGGCGAACGATCCTGAAAAGGGCGGCTACGATATCATCGTCAACGCCACGGGCGTGGGAATGCACGAGAGCGTGGGAAAATCCCCCGTTGCAAAAGGCGCGTTTGACGGCGGAAGCGTGGCGGTGGATCTTATCTACAAGCCTGCCGAGTCGGCGTTCCTGCGGCTCGCAAAAGAGTGCGGACTGAAAACCGTTTCGGGCGGTGGAATGCTCTTTTTACAGGCGTATTTTGCCGATTGCTATTTCTTGGGGAAAACGCCCGATGAACAGGAAGCGGAACAGCTTTACGAAAAATATCTCGAAAGGGAGAAAAACATATGAAAATTTTGGTGTTAAACGGAGTCAATTTGAACTTGACGGGCTTGCGTGAAAAGGGTGTCTACGGCACGGAAACGCTTGCGGAAATCAATGCGAAGATCGCGGCAAACTGCGCGGCGCATGGCGACGAAGTGGATTTTTATCAATCGAACAGCGAAGGCTTGCTTGTGGATAAGCTCCACGAAGCCTTTTTGAACAAGCTCTACGACGGGATTTTGTTCAATGCGGGCGCATACACCCATTACAGCTACGCCCTGCGCGATGCTATCGCGGCAATCGACCTGCCCGTTGTGGAAGTACATATGTCCAACGTGCAGGCAAGGGAAGAATTCCGTCACAAGTCGGTAATCTCCGAAGTGTGCAGGGGTACGGTTTGCGGCTTTGGCGCAGGTAGCTATCTTGCCGCGCTCGAAGGCTTGCGCTATATTTTGAAGTGAGTATGAATATCGTACTTTGCGGCATGATGGGCTGCGGAAAGACCACCGTTGGCGGGGCTTTGGCGGCTCGCTTGGGCTGGGATTTTGTGGATACCGACCGCCTAATTGAAGAAAAACACGGCAAAATTGCCGATATTTTCGCGCAAAAAGGGGAAGCGTATTTTCGTGCGTTGGAAACGGAGGTGGCGGCTTCTTTGGCGGATGGCGGCGCGGATAGAGTGGTTTCCATCGGCGGCGGTATGGCGTTGAAAGCAGAGAACGTGCGGCTCTTAAAGCAGGGCGGAAGGATTGTCTATTTGCAGGCGAGTAAGAAAACGCTTTTAGGTCGGCTTTTGGGGGATACGTCAAGGCCGCTTCTTGTGGGACAGGACTTGTCTGCGCGCTTAGACGAGCTGCTTGCGGTGCGTTCGAGCGCGTATGAACGGGCTAGCGATTTGGCGGTTTGCGTCGATGAAAAAACGCCCGCTTCTATTGCGGACGAAATCATAGAAAAACTTGGGTTATAAGGGGGCAGGTATCGAATGAAAACGGTTTTGGTCACAGGCGGCGTGCGCGGCATCGGGCTTTCGATTGCGCTTGCGTTCCTGCAAAAAGGGTATCGCACCTGCGTCACCTATTCCAAGGACGAAAGGAGTGCTGAAAAGGCAAGGGCGGCAGGGCTGGAAGTCTACCGCGCGGACGTTCGCAAGGAAGCGGACGTGGCGGCAACGCTGGAAAAAATCGGCGGTGTAGACGTGCTCGTCAACAACGCGGGCGTTGCGATGTTCAAGCAGGTGCAGGACGTTTCGGTGGAAGAGTTTGACGACTTGTTTGCCGTCAATATGCGCGGTGCGTTTTTGTGCGTCAAGTACGCTGTGCCGAAGATGATCGAAAGAAAAAGCGGCTTGATCGTCAATATTTCGTCGGTGTGGGGAGAAATCGGCGGCAGTTGTGAAAGCGTGTATTCCGCGTCCAAGGGGGCGTTGATTGCCTTTACAAAGGCGCTTGCAAGCGAGCTTGGATATTCGGGCATTCGCGTGAACACGGTATCCCCTGGGGTGATTGACACGGCGATGAACGCGCGGCTTACGGCGGACGATTTGGCGGCGTTGACGGAAGATATTCCCGTCGGCAGGCTCGGAAAAGGGGAAGACGTTGCAAAGGCGGTTGTGTTCTTAGAAGAGAACGAGTACGTCACGGGGATCGACCTGCCCGTAAACGGCGGATTCTCGATTGTATAATTTGCAGAAATAAAAAAGGCAACCTGCGTGGTTGCCTTTTTTTGTGCGGTTTGTTAGTCGTCGGATATACCGAGAAGGATATTTGCGGAAACGTTAAAAATCATACACAGCATTCGTAGGTCGTTTACGCTTGGTTCTGATAAACCTTGTTCCCAGCTTGCAAAGCCCGTTTCGGATTTGTTTAGCATTTGGGCTACCTGTTTTTGTGTGAGCCCTGCTTCCTTCCGCAGTTCTTTAATTTTTTTGCCGATGCTATATTCCATAGTTCTATTTTAGCCCAAACTACTAAAAATTAGTTGACACTACGAAAAATTAGTAGTATAATAAAAATACTAAAAATTAGTATATTTAGGATAGACAAAAGATGGAACATTACGAATTAAAGAGCGATGAAGTAATCTTGTTTGAAAATCAAAATGTTTGTGTCCGTGGGGAAAAGGGTAAAGTTCAATTATTTCTTACAAATTATGCGATTGTAGTGATAAATAAGATAAAAAAATTATTTAAAAAAGCACAATTTGAAGTATTTGAATTTTCGATTGGTGATATAAAAGTGTATCATAACGAGCCACAGGTAAAGCAAAAAGGCTTATTTGTGGAAGTATTTATGCGGGATAGAGAAATTGTTTTTGCCTTTGAGTCCAAAAGAGATGCTCATAAATTTGTTGTAGCATGTTTGGATTTGCTCACCCAGAAAACATCGTTTGAGCGTAGTGCGTCAAAAGTAAAAGACACGGTCGCCGTAGTGGATGATGCGTTGGGGGTGGATACTGTTGGAGCGGTGAAAACAGGTGTCGGTGGTTTTTTCAAAGGCGTTGTTGGTGCGAAAAAGGGTGCAGGAATAGCAAAAGGACTTTTAGGTGCGATACAAGGTGTTGTATCTGCTCCACCTGCAAAATCTGAACAAAAGCAACTTTCATCAAATGATCAATTAGAAACTTTGCAGAAATTGAAACAAATGTTGGATGAAGGGATTATTACACAGGAAGAGTTTGATAAAAAGAAGAAAGAAATTTTAGGAATGTAAAAAAGAGCCATATGGCTCTTTTTTTTTGCGTGAACGGGTGGTGTTTACTTGGGGGTGCGCTTGAAATACCGCTCTAAAAGGTCTTCGATAAATCCGTCCGCAATCCCTGCGGTGGGGGATGGTTCGCCTTGTGGCTTTTCTGCTTTTGGCGGCTCGGGTTGTTCCTTCTTTTCCCCCTTTGGCTCGGACATGCCCCCTTCCTTTTGCCCGTTGAAAGCGGAAAATAGCTTGGAAAACTGCGACAACTCTTCCAAAAATTTGAGCGCCTGCTCGGAGTTCTTTAATTCCCCCAAAAGCGGCTTGACTGAGCGTTCAAAATCGGGGTTTTGCGATAGGTAGTATAAGATAATCAAAATGAGCAATTCCATATTTTTAGTATATGCGCTTGCACCTTTTTTCGTTCTCTAAGAATAGGATATTAAAAAACCGTTTAGGGGGTAGATTATGAAGAATTTGCGTTCGCATACGCCGAAGACAAAGGAAGAACAAACGGCAACGGAGCTTACGAAAAAGCTAGCAGCCGCATACGATGGAAAAAGCAGCGCGGGCATTTTTTTGCAAATCCTTGCCGAAGCGGAAAAGGCAAAGAAGGCAGGTACGCTCACCAACGAAGAAATAGACGAGTTTTTCAAGCAGTTTTCGCCTATGCTTGATAGCGCGCAACGCAAGCAATTACAGCAGGTGGTGGAACGGCTAAAAAAATTGTAGGGGTTTAGGCGTCCTGTAAAATGGCATCGAGCGCGGAAAGCAGGGTTTCCGCATCCTTTTCCGTGTTTTGATGCCCGAAGGAAATACGCAAAAGTCCGCCGTCTGCCGTGCCTAAGCATTCGTGGGCAAGCGGAGCGCAGTGCAAGCCGCCGCGTGTGGCGACGTCGTATTTTTTGGATAGAAGCATGGAAAGGTACTCGGACGCTCGGCTTTCATGCCCGAGCGCGACGATGCCGCAGGGATTCGGCTGTGAGTACACCCTGACGCCGTGAAGCTTTTTCAAGCCGCGAATGGTCAGCGCGGTGAGCCGTTTTAGCTTTTCGGCAATTTCGTTTTCGTGAACGGTGAGATAGTTCACCCCTTCAAACAGGGATACGATTGCAGGAAAATTGAGTGTGCCTGCTTCCAAGGCGTCGGGGTAAAAATCGGGCATATCGAGCGTGTAGCTCACCGAGCCCGTACCGCCGTAGGCAAAGGGGGCGGGGTTAATCCGCTCGGAGAAAAGCAAGACGCCGCTGCCCTGTATCCCAAGCATACCTTTATGCCCTGCCAAAGTGAGTACATCCATACCTGCCCCCGACATTTTCAATGGAATATGCCCGCCGCCCTGCGCTCCGTCGCAGAAAAACAGGACGTTTTCGGGCAGGATTTTTCGAATAGCGGCAAGGTCTGGGGAGTAGCCTGTGACGTTGGATGCGGCGGTGACGATCACCGCCTTTGTGTTTTGGCGAAGCAGGGCGCGTATTCGCTCGGGGAAGATTTGCCCTTTTTCGAGTGGACAAATATCGTATTCGATGATCCCCTGTTTTTTCAAGGCTTGTAAGGGTCGAAGAACGGAATTATGCTCCAAGCAGGTGGCAACTACGTGATCGCCTTTTTTGAGCGTTCCAAAAATTGCGATATTCAGAGCTTCCGTGCAGTTTTTAGTGAAGATTACACGATCGGGATCGGGGCAATCAAAGTAGTTTGCGAGAGCCTTGCGGCAGGCTTGTACGCTTGCAAGGTAGGTGACGGAAAGCCGATGCGCGCCCCTGCCTGGATTGGCGCAAAGGCGCAGGGCGGCTTGTACTGCGGTTAAGACGTTTTCGGGCTTTTCGCCGCCTGTTGCGGCGTTGTCAAGATAGATCATATACGCACCTTTCAAATATGGATTTTCATACAATATAGTATTCCAAAGACAAGGACGGTATGACAAAAAATGACGGTACTGGCAATTTTTCGTTCTCGTGCGCAAAGCATGGATTTTGCGCAAAAACTGCGCACCTACGGTATCCCTTGCGAAACAGCGCCTGCGCCGAAGGAAGCCAAGATCGGCTGTGGGCTTTGCGTGCAGTTTGATTTTCGCTTTTTCCCCCGAGTGAAGGCGGTGCTTAGGCTGGGGAAGTATTCTTCCTTTAAGGGTTTTTACCGTATGGAATATACGCCGAGCGGCTTGGTGTTATATTCAATGTATTGAAGCAATCTGCTTGCTTTTTTGCGCGCGAGCGTGTATAATAGAAATATGAACATGCAAGAGAAAAAAACGGCGCTTGCCATACTGGGAGAAAAATATTTCGACGCGAAGCCTGCGCTCGAATACTCGACCGCCTACGAGCTTTTGGTGGCGGTGGTGCTTTCCGCGCAATGCACGGACGCGCGTGTAAACATCGTCACGCGCGAGCTTTTTAAGGAGCATAACACCCCTGAAAAGATGCTCACCCTTTCGCAGGAAGGCTTGGAAAAGTATATCTTTTCCTGTGGATTTTACCGCAACAAGGCGGCGCATATTCTTTCGGCGAGCCGCGACATTGTCGAGCGGTTTGGCGGCGAAGTTCCTTCGACGATTGAAGAGCTGATGAGCCTTGCAGGCGTCGGAAAAAAGACGGCGAACGTCGTCTATTCGGTGTGGTTTGGCGGCGCGGCGATTGCCGTGGATACGCACGTCTTTCGCGTGAGCAACCGTTTGGGGCTCGCAAAAGGCGACACGCCTGAAAAGGTGGAGCTGGGGCTGATGAAAGCCATTCCCAAATCCGACTGGGCGAAGGCGCATCACTGGCTCATTTACCACGGCAGGCAGATTTGCCATTCGCAAAAGCCCGATTGCGCGGCGTGTCCGTTGCAGGCGGTTTGCGATTATTACAAAAAGGATTGACGTATAATTTGTTCCCCTTTTGCCCAAGCTGAGCAAAAGGGGGATTTTTTATGGATTATAAATGCTTGAAAAGGGTGGAAGAGCTTGCGGCGCGCAAGGCGAGCGTATACGGAAGGACACTCACCGATCAAGAGCTGGCGCAGTACATGCAGGGCTTGGCGGAGCGGCATACTAAGCGTGCGCAACGGCTTGCCGAGCTAGACGGTGAAATGCCTGAAAAGACGGAAAAGGAGAGCGGCGAAGATGAGGCTTGAAAAAAGGGAAGTCACGTTAAACGAAAAAGATACCTTATTAGATATGCTTTTATTTGAGCAGAGCCTTGCCGAGCGGTATCGAAAGTGGGGCGAAAAAGTAGAGCGAAAGGAAGCGCGGGCGGCGTTCCTTGCGATGGGGGACGAGCTGCAAAAGGAAGTCGAGAGCTTAAAACGGTACTTCCAAAAAACGCCGAAAATGTAAAAAATACTCTCATTTTCAAAAGAAAATCTGATTTTTTTCGGATTTTCTTTTATTTTTTTACGTTCAAGCATTGACGAAACACGTTTTATATTGTAAAATAAGGTTAGTAGCGGTTATCACGCGAAAGAAGAATTAGGAAGGTACAAAAGAAATGGAAAAGAAACAAAGTGCTATCAGCAAGTTTTTTGCTGAATTTAAGAAGTTCATCACGCGTGGCAACGTGCTCGACATGTCCGTCGGTGTTATCGTCGGCGGCGCGTTCACGGGGATTGTAAACGGGCTCTCGAACTTTATCTTGAAGCCCTTGATCAACTGGTTGATCGCATTGATCATCGGCAAGAACGGCTTGGAAGGCGCAATTACGATGCTTTCCCCTGCGTATAAGGACGTTTTGGATGCAAACGGCGCGGTGACTGGTCAAACGGTGGATCTTGCAAACTCGATCTATATCGACTGGGGTTCGTTCATCAGCGCAATCATCAATTTCTTGTTGATTGCATTCGTGCTCTTCTCGATCGTGCGCGTTATCAATAGCTTGAACGCGGCAAAGGATAAGGCGGAAGACGAAGTAAAGGGCAAGAGAGAAGTGAAGAAAGCAATCCTTGCGATCAAGAAAGAACAAAAGGTAAAATATAAGGCAGCGAAGGCTATCTACGAAGCAAGAGTAGCGGAAGCGGCGGCAACGAAGGCAGCGGAAGAAGCGGCGGCGGCAGAAGCGGCGGCAACGGCTGCGGCGGCGGAAAAGGCGGCTGCGGAAGAAAAGGCGATGCAAAACACCGTACTTTTGCAGGAAATCTTGACGGTTTTGAAAAGCAAATAATTTGTAAAAGGATAGTCCGACGCCGTCTACGCGTTGGACTATGTTTTTTAGGGGGAAAAGTTGTCTTTGCAGACAAGCGAGATTACGCCTATGGCGTAGCGATATTTCCCTACGGTAAGCGATATTATGCTTTTGGCATAGCGATATGTTTGCCGTTGGCAAACGTAGGACGGGGGCTTGCTCCCGCCGAGAATAAATCAAACAATAGGGGGTGAAAATATGGAAAAGAAATTGCGTATGGTTGGAATTATGCAGATTGTTGCGGCGGTTGTGTACGTCTTAGCACTTGTATTTATTTTGCTGGACGTAAGCGTATTTGATATTACGATCAACGAAGATACTGCGGCTGGGGATGCGTTTGGGCTTGCCATCGTCTTTGCGCTGTCGCTGGTGATTCAGTACCCTACGGCAGGGCTTTCGGCAATCTTCCACGTGGTCGTTGGGTGCATTGTGTTTAAGAAAGGGAATGCGGTACATAAAGCCCTGCTTGTGACGAACTTAGTCCTTTCGATTATCGCGGCGGGCGCAGGTATGTTCTTCGCGATTACGTATTTCGATACAAACCAGCTGCTTTGGGGCGTAATCATTACGTTTGGCGCAGTGGTTTCGCTTGCGGCGGCAATCCTTGCTTTGCGGAGCGGAAAACAAACCGAAACGGCGGTATAAAAACGCTAAAAAGCCTTGCTTTCTCGCAAGGCTTTTTTCATACAATGCGCCTTTTTTATAAAACGCGAGAAGCAAGACGATTGCATTGCGCCGTCTATATTCACTACGCGTAGGCGTAATCTTCCAACAGATGGAAAGAAAAAAAATTAAAAAAGGGTATTGACAAATATAAAAAGTGATGCTATAATACTTTCACAAACATATAATGTTTGTAGATAAGTGCCGTTAAAAATTAGACGGCAAAAAACAAAAAGGAGATGGTAATTTATGAAATCTTGGAAGAAAGTAGCAAGTATGCTTTTGGCGGCAACGATGCTCACACCCTTTGCGGCGTGCGGTGATAAAGGTGGCGATAGCACGCCTGACGACAGTACCCCCACGGGGGATTTGGTTGCTTCCGAAGCGGCTAAAAAGTACGTACAGGCTGTAAACTCGACGCTTGAATCGACGAAGAGCTTGAAGATTACTGCGGGTATTCAAGGCGTTGCGACGACGATGGATATGAACCGTCAAGTTGAAGGTGTAGAAAACATCGATATGAGCGCGGAAATCGTAATCAGTGAAGATGCAAACGGTGCGTATGCACTTTCGCTGAAAGCGGAAATGACCGAAGGCGACGTGGAAGAAGAAAACGAAACCAGAGTTGCCGAAGCGATTCTTGGTGGTCAGTATCTGTACACGAGAACGTACGAAGCAGATGGCACTGCATTGCCTCTTTGGACGAAGCAGGATATCGGTATGCCTGTGGACGTAGAAGAAATCGTAGAAACCCAAATGGGTATCGCTTGGGAAAATATTGAAGCGATCTTCGGGACGAAGGAGGTTGTGGATTTCCAAAATGCAATGGACGAAGCATTCGCGTTCAGCATCGAAGAGATCATCAACACGGGTAAGGTAGAAAACGGCACGCTCAGCATGGAAGTTGATTTTGCTTCTTTCATTATGGACTGGGTGAACTACATTGAAGCAATCGACGGCAACAAGACGCTGGAAACGTTCGTGAACGAAACGGCGGCAAAAGCTGGCTTGCCTATCACCTACGCTACGCTTGTAAACGATGCGTCTACGTTCGTATCAAAGACGGCGGCTGATGCTGTTCAAATTTTGGATGACTTTGCGAAGACGAACTTCGGCAAGAGCTTGGAAGAAGTGAAGAACGAGTTCGCGGAAACGGAATTCCTTGCGGCGGTCATGAAGGCGGCTGGTTTGTCTGATCAAGAAATTGCGGCTAACGTTAAGATGATTAAGGATACGACAATCGAATCTTTGAAGACGCAATATCAGCTTGATCAGATTACGATGAAGGACCTTATCAATAGTGTAATCGCAAGCGCAAGCGCGCAGCCTGAGCCCGCGAACGAAGAAGTGGAAGCTCCCGCTGAGCCCGTAGATTACGTTGGTCAAATCCTTACGAACTTGACCCAAATGAAGGACGTTCCCATTTCCGAACTTGGTATCGCAAATGTGGAAGTTCCCATTACGCTTAAAGAATTGAAGGTTGGCGGCGCACTCAGCTTCAACGCTGACAATACGGCTTTGACGGGTATTTCTTACAGCGCAAAGGTTGATATGGACGTAGATATCTTCGAGGTGATTGGAAACGGTGATCAATCTGTGAAGCAGCAGACTGGTATCGGTAATGCGGTAATCAGCATGAACGTTTCGATTGCACAGTTCTCGACGTCGATTGTATCCATCAACGTACCTGCGGAAAATGAAATTGCTTCCGACGTGGTCGAAGGTGGCGAAACGGGCGACAAAATCGTGCAAGAATAAACTCTGTCTATAAAAAGAACGGAGCGTGAAAACGCTCCGTTTTTTGTTGCCTTTTTTTTGCGAGTAGTCTTTTTCACGAAATCTTTTTCAGCTTCACCGTGCCGCATAAGACGTCGGAATAGGAATACACCGTCTTGCCCAAAAAGTCCTTCTCATCGGGCGTGACTGCAAATAAGGCGGGATAGACGCTGGATAGCGTCCCGACGAATTCCATGCTCTTGTTCCTGCCGAGCTCCACCTTGACGCGAATTCGCTCGGAAAGGTGGCTCTGTACCATTTGTTTGACTGCATTGATATCTCGTTTTTGCTTAATCATAACGGTAGTATGCCCCATTTTTTCCAAAAATAAACATATTTCCCTGCTTTGCCGCATAGACATACAAGGCAACGAATTATAGCGGGGGGATTGAAAATGAAACCGAATTATCAAAACGAAACGACGTACGGCGCTCTGTGTGAAGTGGCTGGGCAATCCATCGTAGAGTGCCGTTTGAGCGGCGCGGAGATTGCTACGGTGCTCGTGTGTCAGCCGCGCGTGTCCTTAGAGCAAGCAACCTGCGAGAACGGGGAAGTGCGGTATAGTGGGAAGCTGCTTTTGTCGTTTGTGTATGAGAATGCGAACGGCGAGATTTGCAGGGCGGAGCGCGGTGCGGAGTTTTTCCATAAAGCCGAGCACCCGATGATTGCGCCTGCCTTTACGGCGGTGGGCGGCTTAAAGACGCAAAACGTAAAGCTGCGCCGAGAAGGCGGTCAGCTGATTGCGGCGTGCATCGTCGAAGGGGCGTTTTCCGTCTTTGGGGAGCGCCGTCACACCTACCTTGCAGGCGGGGAAGGCTTGCTCACGCAAAAGAAGGCGCAGGGCTTTGTCAGCCGCTACGTCGCCTTTGCGAGCGTGGAGGACGAAGACGAGTTTGAGTGCGACTACGCGCAGGATATTTTATTGCATACGGAAACGGTGAGCGTGACCGCCGTCCGCGCGAACGTCGGCGCGGTGGACGTAGACGGGGAGCTTTGTATGCACTTTTGCGTTTTGCGCGCGGACGGAAGCCTTTGCTCGTACGAGCGGTTGATTCCCGTAAAGGCGCAGGCGCTCATTGACAACGCAGGGGTGGATTCGACGGCTACGGCAAAGCTCGAAGTGCTTTCTACGCAGGTGGAAGCGGCGACGGATGAAGAGCGCGGAAAGAGCAAAATTGTCCTTGCCTATCGCCTTGCACTCACCGTTTGGGTGGAAGAAAGGGTGGATACGGAAGTTTGCGTGGACGCTTACTCCACGGCACGAGAAACGGAGCTTAAATTTGAAAAAGTGGTGGGCAGGTGCGCGATGAAAGAGAAAATCGTGACCGAACGGATACACGGTACGCCCATTTTTGACGGCTCTATTGAAGGGCAAAACGCCATCACCGTCGTTGCACCGACGGTAAACGTCAGCTTGCAATGCTCGGAGCGCGGCTGGGAAGCGCAAGGGCTGATTGAAGGCAAAGCGCTTCTTAAAAAGGAAGACGGTTATGCCTGCGCCGACGTATCCTTGCCTTTCCTGTTCCCTGTGGAAATTGACGGCTCGTCCGTGGACGTGGAAGGGTGCGTGTACGGGTTTGGGATTCGTATTCGTGCGAGCGGCGAAGTGGAAGGGGAAGCTTCGATCAAGCTTCGCATCACGCCTTATAAGGACTGTGAAACGGTCTACCTTGCCGAAGTGACGGAAGGGGAAGAAAAGCAAGCGAGCACCTGTGCGGTGTCCGTATATATGCCGACGCGTGGCGACGATTTATGGACGACGGCAAAGCGGCTTTCGCTTTCGCCCGACGAGCTTCGCGCGGCAAACCCTGCGCTCACCTTCCCGTTGAAGGGGGACGAACGCATCTTCGTCTATCGGCAAAAGAAGGAAAATTTGCAAAAATAGGGGAAGAATACAATATAAAGTATTGTATTTTCGCGGAAAATATGGTACAATATATAAGAGATTTTCGGCGGCGGGGCTATCTCGCCGCCGATTTTGGAGTTATGGCTATGATAACGGCAAGAGTGCGCTCGCACGCGAAAGTCAATTTAACGCTCGAAATCGTCGGCAGGGACGGGGGCTTTCATTTGCTTGATTCCTTGGTGGTAAGCGTCGATCTGTTCGACGTGATCAAGGTGCGGAAGAAAAAGGGTAAGCTGTCGTCTATTTGGTCGTACGGGCAGGGGAGCGAGAGTATCCCCCCTGAAAAGAACAATGCGCTAATTGCCGCAGAGCGGTATTCGGAGCGGTTTGGTACGGACGGCGGGGATATTCGTATTCTCAAAGATATTCCTATCGGCGCGGGCATGGGCGGCTCGTCTGCGGATATTGCGGGGGTGTTGCTTGCAATGCAACAGCTCTACGGCGCGGCAACGGATGAACAGCTTGAAGAGCTTGCCGAAAGCTTGGGCAGCGACGTGAAGTTTATGCTCAAAGGCGGCTATGCGCGGATGCAGGGCAGGGGGGAGCAAATCACCCCGATCCAAGGGGAAATCGAGCCTTTGCACCTGCTGATGATTTGCCCGAAAAGCGGCGTTTCAGCAGGGGGGAGCTATCGAGCCTACGATGAACTGTACGCGGTGGACAATCCTATGGGCGCAACGGAAAAAGCGATTGCCGCTTTGCGCGAAAACGATGCAAAGGCGGTGGGCAGGTGCTTGATGAACGATCTATACCTGCCGTCGGCAAAGCTTTGCCCCGACGTGGAAATTGCCCTTCAAGAAGCATTATCCTTCTCACCGCTTGGGGCGGTG
>SVIJ01000023.1 GCA_015069565.1 Clostridiales bacterium
ATTCCTTTTCCTTTTCAGTGATGCTTGCCTTTACTGCACCGCAATAGCCCTTAGCATAAGCGGCAAACAAATCAATATCAAAATGCACCTTGGATAAATCCTTTTCGTCTTCCGCCGCCGTAGACGCGCCAAAGCGAATGGAATCGCCAAAATCGTACAGCATCGAACCAGGCATAATGGTATCCAAGTCGATTACCGCGCGCGCTTCGTTCGTTTCCGCATCCATCAAGATGTTGTTGAGCTTGGTATCGTTGTGCGTGACACGCAAAGGCAACGAGCCGTCACGCAAGCCGTCCATCGCCTTGCCGTAGGTATGCTCGTGGCTCAAAATGAACGCAATCTCTTCCTGACAATCCTTTGCACGGTCAAAAGCGTTTGCTTCCAAAGCCGCCTTAAAGTTTGCAAAGCGGTTGGGCGTATCGTGGAAACGAGCAATCGTTTCAGTGAGCTGGGACGCGTCGAACTCCGCAAGGTAGTTTTGGAATTCCCCAAACGCCTTACCCGAGTTTTCGAACACCTTCGCATCCGTCACCTTTTGATAGGTGACCGTATTTTCAATGAACGCATACACACGGTAGCATTCTTCGCCGTGGATAAAGCTTTCCCCCTTCTTGGTGGGGATTACTTCCAGCGTTTCGATGCCGCGAGCGCGCAAATGCTCGGTCACGCCGCAAATATTACGCATCAGGCTTACGGGATCGGGGAACACCTTCGTGTTCATCTTTTGCATAATATAACGCTTTTTGTCCGTGACAACAAGCAACGTCAAATTGATATGTCCTTCGCCGTAGGGTGCGATCTCTAAAACTTCCCCTTCGAGCGCAAATTGTTCCGCAACTGCTTTATACTGTTTCGTGCATTCCGTCATAAGTATACCCCTTTTGTTTTCAGTAGCCTTATTATAACACACCAAAACGGCTTTCGCAACGGCTTTTTACAAAATTTTATATCAAAATATTTCTTGAATGTTGTAAATTATTACACGGTGAAAGCTATTTTCTCGGCTTTTTATAGGATAGTACTCGTTCGCTATTAAAAATCACCCCTGCCACAAAACAAACGGTTAATACGTATAGAAAAAGCAAGAATACGATAACGGCGCTAAGCGCCCCGTATAAGCGGTTGACGTTGCCGATTGTTAAATAAATTCCGAACCCGACGATTGCCACCGCCCAAGCCACCACCGTGAGAAACGAACCTAAAAGGAAGGAACGCGCAGGCGCTTTATACGGACAAACGTATAGGTTCAAAAAGAGCACCAACAAAAAGGCAAGAGTGACAAGCAAGACGTAGCGAACGGCGGTTTCCCACCCCCCTTCGAGAAAACGGGATAGAAAGAAAGACAAAATGGAAAAGGCAAGTACGGTGAGCAGCACCAAGGCAAGCACCAAAAACAACAGCCACACCGCTCCTAATCGAGTTTTCAACCCCCTGCCGAGATAGGGACTTTGATAGATAATCTCTCCGCTCTTTCGCATTTGGTAAAACAGGTTGGTGGCAGAATATAAGCTAGTCAGCAACAAAAAAACGGACGCGCCCGACGTTGCGTTTTGCGCTTCTTGACGAATATAATCAAGCAAGCCGCCGATCTCGTCCAGTCCAGGCAAAGAAACGGGAAGGGTGACGTCCACGGGCAGTTTTCCCAAAAGCAAGGTTGCCCAAAACAGCATCGGCACCATTGACATCAGCAAGAAAAACACAAGCGTACCCGCAAGCGTCGTACACTTCTTTCTACTAAATAGCCGTAATTGTTTGCTTAGATACCCCCAAGCCTTTCTCCAACGTCCCATACCTACAAGTATGCCCGCTTTTTCCCTTTTCTAAAAGAAAAGACGGTGAGAAAATCACCGCCTTCCCCGCTCACAGAGCTTTGGCTCTGCTAAGCTATCAAAAATCAGTTATTCAAGCCGTACTGTCTTGCGTAATAATCTTCGTTATAGTTTGCATACGCCGCCGCGCCACCGCATCTACCGAAGCCGCAGCTATTGCAGCCCGAAGACGTAGAGCCCGTGCTCGTATTGCCGCTCAAATTGCCGAGCCAACCGCAATTCGGAACAAAACGAATCGCCGAAGTAGGCACGTACGCCGTACCCGTCACAGGGAAAGTGACGTACTGGCAACCACAGCAACTATTGGAAACGCCCGTATTTACGTTCGTACCGTTCGAAGCCGTATTGTTGTAGCAGCAACAACCGCAGGAGCGAGCTTGACAGCCGCAGGAGCGAGCTTGACAACCGTACGCGCCGCCATAATTGCGCGCACTATTTTGACAAAAAGTACACATAAAGATATTCCTCCGATGTATCGGGATTTCTCCCTATGTTATATTGTATGCACGCGCGCGTATAAAAAGTGAAAAAAGAAGGCAATATTGCCTTCTTTTTTAATCGTTAATTTTAGTCACCGAAGCAAACGCCCAATGCCTTTGCCATCGTCACGAGCTCGCCCTTCGGATCGACGTTCTTCGTCTTTTTACCGATAACGTCTTCCAAGGAAACAGATTTGATTTCATCCCCCTGCAACGTGACCATCTTGCCAAAATCCCCCTTCATGCAAAGCTCCACAGCCGCATAGCCATAACGGGAAGAAAGCACTCTATCGTGCGCCGTAGGCACACCGCCGCGCTGAATATGCCCAAGCGTGGTTGCTCTTGCTTCCGAGCCAACGAGCTTTTCAAGCTGGTCCGCTACAAGCATACCAACGCCGCCCAAACGAATAGGATCGGGGCTGTCTTCACGCACCTTCAAAACAACCTGCTTGCCGTCCAAAGACTTTGCGCCTTCCGAGCAAGCTACGATGGAAAATTCCTTCCCCTTCGCCTTGTCCGCTTTGATTTTTGCCGCAATCTTGTTGATGTCGTAAGGGATTTCAGGAAGCAAGATAACGTCTGCCGCGCCAGCAATACCTGCATGAAGAGTCATCCAGCCTGCGCCGCGGCCCATGATCTCCACAACCATGATACGGTGATGGGACATACCCGTCGTACGAACTCTATCAAGACCGTCCGTTGCAACGCTGATTGCCGTGTCAAAACCGAAGGTATAATCGGTGAAAGCCAAATCGTTGTCAATCGTCTTAGGAATTGCAATAACGTTGACGCCCTTTCTTGCAAAATCTCTGCCCGAAGTGAGCGTACCGTCGCCGCCCAAGATGAACAATGCGTCGATGCCTGCGTTTTTCAGGTTTGCAACGCCGATATCGGATACGTCTTCGTAGGTCAGCTTGCCGTTTTCGTCGCGAACAAATTCCCCGTTTTCATCTCTAACGGGATACTGGAACAGGTTATCCTTGTTCGAGCTGTACAAAATCGTACCGCCCTTCGTGATAATCTCTTCAACGTCTTCCAACCCGAGCTTGACAAAATCACCGTGGTAAAGACCGTGATAGCCGTGACGGATACCGACAACCTCCAAACCGTATTTTAAAATCGCCGTTTTCACAACGGCTCTAATAACAGGGTTCAGACCAGAGCAATCTCCGCCGCCCGTCATAATCGCAATCTTTTGCACCTTTTTCATGCTTAATTCCTCTTTTGATATCTCTTTTCGTTGTTATAATAGCATACTATGCTATAATGACTCGCAAAGGATAGTATAACATAGAAAACAATAAAATGCAAGCAGTTTACAAGTCTATTTCCCTAAAATCCTTGCTCTTCTTTCGATAAAATGCAAAATCGGGCGCGTATTGCGCCCGATTTTTCCATTTTTTGTAGTAGATTTTGTCACTCCCATTCAATGGTCGCAGGAGCTTTCGGGCTCAAATCATAGAGCACGCGGCATACCCCCGATACTTCCGCCAAGATACGGTCGGTGATCTTTTTCAATACCGCCCAGTCAATTTCGGGTACGGTTGCCGTCATCGCGTCAACGGTGTTCACCGCGCGAATGATTACAGGCCAGTCGAATACGCGTGCGCCGTTTCTAACCCCCGTAGAACGGAAATCGGGAACAACCGTAAAGAACTGCCAAACCTTGTTCGTCAAGCCAGCTTTATCAAATTCTTCACGCAAAATCGCGTCGGACTCGCGCAACGCGTGCAATCTATCACGCGTGATTGCGCCCGTGCAACGAACGCCAAGCCCAGGGCCGGGGAACGGCTGTCTATCCACCATTTCCGCAGGCAAGCCAAGCGCTCTTCCCACCACGCGCACTTCGTCCTTATACAAGTGCTGTACGGGCTCTACCAAGCCTTCAAAATGAATGTCGTCGGGCAAACCGCCAACGTTGTGATGGGATTTTACACCCACGCTTTCCACAATGTCGGGATAAATCGTACCCTGCGCCAAATAAATTTTGCCTTCCAGCTTTCTCGCTTCTTCTTCGAAAACGCGAATAAACTCGCCGCCGATGATCTTTCTCTTCTTTTCGGGATCGGCAACGTCCGTCAGCTTATCCAAGAAACGATCAGTCGCGTCGATATAAATCAAGTTCGCATCCAAGCCGTTTTGGAAAATTTCAATAACCTGTTCACTTTCGCCCTTGCGCATCAAACCGTGGTTTACGTGCACGCAAACGAGCTGCTTTCCAAGCGCTTTAATCAAAAGCGCCGCCACAACCGAGCTATCCACGCCGCCAGAAAGGGCAAGCAAAACCTTGCTATCACCCACCTGAGCGCGCACTTTTGCGATTTGGTCGTCAATAAACTCGTTCGCCAAGGCAAGCGTCGTGATTCTTTCCATTTGCGGTCTTTTGGTATAAACGATTTCCATATTTTTTCTCTCCTATTTATAAAGTATAAAACTGACACTCGGCGTTTTTAAGCGCCGAGTGACCCTATTAGTGCTGCGAATAGTTGGGCGCTTCCTTGCTGATGGAAATATCGTGTGGATGGCTTTCAACCAAGCTTGCGTTCGTGATACGAACGAACTCCGATTGCGTGCGCAACTCTTCGATATTGTGCTTGCCGCAATACCCCATCCCCGAACGAATACCGCCCGTCATTTGATAAATAATTTCCGCAACCGAACCACGGTAAGGCACTCTGCCTTCCACTCCTTCAGGCACAAATTTTCTCGTACCTTCTTGGAAATAACGGTCGCTGCTGCCTGCCGCCATCGCGCCAAGCGAGCCCATACCCCTATATACCTTGTAGCTTCTGCCCTGATAGAGCTCTACTTCGCCAGGGCTTTCCAGCGTACCCGCCAAAAGCGAGCCGACCATAACCGCGCTACCGCCTGCCGCAAGCGCTTTGACAATGTCCCCGCTGTACTTGATACCGCCGTCGGCAATAACCCGTTTGCCGTACTTGTCCGCTTCTTCCGCACAGTCCATAACCGCACTGAGCTGGGGAACGCCGATGCCCGCAACCACACGCGTGGTACAAATCGAGCCAGGGCCGATGCCCACCTTGACAATATCCGCGCCCGACTTGATGAGCGCTTCGGTTGCCGCCGCCGTAGCGACGTTGCCTGCAATAATCGTAAGGTTGGGGAACTTAGAGCGGATCTCTTCCACCTTTTTAAGCACCCCTGCGGAATGTCCGTGCGCCGTGTCGATGGCGATTACGTCAACGCGCGCGTCCACAAGCGCGGAGACTCTTTCCACTGCATTTGCCGCCGTGGAAACCGCCGCACCTACGAGCAATCTACCGTTATCATCACGCGCGGAGTTGGGATACTGAATAGATTTTTCGATATCCTTAATCGTGATGAGCCCTTTCAAATACCCCTGCTCGTCAACGATCGGAAGTTTTTCAATTCTATGCTTGCCGAGAATCACTTTCGCTTCTTCCAGCGAAGTACCTACGGGCGCAGTCACCAGCCGTTCCTTGGTCATGATGTTGGCAATCGGCTGATCGTAATTGCTTTCAAAGCGTAAATCACGGTTGGTAAGGATACCCACCAGCTTACCGCCTTTGGTGATAGGAACGCCGCTAATGCGGTACTTTTCCATCAACTGCAACGCTTCGCGCACCGTGTTTTCAGGTGCAAGGAAGAAGGGATCGGTGATAACGCCGTGTTCGCTGCGTTTTACCTTATCCACCTGCAAAGCCTGTTCTTCAATGGACATATTCTTGTGAATGATGCCCAAGCCGCCTTCTCTTGCCATCGCGATTGCCATACGGCTTTCCGTGACCGTATCCATCGCCGCGCTGATCAGCGGAAGGTTGAGTTGGAGCTTAGCCGAAAGCCGCGTTCTCAAATCAACTTGATGCGGCAATACGTCCGATGCCTGCGGAATCAAAAGCACGTCGTCAAAGGTCAAGCCTTCCTTCACAATTTTGCTGCTCATTAACCGTTCTCCTTAAATGTAAATTTCATTTTCCCTTCTTCATTGTTGCAGTTTCATCAGTTCTAATCGCTATGCTATTATCAAGCGGATTCGTTCGCCCACTTTTCGACGCTCACGTATACTTGATCGAAATACGCTCTATCGTCTACCGAATAATTCGCATATACGTCCAAGCTCTTCATTGCAAGCATTTTTTCGTGTACGGATTTCACCGTAGATACGCCGTCGCCCTTATCCATTCTCGCCTGCGCCAAAACGGAAACGAGCGGATTCCCTTGCGCGAACGTCCCTGCCATGAGCTCTATCGCACGATCCACCGCCGCAGAGCCGTTGCCGCTCATATACTTTGCAAGGCAAAGCTGACGATAGCAGTACGCCTGATAGGTTGTCCCCTGCGCTCCTTCGGGCAAGGATTCGTTGCGCGTGTTGCAATACTCCATAAAATCTTCGTCGGCAATCAAGAGCTCCAAGCACTCGTCCGCCTGCTTATGAAGCTTTGCCGCCAAAGCGGTATCCGCGCCCTTTGCGATATAGTCCACTCTATGGAATCTCTCGTAAGAAGTGACGGCGAAAGAAACGCTCGCCTTGTCCATTCCAAGCGAATAAGTCATCTCCATCATCGTATGCGGGAACGCCACGGCAAGCACGCCTACCATAATCGCGAGCAAAAGCAACGCCGCCGCCAACGTCTTCAAAAATGCTTTCAAAACAATCTTATCCAGCCGCATTGCCTTTCCTCCTTCTTACAATTTATATAATTGTACCATATTTTTTTGAAAAATGCAACAGTATGAAAGAAAAAAGATAGTATCTTTTCCTGTTTTTTTTCATATACTCTACTATGAAATTCACCAAAAATCCATTCAAGCGTATTCAGCGCATTCTCATCACACTTTTTTCATCGCTTTGCTTGACCTTCGGCGCATTATTTCTCTCTGGTTGCAATAAGGCTCTCGACCTGACTGAGTACGTATCCGAATACCGTAGCAACGTCTTTATCTACAACGACAAGGATTTTTCCGTCAAAGCCCGATCGGTAGAAAAAGAATACCCCTACGTAGCCGACGGCTACAAGGGGGAATTGACGCATAGAACGGAAATTTTTATCACCCTGCCCAAAGGGGTGGAAGCCTGCTCGGTACGATTCAGCGTAGACGGCAAAGAATACGGCGGCGACGCTTCCTACGACAACGTAAAACAGCAGTTCTATTTTTCTTGCGGCGCAAACGTATCGGCGCTGCATACTTTGCCCTTGGCGCTCACCTTTTGCGATGAAGAAAAGCAGCTCTCTTTGCCTTCCGTTCGCGGCAACGAACTGACCTTGCAAAAGGCAATCGACGCCGTTTTTAGTCAAGAGAAAGAGCTTCTAAAATCCCTGCAAAACGGCAAGGAATTCTTAGGCGAAATATACGTGCGCCTATTATACGAAGACGCCACGTATTTCTACGTGGGCGTCGTGGATAGAAACGGCAACACCACCGCTTTCCTACTCGACGGAAAGAGTGGTAAAATCTTAGCAAAGCGCTCGTCTTAAAAGGCTAAAAAGCGTCCTTTTCAATCTTGCTCCAACGCTTTGCGATAAACTTCAATTTCCAAGAAAGCGGAAGCAGCTTTGTGGAAAAATACATCACCTTATTCCAAAATCCTGGGATATAAGTACGCTTGTTTTTCGATACGGCTTTCAAGGATTTTTTCGCCACGAAGGCAGGCGAGCACGCCGCCATTTTTCCCCAAAGCCCTTGACCTTGAATTTGCTCCTTAATATCTTCTCTCGTAGGGATTGCGCCGGGCAATACGGCGGTCACCTTTACCCCTTGCCCCTTCCATTCTTCTCTTAATGCAACCGAGAAGGACCAAAGCGCGCGCTTCGTCGCGCTATACACCGCAAAATACGGCATCGGATAGACGCCTGATACGCTGGAAACGTTGATGATTTCCAGCGTTTTTGCTTTATAAGCAAATACCGCAAGGCAAAGGGACGCCGCCCCTTCAAAATTGACGCGCGTCTGAAAGGCAAGCTTTTCCTGCGTATAATCGGCAAACTGCTTTTGCACGTCCGCACCTGCAACGTTAATCAAGCGCTTGACCGTAATCCCGTTTTCCGCAAGGTACTCACAAAACCGCCCCCGCGCCTTTTCGTCCGTTAAATCCAGCTCGTAGATGAGCGGCTCAACCCCATACTTGGCGCAAATCTTTACGCGCAAATCCGCCAAGCGGCTGATATTCCGTCCAAGCAAGAGCATCGGCTCTCCCTTTTCCGCTAATTCCTGCACGAACGCGCCGCCTAAGCCGCCGCACGCGCCTGTCACGATTGTATATTCCATGCTTTAACTCCACTCTTTACGTTTTGCCTAGCCGTAGTTTCTTTCCCCAAAAATGGTCGAGCCTACGCGAATCATATTACTGCCGTGCTCCACGCAAAGCTTCCAGTCGCCGCTCATCCCCATAGAAAGATACTCTATCTCTTTATCCTGCGCTCTTGCCCATTCAAACAAGGCTCGCATTTGATCGGCAAGCCCTGCCAAAAAGGACGTATCGCCATCTGCTGGCAGCATTGCCATAAAGCCTTTTACCCGCAAGCCCTGCGTGGCTTTCAAGCGTTCGTACGCCTGCTTAGCTTCTTCCAAAGGGAAACCGCCCTTAGAGATTTCGCTGCCGATATTCACTTGAATTAAGACGTTGGATACCACCCCACGGTTTACGGAAAGACGAGCGATTTCTTCCGCCAAATCATAACGGTCGCAAGAATGAAAAAGCGAGATCTTCCCCACCAAATATTTTACCTTGTTCGTTTGCAGATGCCCGATAAAGTGTTGAGGGCAAGGCAAAAGCCCGTCCGTTTTATCCCGAAACTCCTGCACGCGGTTTTCCGCAACGGCATCCACCCCTGCTTCGATTGCGGCGTTGATCGCTTCCACGCTCTGCATCTTCGTTGCCGCAACCAGCGTGATCTTTTCTCCAAAGGGATTCCCCGCCGCAAGCTGCACCTTGATTTTTTTCACGTTCTCTTGAACGGTATTCAGCTCCATAAAAACTCCTTTATTCCGTTCGGTTTAGAACGGATAAATCCATTGTACATCTTCCGCAAAACTTTGTCAACGGGTTGCCGTAAATAAAAAATTGATTTTCTCAGGACTTTTTTTCAAAAAGACCTTGCATTTTGCACGGATAGGTGTTATAATAACCCATAGAGAAATTCGATAAGGATAATCAAAAATATGAATAGTGAAGAATTAAGAACGTTTATTTTTCTTTCTAAGGTTAAGAATTTCACCCTTGCGGCAGAACAACTCTCCGTAGCGCAATCCACCGTCACCAACCGTATCAGCGAGCTGGAAAAGGAAGTGGGCAAAAAGCTCTTCCACCGCGGCTCGAAAACGGTCACCCTTACGGAAGAAGGCGAAATCTTCCTTTCGTTTGCGGAAAGAATCTTGGAGCTTGAAAGCTCGTCCATCGAAGAAATGAACGCCGTTTCTTCGCATAAGCGCAAGTTTTCCATCGGCGCAATCAACGCCACCTACGAAGTGTACGTAAAGCCGCTCATCGACAAGTGTATGGACGGCAACCAAGAAACGTCGATCAAGGTAATGCTCGGGCATTCGCTCGACCTTATTCAGCTCTTGCAAGACCACGTCTTGGATATGGTATTCTCCGCCGTGCCCTTAAAGCGGCTCGGCTATACCTGCAAGGTGTTCGACACCGACCGCGTTGCGCTTGTTTGCGCAAAGGGTAAAAACGAATTCCCCGACGGAATCACGAAAGAGCAGCTTGCGAAAATTTCCTATTTGATGTGCGATCTTACCCTTTCGGATGCAGGCGTGTACATTCGTTCACTCTTCCCTAAAAACCACGTCTTCCGTTTGGAAGTGGACAACACGTCCAAGCTCTTCCCCTATATTGAAAACGGGCTCGGCTACGCCTTCTTGCCCTATAAGCTTGTGGAAAAGCAAATTCAGGACGGCACGTTTGAAGAAGTTGCTTTGAAGGACTTTGCTTCCCCGAACATCAATACCTATTTGATTTACCGTCAAAACTACGACGTTTCCGTATTCTTGGAAAACAAACGTTAAGGCAAAAATCAAACCCACCGCACTGCGGTGGGTTTTTTATTATTTTTCCGTAGTAATCGTATAGCTATCGTCCGTAATGGATACCGTGATATATCCGTCTTCGTACGTTTTATAGGCTTTTGCGCCGTTTTCTAAAAGCAGAGAAATACATGCTTCGCTCGGCGCATAGGCGTTTCCGCCCAAGCAGGAAAAGATTGCCATTTTACAATCGTAGGCTTTTATAAAATGCTCCAAGGAAAGCAGGTTTACGCCGCTTTTGAACTGAACGATTTCCAAATCGTCTAGCTCTACACCCCACTTTTCCATCAGCCCCGTTTGCTTTTCCGTCGCCAAAACGTCCATCGTTTCTTCACTGCAACCAGCGCCGAGCAACACGTCCGTGCCACCGCAGGACAAAAGCAAAGAAAGCTCCGAAACGGAAGAACTGTCAAGCAGGGGAAAGAGCACTTTCAGTAAGTAGCCGTCGCCCACGAACAAATCCCCTTGCGCCGCGCGATAAACGGGAACGTCCCGTTTTTCCAAGTCGGCGATAAAGGATAAATACTCGGCGTTCGAGCCGTCCTTTTGCGGCAGATACACCGCACCAAGTTCGTAAAAGCGCGCAAGCTCACGCAATGCACCTACGCCGCGCGACGTTGTGTCGGGTACGACCAAGGCGTCTATTTTCTCAACCTTTAACCCGTTTAGAAAGCGCAAAATATTCTTTCGCGATTCCCCGTCGTCCGCACCGCCGCCGACAAGCACCGTTTTTCCATCGGGCAGCTCCACAAGCGTACAGCTACCGTTCTTTGCATTTAGATAATGCACGCGCGTTTCCTGCTCCCCACGCGCCGCAACAGACGGCAAATGGAAATAATATTTCCAGCTCTCTACGGGAAAGAACGCCGAGAATACGCACAGCCCTGCAATTAGAGCGCAAAGGGCAATGAGCAGACCTACGAATATCTTTCTCTTGGTTTTCTCTTGTAATTTTTTCGCGTCCCTGTAATTCATCGTACTACGTTTGACTGCGGATACGTAAGCAAATATCCTGCATCTTTTTTTCTACGGCGTGCATCTCGTCCGCGCACGTTTTGAGTTCGGCGCGGTAGCTTTCCAAAAGATCGGCGTTTACCTTGTACGAAACTTCATGCTCCAAGCTCGCCCACATATTCATCGAAATGGTACGAAGCTGGATTTCAACGGGTACATGCCTAGTTTCTTTTGACAAGCATACGGGAATGGAAGCAATCAAATGCAGACTTCTATAACCGTTCGCTTTCGGGTTTTCGATATAGTCCTTTTTTTGAATCAAAACCACCCCTTCTTGGCGAAGGAATACGTCCGCAATATCGTATACGTCCTTGACGTAGCTACAAATAACGCGCACGCCTGCAATATCATTGAGCTTCGTCAAGTTCTCCGCCGTAGGCGCAAGCCCGCGACGAGGAAGCTTTTCATAGGCGCTCTCCACCGATTTTAATCGGCTTTCGATATGGTGAATGGGATCGTGTCCGCGAAGCATCGCAAACTCGTCGTCCAACACTTCAAACTTGGCGCAGACCGTCTTCATCGCCCCCGAATACCAAGGCTTTTGACTTTGATACGCCATCAAAAACTGCTCGGCTTCTTCCAAGGCAAGATCGTCGAATATTCGTTTTTTACTCTCCATCATAATACTCTCCCACGTTTTTTGCTTCGCCTGTCTGCTCCGCGCGCTTTAAGCCCTTCAAAAAATAGAAGGTGAACGGTAAAGCAAACAGGAAGGACAGAACGTCCGAAACCGCCTGCATACATTCAATGCCTGTGAGCTGCGCGATCGGCGGCAGGATAAAGATTAAGGGAATATAGAACAAGCCCTGACGGGAAACGGAAAGAACCGCCGCCGCAAGCTTATTCCCCACTACCTGATAGGTAAGCCCTGCCATAAAGTTGACGGGCAGTAGCGGCATCGCAATACATTGAAAGCGTAAAGCCGCCGTACCGATTTTGATTGCCGAATCGGTTTCCAAGAACGCGCGCATCAATAGCGGCGCAACGATTGCGCAAACAATGGCAAACGCCGCCATAATCGCCGTAGCAAAGCGCAAGGTGAAATGGTACGCCGAGCGCACTCTACCGTATTTTCCCGCGCTGTAATTGTAGCCCAAAACAGGCTGATAACCCTGCCCGATCCCGAGCGAAATCGAGAATGCGAGCATAAAGATTTTATGTACGACTCCAAACGCCGCCTGCGCCCCTTCGATGTCTTGAATGAGATTGTTCAAAAGGACGGTACAAAGGCTGGCAAGGATTTGCCGACAAAAGGACGGAAAGCCTGTGACGACAACGCCCCAAAGCACGGGGAAAAATCCCACAAGGCGTTTCAAGGAAATGTTCGTGATCGTCTTTCCCGAGAAGAAGATAAAGATTAAAATTCCAAAACTGACCGTCTGCGAAACCATCGTGGCAACCGCCGCGCCCGCAACGCCCATGTTCGCACCATAGATCAAAATCGGGTCAAGCGCGATATTCAAGATTGCGCCCGTGCAAAGCCCGATCATCGACGTGAGCGCCTTCCCCTGCGAGCGCAAAAGGTTGTTCATCACAAAGGACATACACATTAGCGGCGCGGAAATTAGGATATACGTCGAATAAATCTTCGCATAATCGAGCGTCGTATTCACCACACCCGCTTCTTCCGTCGCGCCAAGAACCCGCACGAGCGGATCTAAAAAGCACAGCCCCGTCACCGTTAGAATCAACCCGATAATCAGCGCCGAATAAAAGGCAACCGACGCGACGGTGTCCGCGCCTTTTTGGTCGCGCTTCCCTAAAAGGGAAGAAACCAAGCTCCCCGCGCCCATACCGAGCGTAAAGCCGATGGCTTGAATAATCGACATCAGCGATAAAACGACGCTCACCGCGCCGACGGCTTGTTCGCCAAGCCTTGACACAAACAGCGTATCCGCCATATTGTATAGGGACGTGACCATCATATTCAGCATCGTCGGAATCCCGAGCGATACAATCAATCGGGGAATGGGCGTTTTCGTCATGCGCTCAAACTGCGCTTTCTCCCGCTTCTCCGTCAATTCATCTTTTGTAAACTCTATTTCAACCGTTTCTTCCATAATACAAAATTCCTTACCTTGTTATTATAAAACAAAGCTTTGAAAAAAGCAACCCTGAAATGGGAAATTTCACAATTATTTAAGCAAGTACGGTTGCAATTTTTCTTGCGGCGTGGTATAATACGGCTATGGAAACGAAAAATACAAAAAATACGGGAAAGGTTTATCCCTTCCGTCATAGCACGGCGAGTATTCTTTTTTGCGTGCTTGCGCTTTTGCTTTGCGCCATCGGCACAGGGCTTTCTATTTATCGGATCACCATCACCGAAAACTGGGATTTCACGCAGGCTTTGCAAAGCCCCTTCTTGATTGCAATATGCGTATTTTGCGCGGTGGTCGTTCTGTCAATTTTAATCAAATCGGAATACGTCGTCACAAAAACGGAGCTTATCACACGCTTTGGATTTATCAAAAGCACCCTGCTTCTTGCGACGGTGACGGCGATTGAGCACGATAGAACGACGCACAAGCTGACCTTATATTGCGGCGAAAACCACACGGTGTTCACCTTAAAGCAGGAATGGGCGGACGAGCTTGTTCGGGATATTTGCCAAGCGAACCCCGACGCGGCGTTTTCCTTCACGATGACGGAAAACAAACCCCCGAAGGACGAAGGCGGCAAAAAGGAAAAAACAGACAAAAACAACCCCAAAAAAGACGATTGATTTTTCAAAAACAAAAACGGGCAACCTCGCAGGTTTCCCGTTTTTTTGCATTCATTTTATTTTTCTACGCGGATCACGCTTTCCACTACGCCGATGCCCGAAGCGTTGATTTTCGCCACCGCGTTCTTCACCGCGTTTTCGTTGCTCTTGTGCGTGATGATGATCAAAGGCACTCTTACATCCGTATCGTTTTCCTTGCCCTTTTGCGCCACTTCGACAATCGAAATGCCGTACTTGCCGAAAATGCCCGTAATCTTCGCCAAAACCCCCGCCGTATCGTCCACCGAAAGACGGATATAGTACGCGCTTTCGAAGTTGGAAATAAACTTGGTTTCAGGGCTTGCCGATGCCGTATTCTTAAACGTCGAATACTTGATATCCGAATGGGTCGCCGCGAAAATAACGTCGCTGACTACCGCGCTTGCCGTAGGCAACGAGCCCGCGCCGCGCCCGTAGAGCATCACGTCTTCCACCGCGTCGCCGTGCAGGAACACCGCATTGTACGAATCGTTGACCGCCGCCAAAGGATGGCTGGAAGGAATGAAGGTGGGATGCACTCTCGCTTCGATCCCCTTTTCAGTATTCTTGCCGATTGCAAGCAGCTTTAAGGTGTATCCAAGCTCCTTGCCGTAGGCAATATCCGTCGCTTTGACTTCGCGAATCCCTTCGCGCAAAATCTTTGCGTGGGGAACTTTGGTATGGAACGCCATCGACGAAAGAATGGAAAGCTTATACATCGCGTCAAAGCCGTCCACGTCTGCCGTGGGATTGAACTCCGCATAGCCAAGACGTTGCGCTTCCTTCAACGCGTCTTCGTACTGCGCGCCGCTTTGCGCCATCTGCGTCAAAATATAGTTGGTCGTGCCGTTGATGATCCCCATCAGGCAGGTGATATGGTTTGCCTGCACGCCGTCCAAAAGGGTACGAATGATGGGAACGCCGCCAACACAGCTTGCTTCGTAGTAAAGCCCGCAGGAATTGCGCTTTGCTTCTCTTTCAAGCTCGTGCGAGAACTTACAAATCAATTCCTTGTTCGCCGTGACAACCGTCTTGCCTTGGCGCAAAGCCGCAAGGATAAAATCCTTGGCAACGCCGCAGCCGCCGATCGTTTCCACGACGATATCCACCGCAGGGTTTGCCACCACTTCCGCAATCGACGAAGCCAAAATTTCTTCGGGCACGCCGATGGAAAGAGCGCGCTCACGGTTATTATCGAGCACGTTTTCTACAACGATATCCACGTTTTGCGTCTTTTGATAAAAATCTCTGTGTTCAACCAACGTTTTGAACGTACCGCCGCCTACAACGCCTACGCCCAAAATAGCAACGCCTACTTTTTTCATAATTCACTCCTTTTTTGTTGCCGCCAAGCTCACTCCTGCGGACAATTCAAATAGTACAAATACTTCAAACCCTTTAACGTCAACAGCTTGTCCACCTTGTCGATACAGGTGATTTCCTTGGAAATAACCGTCGAGAAACCGCCCGTAGCAACCGTGATCACGTCGTCGCGTTTTAATTCCTTTTTGATGCGTTTTACGATATATTCCACCAAGCCCGCAAAGCCAAAGACGATGCCTGCCTGCATATTTGTCACCGTATTTTTTGCAATAATGCTCTTAGGCGCTTCAATTTCCACGCGCGGAAGCTTTGCCGTTCCGTTGACAAGCGAATCCAGCGAGCCCTTGATCCCAGGCGAAATAACCCCGCCGATGAACTCGTTGCGCTCGTTGATGATATTGAAGGTGGTCGCCGTGCCGAAGTCGATCACGATCATCGGCTTGCCTTGATTGCCGTATTCTACAATGGCGGAAACGCAGTTGACAAGTCGATCCGCGCCCACTTCCCTTGCGTCGTCGCAACGGATATTCAGCCCTGATTTCAGCCCAGGGGCGATATGGAGCGGCTCAATATTCAAATACACCGCACACATCTTGTCAATGGTATAATCAAGCGAAGGTACGACGGACGAAATAATGCCCCCTTCGATATCGGATACGGAAATATCCTTTATTTTCAGCATATTCACAAGCTGGCTTCCGTATTCGTCCGAAGTCACCTTAAAATCGGTGGCTACGCGAAAAGAAATTTTCAGCTCGTCCTTATCGTAGATAGCATATTTAATATTCGTATTTCCGATGTCGATACAAATAATCATATTATCATTCCTTGGTTTCCCTGAGCGGGAGCAAATCGGGCGTCTTCGTGTATTTTTTCATCACTCTGACGAGAACGGGGGTCAAAAGAATTGCGCAAACGAATTCAGACAGGAAGTTGACCCCGATAATCGTTTGCCAAACGGTATCGAAAAACGCGCCGCCCGACGCAAAAATTTCCATCGCGCCAAGCACAAGTACCGTATGCAAGATAACGGTAAACGCAGCAGCCACACTGCGAACGACGTCCTTTGCTCTGCCCTTCGTTAAAACGGTCAGTCCGTGCAAAATAAAGTACCCTGCCACGCCTGCAAGCGTTCTAGGGAGCACGGATATGAGCGGATTATAAAACACCGTATATCCCACGATGAAAGAAAGCACGAACGAGCAAGCCCCAAAGATTGTACCGCCGATAAAGCTACGTTTCCAGCCCCCATACATCGACAAAGCGATGAAAAGCGGAATGGAAAGGAATGCAGGGGAAGGCTTAATAAAATAGATAAACACGTACGTTTCCAAGGTGAGCACCACCGCCATCAAAGCTGTCATGACCCCGATAAAAGCCACCGTATGCGCCGCATTACGTTTCATGATATACCCCCGTCGAATCTTACTACCAGTAAGTATCCGCAGAAAATTGTATTTACAAGCAAATCCCGCCTGTTTGGTCAAATTGCGATTTTTCGCATATCCGCCGCGAAATTTATTTGCATATAGCTATTATACCGCATTTTTTTTCATTTGGCAAGAAAATGAAAGCAGTATCTGCCAAAAAAACCAGCACCTTTTCTTAAAAAAACGAATAATATGTATTAGAAATACAAAACCGCAGGCAGTTTTTGAAAGTACATATCCCCTGCGGTCTAACACAGGAGGTTTTTTATGAATTGCTTCACGCAGGGTAACACGACTCTTTGGATTTTAATCGCGCTGCTTGTACTCGGTTGCAAGGACGGCATTTTCTGCTCGAACGTTTTGAGCGGCTGTGGCTTGCCCATCATCGTAGCGCTTTTGTATTGCCTTTATAAGAACGGAACGCTTTCGTCCCTTCTTACCCCCAACTGCAACTGCTGCTGCCAAAATAGCTGCTGCTAATACTCTCCTTAACGCTGACGGAGTCGCAAATGCGACTCCGTCTTTTTTATTTACGGCGGGAGCAAGCCCCCGCCCTACGTTTCTTTATCCATTATTTTTCAAAAGGTACGCTTGCAACGCCACAATCGTTTTTGCGTCGTGCAGCTTTCCGCTTGCAAGAAGTGTTTTCACTTCGTCCAAGGGCATAAAAAGCGTTTCCACAAACTCCCCTTCATCGGGGTTGGAAACCTTTTGCTCCCCTTGCTTTACATGGTAAATATAAATCTTCTCGTCGGTATATCCAGGCGTGGGATACATCACGAACAAAAGCTCCGCGTCTTCCTTTTTTGCCGTGATGCCCGTTTCTTCCGCAAGCTCTCTAAGCGCCGCAAGGCAAGGATCTTCCCCTTTTTCCAGCTTCCCTGCGGGAAGCTCTAACACTTCTTCGCCGTACACGTAGCGGTATTGCTTTACAAACGCCACCTTGCCGCCTTCCACGTAGAGCGCGCACGCCCCGCCTGGATGCTTGATACATTCTCTTTTGCACGGCTTTCCCGCTCCGTCCAAAACGTCGTCGTTATACACCGAAAGAATACGCCCCTGAAAGACGTTGTTTGCCTTGATACACTTTTCTTCAAACGCCATAATGCCGCCCTGCCTTTTCTTTGTTTTGAATTGCTTGCTATTATTATATCATAAAAAAACAAAATAACAACCGTTTTCTGGGCAAAACACCTTGATTTTTTAGAAAAAGTCGTGTATACTTGTGTGTACTGGGTTCGATAAGTTTTCACAAAGGAGAGCATTTTATGCAAATTCAAGGGGATACGTCCGTCAACAAGCTGATATTGCTGTTTGTCTTTGACAAGATGGAAAGCGCCCTTTCCGAGCGCACCATCATCGAAATGTGTACGACGGGCAACAACTGGCTCAATTACATGGACTGTATGGAGCTTTTGCCCAAGCTTTTGGACGACGGATTTTTGTGCCGCATCTCGTCTTCGGACGAAGAGCCGCTCTACACCATCACCAGCGACGGTAGAGATAGTTTGAATAACTTTTATATCATGATCCCCAAGAGCACGCGCGACGAGATTACGGCGTTTGTGAAAAGCAATAGCGGAAAGCTGAGAAACCGTCAGGAATGTAAATCCGATTACTTCCAAAACAAGGACGGCTCCTACACCGTATTTTTGAAAATTCTTGCCCCTGCCCAGCCGATGCTTGAACTCAAATTCGTCGTTCCCGACAAAAAAACGGCGCAAAGCATCTACAAGAACTGGGAACACAAGGCGTCAGAGCTCTACTCCGCGATTTACGAAACGCTGGTCGATTGATAAATACACGAAAGAAAAAGGAAGAAAATTATGTTTGAATATACTACGCAAGGCACTTGTTCGAAGAAAATCAAGTTTGAAGTAGACGGGGAAAACAAGCTCCGCAACGTTCAATTTACCTACGGCTGCAACGGCAACCTGCAAGGGATTGCTAAGCTCGTGGAAGGCAGAACGCTCGACGAAGTCGAACCCCTGCTTTCAGGGATCAAATGCGGCATGAAAAGCACGTCCTGCCCCGATCAGCTCGCACGCGCCATTCGCGCTTATAAAGCAACTCTTTAACCAAAGCAATATAATCCGAACCACCCCAAAAGAAACCAAAAACGGAGCGATTTTTATCGCTCCGTTTTTTTATCTCATCAAGAATAACGCCACCGATTAGTCCGCTAAAATGGCGTTCAGGCGCTCGATTGCCCTGCCGTAGCCGTCAATGCGCTCCTTGCAAGCACGTTCGTTTTGACGCTCCACAATCCACTCGTATTCCGCGTCTGCACGAAGATCCCCGATGCGCTTCAATACCGCATCCGCAAGCAGAGAAAGTTCTTCCCTTTCAAGGCTTGATTTGAGCGCTTCCACCAAGGTGAGTTGCATCGCCAAATACGTCTTTTCTTCTTCGAGAGAAAGCGCCATCAGCGTTTCCTTACTGCGCGAGCGCAGCTTTCCGCCCAACGTGACCGTTTCCAAAACGTAGCACGGCATCGCGGAAAAAATCGACGTGAAGATTTGTTTGATTTCACGGTACACCGTCAAATCTTCCACAGGCGAGCGCTTGCAAACGGCAAGATAGTTTTCCTGCAAGAGCCCGTACAGCTCGCCCATGCGCGCCCCATCGTCGAAAAGCACCTGCGAAACGGGCGTCAAGCTTTCCTTGGAAAGCTGGTATTGATAACTTGGCGCAACCATAAAGGTGAGCGCAAAACGAATACGCTCCGCACCGCTTACATCCTTTTTGAACAATTTTTTATTTATGTAGGCTTTGAGCTTTTCGGGCTCTTTCGCCAAAGCAAGCTGCTTTTTCGGCGTTGACTTTTCAAACGCTGCAAGCATTTCCTTGGCAATCTTTTTCTTCGCGCTAAGGTCTTCGCTCACTCTTTGGCGGTGATCGTTTGTCGCTTCCGTCTTCACCGTTTCTAAAAACCAAACGAAAAAGTTGCCCGTTTCCGCCTGTTCCAGCGGACGGTTTCTTTCCAAAGCGCCGTCGAGCGCCGCTACGTCGGAAAGTAAACGCATATACGTCAAGTTGGTCATCACAAGCTGCTTTTGTTCTTCTTTGCGTTTCTTAAACATTTTCAATCTCCCCTTCAATGAATTCTTTTACCTTTTTCAAATCGAGCTTGCGCTCGTTGTCCTTCAAAAGCTTTACAATCTCTTTGAGCGTAATCGGCTTTTCCTGTACCTTTTTCGGCTTGTCCACGGGCATAAACCATCGGTCGCAGTACTCGTAAACGTCGCGCTTGGGCGCGTTGCCTGCCTGAATTTCCTTGAACAGCTTTCTTACGGACGGCGGCACGAGCGCGTGATTCCCCTTTTCAAAATCGGACACGTACTTATACACCGTCGGTCTGCTTTTATTGAGCAGCCGCGAAAGCTCGGTGATGGACACCACGTCGGTGATTTTCATTTTCCTATCCCCCTTTCTCTGTTTTACACTATTTTACACTATAATTTCTTGTTTGTCAACTATTTTTCGTAAAAAAGTGTAAAATTGTGTAAAATTGTTTTTAATACAAATTTACAAAAAAAGACGGGCGTACCCGTCTTTTTTATTATGCTTTTCGTTCGTTTTTTGTAAGTGCCTTCGCCGTGGCGTCTTCAATGGCTAAGTAATCCTTGTCGGACGAAAAGTCGCGCGGCTCGTCGTATTCGCCGCCCAACGCTTCAATCGCGTATTTGAGCTCCTGAAACTCCACAAACCCGATCGAGCGGTCTTCAATCCGTTCCAAAAGGTACGGCAGCGCCCTTGCATCTCCGTAAGCGGCAAGGTAGCTTGCGCGTATGGGCGCGCGCTCGCCCGCCGATAAAAATTCCTGCAACAAGATCTCGAAAATCTCGTCCGTCTGCGCCGTCACACGGGATAAAACTTCCAGCATATATTCCTTGGCGATCCCGTCTTTATAAGCCTGCAACGCCTTATCGGCAATTTCGTCCGCGTTCCGCTTGAAAATATCCGCGATATCATCACGCACGTCCGCGCTTGCATCTTCGTTGCAGAGCAACGAAAAATACGCCCCGTACGCCCGCTTATCATCCAAAATCAAGTTGACCGCGTACGCCTGCGTTGCGCTGTCTACGCTTTCGAGCAAGGGGAATAAGAGCTCCACGTTGTCGCGATGCTCGATCTCCGCGCACAAAAACTCGGGCACGGGAACGTCCCGCGAAAGATGCGCCGAGAGCGTTTCGATCAGCTTCGTATCCGACATCCGCGCGTAGTATTCCTTCGGCGTACAGCCCACCTTCGCAACGTAAGTATCCCCAAACTTTTTATACAGGCGTGGAATTACGTCTTCCCATTGTTTTTCGGTGTATTTACCCTTCTTTTCTTCCATATAGACCGTCAATTTTTCATCAAACAGTCCGTCAAAATCAATCAATTCCATATATTTATCCTTCCACGTGCATCAGTAATAATTTGACCCTTGTGACGTCCGCGTCGAACGCTTCCGAAATTTGCGCCACGTCCCGACCCAAATCCTTCAAGCCTGACGAAAGGTAAATGGCGCAAGCAATATCGTCTTCGTAGGCAAACAGCTCGGTGGCATCCGCTTCTTCCACCGCTCTATACAGCCGCTCCGCCGCCCGTTTGAGCTTTCCGCCGTAGGACGGAGAGATGAGCGCAAACTTGGACGCCGCGCGAGCGTAGCCGCCAAGGAACTTTTTGTGTTTCTTCCTGCCGATCTTGATCCGCTCCAAATGCAAGCTGCGGTAGATATTGCAAAGCACAACGCCGAAGGTATCCCCTTCGTTGCGCTCGTAAAGGGCGCGCAGGGTTTCCACCTTGAGTACGTCCGCCACTTCAAAATCGAGCAGCATATCCCGTAAAAAATCATCCGCATGGACGTGCTCTGCCACCATCAAAGCGACGTATTGCAAATCCTGATCCATGCCGTCCATTTCGTCAAAGCACCACAGCAGGTCTTCGATGAAGTCTTCCGCATGGGCAAAAACGGACGCTTGCGCCGACGGCATTTTTCCTAAGGATATGAGCGTTTGGCAAATGAGCTCCTTCGCCGCCTTCGGCACGGCGTAAAAATAGGTGAACGAACTCGTCGTATCATCGCCGCCGTCGAGCATTTCTCGCGTTGCGCGCAGGTAATACCTTCCCACCGCCGCATCGGGATAGAGAGTACAGAACTTATCCAGCGTCTTTTCGGCAACGTCCAAATGTCCGCTCTTTGCCGCCGCAACCGCCTTGAAATAGAGCAGTCTGCCGTCGTACGGCATCTTCTCTTCGAGCTTTGCAAAGATGGTGTACGCTTCGGCGTGCATACCGTTTTCACAGCATACGGTGGCAATTTTGTACTGTTCTTCCGTCACCGTCGTTTCTCTCATAGAAAGCCGCTTTGCTATCTCTTTGCTTTCCGCCGTCCTACCCTGCTCCAAGTACACCGCCGCAAGCGTTGCTTGCGTTTGAATATCGTCAGGCTTCTCTTCTAAAATCTCTACGCAAAGCTGCTCTGCCACCAAGTGATTGCCGTCCAAAAGCTCGGCAACCGCCTGCATTCTACGAGCTTCCACGTAGTCCTTATTCCCTTTTTCCACCTGCGAATACGCCGCAATCGCCGCGCGGCAATTCCCTGCTTTAAGCGAGCGCGCCCCTTCTTCCATTTCCTGCGAAAAATCGGCAAGCTTTGGCGGCCAAACAAATCGAAGCCCGTCCTTTCGGTCACGCGCAAACGCCTGCGCGATCTCCATCTTATTTTCGGGGGTGAGCGTATCGTCCACGCCGATCAAGCGATTGTAATAATAGGCGGACGCACCTTCGTTGCCCAAGTTCAAGTAATTGACCGCAAGCCCTTCATAGACGTCGGGCAGGTCTTCATCGGGGCAAACTTCCAAGGCCTTATACAGCCATTTTATGGCGTACGTTTGCAGCCCCAAGTTTTCGTAAATATCCCCCATTCGAAGATAATCGTTTATATCCCCGCCGTCTTCCCCGATTGCATCGTACAAAAAACGCAGCGCAGGGATCATTCTCCCTTCGCCGTACGCTTTTTCCGCCAACTTTACAAGGCGGTCTTTACTGCAATCAAATCGAATAATACTCACGGTTTCGCTCTCTATCTTTTATTTTTTGGCTATGTCACAGAGAATGGTTGATTTTAGCTGAAAATTATTTTTTGCGAATTGACGAGAAAAATACAAGAAAGGCAAGTGTTTTGTGAGGGCGCATACCCCCAGCGGTCTGTAACCGAGCAAAACACGTAGAGTTTCACAGTATTTTTCCGTCAAAAATCAACCAAGTGATGTGACAGAGCCTATTTTTTAAACATATAATCGGCGT
>SVIJ01000024.1 GCA_015069565.1 Clostridiales bacterium
CGTCGGTTCGTCCCAACCAGCTTTCGGGCGGTCAGATGCAAAGGGTAGCGATTGCGCGTGCGCTCGTCAATAACCCTGAAATCCTGCTCGCGGACGAACCGACGGGCGCGCTTGATACGGAAACGAGCGTGCAAATTATGGAGCTCATTCGGGAGATCGCAGGCGAACGCTTGGTAATTATGGTCACCCATAACCCCGAGCTTGCGGAGCAGTATTCTTCCCGTATTGTTCGTCTTTCCGACGGGTTGGTGGTTTCAGATAGCAACCCCTACGATAGCGCGGCGGAAAAGAGGTTGCTTCTCAAAAAAATGGAGCGCATGGGCAGAACGCGCGCTCAGCTCAGCGCTTGGCTTGTGGAAAAGCGGAGCAAAGAGAGCGGCAAGGAAAAGGCGGCAATGTCGCATAGAACGGCGCTCGGGCTGAGCGGTAGAAACCTTGTGGCGAAAAAGGGGCGTACCGCCATCACGAGTATTGCAGGCAGTATCGGTATCATCGGCGTATCCTTGGTGCTTGCTCTGCGCGGCGGTTTTACTACGTACATTGCCAACACCGAAAAGGATATGCTTTCGGCGTATCCGTTGATGGTGACGGAACAGACGCTTGATTATGCAAGCATTATGCAGTCGATGCAGGGCGGAGATGCCAAGGTGGATCTTTCGCGCTTGGACGATAGCATCTACGTCAATTCCTTCTTGACGAAGCTTGCCAACAATATGATGTCCACCAACAAGATCACGCAAGAGTATCTTGACTATTTGGACGAGATCGACCCCGATCACTATTATGCAAAGCAGCTTTCCTACGGCGGCGACATCGGCAACAACCTTTTCCAAAAGGTGGATTTTAAGGTTGGCGAAGATCAAGAAGGGGTGGTAAATCCCACATACAGCTATACCATGTCCTTGACGACGCTCCTTTCGATGTACCAAGGTCAGTTGGAAAACGCGGAGGATGCCGACGAGTATCAATCGTTCACGATGATGTTCGGCTCGGTAGAAAGCGTCACCTACGAGATGCCCGACAACGAAGACTATATCCTTTCGCAATACGACGTCGTGGCAGGGGAATACCCCGATTCAAGTAGTAAGGACGAGATGGTGCTCGTCTTGAACAACGACGGCGGTATGACCGACCTTGTAATGGCACAGCTTGGGCTTTTGTCGATGGACGAAGTGGTGGCGCTCTTTGAAAAGGATATGCAAGGGGATAGCGACCTTACTTATATCCCCTATGAAGAATTGCTTGCGCATCGGTATATCTATTATCCGAACGACGTAATCTACTACGAAGCACCGATGATGTCGATGGGCGGACAGGTGCTTTGGCAAAAGGTGGGCGCGTACGATCCTAGAAACAATATCATCGTAGACGAGAGCAAGGGTACGGAGATCAAAATCGGCTGTATTCTTCGTGCGAAGGAAGAAACGACGTACGGCTCGCTTTCGAGCGGTCTTGCCTATATGCCAGGATTTACCCAGCAGTATTTGACGGATAGCAGAAGCTCGAAGATTGCCGCAGACGGGGAAGAAAAGCAGGTATATTCGCTCGATTTTGCAAGCATGATCGAAGCGATGGTGACGGGAGATTATTCCAAGGTTCGCTACGGCTACGAAGACGTGACCCTGCGTGCAATGGGTGCGGAAGCGATGCCGCACGCGATCAGCATTTACGTGAAGGATTTTGACCATAAAGACGCAGTCACCGCACACCTGGATAGGTGGAATGAAGAAATCAAGGCGGATAACGAAGCGGAGCAAATCCAGTATTCGGACACCGTTGCGGTGCTCATGACGCTCGTTCGCGGAATGCTCGACGCCGTCACCTACGTGCTCGTTGCGTTCACGGCGATTTCGCTGGTGGTGTCGTCGGTTATGATCGGCGTAATCACCTACGTTTCGGTGGTGGAGCGCACGAAGGAAATCGGCGTTTTGCGGTCGCTCGGCGCAAGAAAGAAGGATATTCGCAGGCTGTTCAATGCGGAAACCTTCCTGATCGGCTTGTGCGCAGGCGGCTTCGGCGTGGGGATCACCTACGCGCTGTCGATCCCTATAAACCTGATTTTGGGGGCGCTGACGGGGATTTCCACCCTTGCGGCGTTGCCGCTCGGGCAAGGGCTTGTGATGGTGGTTGTTAGCGTGATTTTGACCCTTATCAGTGGTTTGATTCCTGCGAACGCGGCGGCAAAGAAAGACCCCGTAATCGCTTTGCGGACGGAATAATCTACTCAAAAAACAATAAAAAAACGCTGAAAAAACAGCGAATTTTATGCAAAAAACACCGATTTTTTTCGGTGTTTTTTTGCTTTTTGCCTTTCGTTGGAAGCGGGCAGGTAAAAAAAGTAAACTTTTTTTTGTTTACGTATTGACTATACGGGGATTGTGTGATAAAATGATGATAATATACCGTAAAATACGGTATACGAATATACGATTTCGAAGACAGGAGAAGATTATGGCGCTTACTTACGACATCAAGTGGAAAAACGATTTGAAGATGTACATGAACACCTTTAAGAGCTTTATTTTGGAAGGGAACGTGAACGATTTGCAGGCGGTGGAAGACGGGGACGGCTTCAAGTATACGCCGCTTGAAGAAGCAATCGCGGAGATGTATAGCGAAGATTATTGCGTGGTGTTCTACGACCACACCAAGCAGAGCGGCAAGCCGCTTGAAGACGAAGCCGACGATGATGACGATGATGACGACGCTGGCGAAGAGCAAGCGAGCGCGGCTGTACCGTTTGACGATTCGTGGTTCAATTCCTTTACCTTTTATAAAAAGACGGTATTTTCGAGCGCAGGCGAGAGCATTGCTTCCCCGAATATCGAGATGTTCAAGGAGTATTATAAAAAGGGCTATTTGGACAAAATTGCCGAATCTTCCACCAAGGATATGCAGGGGGGCAGAACGATTGACATTCGCCGTATTTTCGACGCGGTCAACGATTTTGACGAGAAGAAAAAGCAGGACAAGTATGCGGAAGCAAAGTCGTTTATGTTCATTCTTTCGGGCGTTTCCCGCTACATGACCACGCCCGGTTGCCCTGACGATAAGGAAAACGCGATTTTGATGCTGCTCTTTAATGCGACGCAGATTGAGCATACGTCCTGTAAGCTGATGATGTTCGTGGATAAAATCAACGACCTGCCTACGTGGTTTGAGTCGGAGAAGAACAACTCCGCCGTCAAAAAGCTGTACGTGGCGACGCCCGACGAAAAGTTCAGGGAAACCTTCTTCCGCTTGGAGATGCTGGACGTGATGGAGCCGATTGCGGAAGCGGATATGTCGAGCAGAGTAAAGAAGTTTGCGGCGTATACGGAGAATTATTCCTTGCGTAGATTGTTGCAACTGAAAACGTTTATCGAGCGGGAAGCGGATAGCGTGGGCGAAGAAGTGCCGCCGTTGAGAAAAATTGAGAACATCGACAAGACGGTGCTTCGCTTTGACTTTGGGCAAAGCAAAGACCCTTGGCGCGATCGCGACTTGAAGGAGCGCATTTCCGCGATGGCAGACACGGTGAAAAAGAGAGAAATTCAAGGTCAAAACGCGTCGGTGGATCGGGTTTGCGGTTCTTTGAAATCGGCGGCGATCGGGCTGAGAAGCTTGGGGAAAAAGAGCAGAGCGCCGCGCGCGATTTTCTTCTTTGCAGGCCCTACGGGTACGGGTAAGACGGAGCTTGCCAAGCAGATGGCGGAGCATATTTTCCAAAAGCAGGACGCTATGATCCGCTTTGATATGAGTGAATTCCGAGAAGAACATTCGGACGCGAGATTGTTCGGCGCGCCCCCGGGATACGTTGGCTACGAAGCAGGCGGCGAATTGACCAAGGCGGTCAAGCAAAATCCCTTCTCGATCGTGCTGTTCGACGAAATCGAAAAGGCAGCGCCGAGAATTTGGGATAAGTTCCTGCAAATCTTGGGGGACGGCAGATTGACGGACGGCAAGGGGGAAACGGTTTCCTTTACGCAATCCATCATCGTGTTTACGTCCAACCTTGGGATCACGGCAGACCCCGTCACGTCCGACGGCGCAAGAATGCAACGGGATACGTCCATTAAGGTTTGCGCGGCAAACGTGCGCAAAACGGAACGGGAGCTGGAAGCCTGTGAAGACGATGAAAAGAGAAAGTCGCTTGCGGCGGAGCTGAAAAAGCTCTATCACGAAAAGGCGTGCTTGGAAGGCTTGACCTGCGAGCTTCGCGACGATTACCTGTTTGCAAAATGCTATCGCGAGCTTGGTGCAAGAAGCGCGGACGAAGCGTTTAATCAGTTCGTTTCCGAGTGCGTAAAGGCGCGGATTCAAAGCTACTTTGAAAACATCGGGCGCAGAGAAGTGCTGGGGCGTATCGGCGACGATAATATTTTGGTGTTCAATTTCATGTCCGCGCAGACGGCGGAAACGATTGCGAAAATCAACATCGACAAGTACGTAAAGCAACTGAGAAACGAGCACGACAGCCAGCTTGCGCTGGAAGTGACGGACGCGGCGAAGGCGTATATTGTGCAGGAAGTGCAAAAGTCGGACGTGCTGAATCTTGGCGGGCGCGGAATCGTCAACCGCACGATCAAGCTGATTGAAGACGCCGTGCAGGAGTTCTTGGAGGAAGAGAGCGGCGTAGGGCTTTCGGCGGTGATGGACGTTGCGTATGGCAGGCTGACGATTGAAGTGAGGTAAACGAATGGATATCACGAAGGATAAAGACGTCTATCTTTTATCCAAGGTATTAGGGGAGCTGGAATCGGAGCAGGCAGGCGCGGATTTTCTTCGCGATTACTGGCTGACGACGGGTAGACTGCGCCTTATAGAAAAGCTGCTTGGGGGGAGCTTTGCCTTTTCCCCCGAAGAAGCGCAATACGTTTTGAGCGTGGAGAGCTTATGCCAGCGGCTGGTGGCTGCCTTGAACGGCTTTTTACGTCCGCCGTACTGCGCCGCAGGAAGCGGCGTTGCTTGCGATCCGCAAGCCGAGCCGACGGCACTCGAACTTTTTGTGGAGCTGGAAAACCTGCAAAGCGTCGATCTTGGCTATGGTTGGAGCTCGCTGTTTGAGCGGCTCTCTACGTCGGTGAGCAATATCGAAGCGATCATCTCTCGGCTCACCGTGATGCACGCGACGGGCAAGAGAGTGAGCTTTTGTACCAACGCGGTTGCCGAAGATTTTTTGCAGGCGAAGCAAATGGATTTTCGTCGGACGAGTGGAAAATATTTTGTTTTGAAGCATTAAAGGGGATCACTTGGTTAAGAAATGAGTAAGATCGTTGTCAAAATTTATTACGACGGGAAGGATGGCTTTTACGTCGAAAGGATCTCCGAGAGCAAAGAGCTCCTACCGGAGTATTTTGTGGATTTCAAAACCCGTCACAGAGAGCTTTTGAGCGAAGCTTATCCTGAACTTCGCGAAGATATTTTCGGGGCGCGCGCAGGCGATAGCGTTATCTACGACGTAATCGAGCCGAAGATCGCGCAATACAACGAAGACGTTTTACGCTCTAAGAGCGTAAAGCTGTACAAGGCGGTGGGGAAAGAGCTCAAACGCCTTTCCGCAGAGGAGTTGCCCGACGGCTGCGACGAAAGAGAATATAAGGGGGAGCCGTATCCCGAAGATATTCTTGCCTATATCGAATCGCTGAAAAAGGAGCTCGTTCAAAAGGCGTACGCCGTGTTTGCTTGCGCAGAGTGCGGTGAAAAGCAGGTACAGCTCGTTCGCAAAAACCGAGTGGTGTGCCAAGCCTGCAAGGCGTCTTTGAGTGTGGAAATCGCAAGGTACCGTTTTTCGGACGGGACAAAGGAAGAGAATATGGCGCGCGCCATCGAGCACCTGCTTCGCTTCAAAGCGGAGAGCGGGGAACGGCAGGCGGAAGAAGACCAAAGCGACGGTTGCTTGCCCTTCTATTTCGGGGGGAGCGCGTACCGAGTTTCCTTCACCGATTGCAAGGCGCTCCATCAACAGCTTTACAGGGCGTTTGCGGTGGAAGAAGTGTTCGTGGAAGGGGGCGCAGGGATTACGCTTGCTACCGCGTATAAGCAGTACTTGAAGGGCTTGAAGGACTACAGCGATTACGGCGAGCTTTATAAGCAAATCAAGACGGTGGAAAACCGCGTAAACTCGCAGGAATACGCCCTGCTGCCAGTTGAAAAAGCTTTCTACTGGTATATGCGTACTTACTGCGCGCAGGGGGAAAAGGAGCTCGTGTGGCGGCTGAATGGTCGAGTGGTCGTTTTTGCCGACGCGCGGCAGTTCGTTCAAGACCTGCTTGCCGCAAACGACGAAAATAGACGGGCGCTTATCGAGCTGTACGAGAGCGTGGCAGGGCTGCCGATTGACGATGGTTTTTTCGGGGATTGCGACGGCTCGCTCGTCAAGCTCGCTCACCTGATTTATAGGCAAACGGGCAGGTTTGTGTACGTGACGAGAGAAAAGTGGATAGACTTTGGAAGCTCGTTTATCGACAGCTTGAGTGATTACGACAAGCGGATTGCCGATCGCAACGCCTTTATCGAGAGTATCCGCATGGATTGCCCTGCCTTTTGGGACGAAATCAAAGGGGAGTTGGACGACTTCGCGGACTATTATTACGATTCCTGCGACGGGACGTATTACGATCGGTTGTGCTTTTACCGATATGCGATCCAAGGGAAGCGGACGTTTGTCTATAAGAGCCTGCGTTTGAGCGATTCGCTCGACGGGTTTCAATATGTAAAAAGCATTGCGCGGGATACCTACCTTTCGAAAAGCGAAGACGCTTTACGGGAGTATCGGGAGCTTTCGGAGCTGCTTTCCAACGAGCTTTTATGGGGTGACCCCACGAAGCTTTCCAAGCTTCGGGAAGCGCAAACGACGACGGTGGTTGGCAAGCAGAGCGAAACGCTGACCTTTGACGGACTGCGAGCGCAAATCGTTGCCGAGCTGTCCGAGCCTTCCTTGAAGCTCTATTTGACCTGTTCGGAGCTTTCCGCAAGGTCGGTCAAGCGGCTACGGTTTTGGTACGGCGGCGAGCTTGCGACGGCGGTGGCGCATCTCAAACGGATTGCGGCAAAGGGGGACGGGCAGACGCTGGAAGGGGAGCTGAAACGCTTTTATGCGGACACGGACGTTCGGGCGGTGCTCAAAACCATTTTCGATTACACGAAAAAGGGTGGCTTTGCAAAGTTCGAAGAAGAGCACGAAAAGGCGTTTTTGGCTTTGGTCGGCGGCGTGAAAAAATTAAACGAAGACGCGGAAGCGCTCCGCAAAAGGCTTGCGGCGGACGAAGCGCGCGGCGTTAGAAGAAAATAAAGAAGAACAAAAGGAGAAGGAAAATGAGCGGTCCTAAATATTACAACTTTCCCGTAGGCTCGGCGGAAGAAGCGGCAGGGATTTACGCACAGTTGGCATCCTTGCAGCTTGGGGTGCGGGTGCGCGTGGTGAACAACGAATTGCAGTTCACCGTTGCGGAATGGGCTTGGAATGCCGGCGTCAATCGCAGTACCCTGCAACAGCAAATCGACAGGGCGCGTGAACGCTACCGCCAGAACGAAGAAATGCAACGCCTGCTGCAAGAGAAGAAGTCGCAGGAAAGAATGAAGGTCAAGGGGAAGATTGCAAGCATTGAAGACGAGTACCGTCGGGAACGGGAAAAGCTGGAAAGAGCGCGCGCTCGTTGCGTAGCAGTGAGAAACCAAGCGACCGTTTCGGAGAATACGCCGTTTGGGAGCTATGATTTGCGTTCGGAGCTTGGCAAGGTGGATAAGACGGCGGAGAAGATTGCAAGCGAGCTTGCTTCCCTTGCAAAGCGTAGAGAAAAGTGCTTGGCAGAGTGCCGCGAAGCGGAACGGGATATGCAAAACAGCGATTCCCTGCAAGCGCTTTCAAGGGCGCAAAGAAAGCTGGAAAGCGTTTCCATTTCTTCTTCGGATGCGGCGGATTCGGTGGACGGCTTAGAGCGTTCGGTGAAGGACAAAGCCGCGCGCGTGAAGAGCTTTGCTTCCTTTTTGAGAAAGCTGTACGAGAATATGCAGGACAAGGATATGACGGGGTATTTGAGCCGCGTCAAGGCGTGCGTGGAGGGCGTGGATATTTTCGACGCGAACGCGCCGAAAAAAATCGAAGAGCTGCTTAAAGAAATCGAAATGGAGATTGCTCTTTTGAAGGAGCGAGAACAGGCGAGAGCGCAGAGCCGTGAAATCAGCGAAAAGGTAGCCGAGCAGGTGCAAGCGCTTAGCGAGCTCAGCGACGCGCTGCGCCCTGTCTTGGAGTCCGTAAACGCGGAGAGCGTGACGGCGGCAAACTACGCGGCAAAGAGCGCGGAAGCTATCAAGGAATGCGAAGAAGCGGTGAGCCGTATTCGCGGCTTGGAGTTTGTTAGCGGTCAAAACGCGGGCGCGCTCGACCGCATTGCGCGCGAGCTGATGCCGTTGAAATCGTCCGTGATGTCTGAGCAGACCTTCGCGCGGCTGGAAGCCTTGCGCACCCGTTTGCATGCCTTGGAAAAGGAATGTAAGGAAGGGAACGAGCTGTATAGAGAGTTCCGAGCAGAGTACGATAAATACGAGGATTCGTACGTGAAATTGCAGGGCTTTTTGAGCGCGGACGGCTCGGAGCTCGACGAAGACGCGGAAGGCGCGTTGGAGTCGCCTGCCGATTTGTTCTTGGCGTACGACGATCCAAAGGCGCAAATCGAGCAATTAAAGCAAAGGAATGCGGAGCTTGCGCGGATTGTTTCCGAATGCACGCAGGAAGGGGTGTGCGGCGCGATTGCCGCCACCGTTATGGCGAATGGCTCGAAGGGCTTTAAGAAGGAAAAGAGAAAGGACGGAAGCTTGCATTTTACCTACGTTCGTCCCGATGCGAAGGGCGCGATTTTCGACGTTGCCTGCGATACGGAAGGAAAAACGACCATTCATCCGCGCGGCGTGAAGCTGTGCAACGGCAAGACGGTAATTTCCGAAAAAGAGCTGAAACAGGTGCACGAAGAATGTGAGTGGGCGCAGGAAATTCACGATACCTTCACGGCGATCGGTATGAGCGACGGCGGCTCGTATGGGGAAATTTCCGACGAAGAAACACAGGCGATGTACGACGAGAAGGAATATTTCCATCTGAAAACGTACGACGACTCTCTTTTGTATTTGACCCTTGCAGGGTATTCGCAGGAAGAGATAGACGTTCTTCTTGGCGACGTTGCCGAGCATAAAATGGCAGACGAAGAAGAAGCGGAAGAAGGCGGAAGCTCCGCGCGTAAAGGTGCGGCTGCGGCGGCAAAGGCGAGCAAAAAATAATGCAGATCGGGAAGATTTTATACCCCGTCACCACGCTGGGCGTCGGGGAAAGACTGGGAATCTGGACGCAGGGCTGCAACCGTTTTTGTCGCGGTTGCTCCAACCCTGAGTTGCAGACCTTTGACGAAACGAAGGACGTTTCCCCGCAAAAGATATTCGACGCGACCATCGGCTGGGAGTTCGACGGCGTGACCATCTCAGGCGGCGAGCCGTTTTTGCAGGCGAAGGACTTAAAGACGCTCGTACAGCTTTACAGCGAAGCGGGGGTGGAAGATATTCTCGTCTATACGGGGTTTACACTCGAAGAGCTGGCGGCGAAGAAGGACGAAAATATTGATTACGTTTTGGCGAATATTTCCGTGCTTATCGACGGGCCGTTCGTGGAAGCGCTCGTTGACGAAGTGCCGCTTAGGGGTTCGTCCAACCAACGGGTTTGGGTCTTGAACGAAAAATATCGGCAGGCATACCAAGCGTATCTTAAAGAAGAGAAAAAGGTGGATATCTTTTACTTTTCAGACGACGCGCACTTTATCGGGATTCCCTTTGCAGGGTATGATGCCTTATACAAAAAACTTTTGACAAACAGGAGAAGAAAATGAGCGAATTCTTTTTTGACTATCAATGTATCGCCATGGGCGAACAGGATACGGGCAAGCCGCGTGATAAGGCTTTGGATTTCTATTTGTTCCAAGATTACGACGAAGAAGGGAGCACGATGTGCGCCCAAATCTACGTGCCGAAAAGTATGCAACAAAAATACGTCGGCGCGAAGGTATACTATTCCTATAACGACGTTTCCTTCCCCGATATCGCGGACGGAAAAGGAAAATATACCCTTTGGTATTGCGAGAATAAGGGGGGCAAAAGAAACTCCGAAGCGCGATATATCAGCACGGACAATTCCATTTTTGTCAAGAGCAAAAACGGGGAGCTTTCAGGCTGCGGTATCATCGCGTTTTTGGAGAGCGAAGACGAAAAACCGAAGGTGAATAACTGCTATAAGTTCACCGTCAATTATTCAAAAAAGGAAACGATTTCCTATCGAATCGTGGAATCGAAGGGCTTGATTAAGGTGCAGGTGATCTATCCGCTCATTCGAAACACCATCAAGCTGTGCGTGATTCAAAAGAAGGGGGCAAAGCCCGTCTTGGTGCAGGATAGAGATAACTTTACGGGCAAGCTTGGCTCGGTGAACGAAACGCTGACATTCGAGCTTAAACCGAGCGGCAGAGTGGAAGACGTCTACAAGGGCGCGTTCCGCGTCAAGGACGCAAGTCAGTTCGATTATCGAATCGCCTTTTGCAATCCGACGGACAGCAGGCATTACCTGCTTGTGGACGAATCGGATTTCACGATGGAAGACAAGAAGCAGCGGCGCAAGGATAGAATGATCAAGAATAAAATCTCGCTCAGCCATCCCCGTTGTCCGTACTGCGGCAGGGATTTGCAGCCGATAGAAGGGTACAAGCGGCGCAAGACGATGATCGTCGGCTGTGACGGGCGGCTTATCAGCACGACCACCAAGGATAGCAAGCTCAAAGGCAAGTTGACGGTGGTTTGCGCGGAAGACCTTGTCAAGGCGTCTTCGACGGGTGGCGTGGATAAGAGCTATATCGAAGTGAATAAGCTCATTCTTCCCGAATCTTACGCAGAGCGTCCGAGTATGAATCTCGTGGTGGCAGGCTTCCCGAAATCTGGGAAGACCATCTACCTTTCTTCCCTGTTCAATATGCAGGACGGGGGGACGGCGCGCGGGATTGAATCGTATCCCTTCATCTTAAACCGCATTGTAGCCGCTTACGACAAAAAGAGCAAGAAGGATAAGGTGGCGGAAGAAATCAAGTTCTATAACGTTGACGAGCAAAACGGGTATAGCCTTGCAGACACGTGCGAGCGCACGAGAACTTCCCCCCGAGAAGACATCAAGAAACGGTACGTTATGACGGTCGGCGGGAACGTGGAAGGGCAGACGATCAAGGCAAACGCCGCCAAGCTTTCTTGGCACCCGATCGGCTACCGAATGGGGAGCTTGGGGCACGCCTTCTTCTACGATATTCCTGGGGAAATGTTCACAAGAGAAAACAATATCAAGGTGCGCGCGCTCGATATGGCGGACTGCCTGCTTGCCGTAATCAACGGCGCGAAGGAAATCGAAGACCCTGTGGGCGAGCTCGTCACGACGTTGGAGCGTATTCCCAACCTTTCGAAAAACGATATTGATATGTCTACGATGCCGATTGCCGTTGTGTTTACCAAGCACGATTTGAAGCTTTCCGATTACGTGGAAAAGGAAGAAGAGAAGGAGTTTTGCTTCGACGAAAACTGCCACGTCGTCAAGGAAAACATCATCGAAATGTTCCCGAAAAACGGCGCATACGAAGGTAGCGCGCTTGAACGGCATATCGACTGTTCGAGCTACGAATTAGAGCACTATTTGAAGGCGAGAGATAAGGACGGCAAATTTGCCCGACTGAAAGAGAAATACAAGAACGTGAAGTTCTTCACCTGCTCGGCGCTTGGCAGTGACGTTTGCTTAGGCAAGCCGATTGACGGAACGAAGGAAGTACTCTTCAAGCCCCGTCGTCTGCGCGTGGAGCTTCCGATTATATGGCTGATGTACAAGAAAGGCTTGATTCAGAGGTGATCGTATGGGAAAAATGTTAGAATGTATTTTCGCTTATATCTGTAAGAACCATTACGCAGGGGAATGCTCGCCTGCCGATCAGTTCTACACCGTCACGGAAGGGAGCTCGGAAGAAGAGCTGTCCATTCTTTCGCAAGCGGTGCAAAGCGTCGGTAGAGCGGAGCTTGCAAAAATCGACGCGGAAAAAGGGGTTTCCCTGCAACCAAGAAAGGCTGAGCCGAGCTTCGACCTTTCGTCCTATACCTACCTGCCTGCAAGAAGCGGCAGCTACGGCGTTTTCTCGTGTGCGTCCTTGCGTAAGTCCTTGCGCTCAAAGAACATTCGCGGAAGCAAGGAGCTGACGCACGCATTAGCGTTCGACAAAGTCGAAGAAGATTTTTATGCGGTCGATTTGTGCGGCGGCAGTCGGTTCTCACGCTACCGTGATATTCGCTTGGACGAAGACGGCGGCGTGGCGCTTGAAAACGAAGACTTGGTTTGCGAAGCGCAGCCTGACGAGCTTTCGCCGATTGGCTGGGAAGACTTTTCTTCCACCCCCCTTACGGGCGGCGATATCGAGCGTTTGGGCAGAAAGGGTACGGCGACGCTTGCCGAGTTTGCGCACGCGCTCATTTGCTCGGTCAAGGATAATAGAACGCTTTACGTAATTTACGACCCCGAAGAATACGATACCGTGCTTGCTTATTTTAAGGCGGTGCTCAAGCTCTTTCCTGCGGCGGTGGCAAATCGCATTTCCTTTATCACCGCGCTTGGGAAAACGAGCCGAGTCAACGTACAGCTTTGCGGCGTTCCCACGTCGGATGAAGAGTATATCTCGACCTTGAAACGGGACGGAAACGTAATCAAGCTCACGGGCTTCGACGTCGTCTATCACGGCGGTAAGAAGGGGGCGTTCGCGGCGTTTTTAGCATCTGCCGATCGAAACGGCGTGGAAGGCTGGCTGGAAGCGTTTGAACGGTATAAGACGGTGGTTGTAAACGTCGAAGATATGGACGTTGCGGCGGCGCTCTATGCGAATATTTTAGGGAAAGAGTTTAACGTAAACGACTTAAAGCAGGCGCTCAAGGACGTTTCTGCCTGCATCGAAACGGTGGAAAGCCGCTTTGACGCAATCGTGCGGATCGAAGGGGAGCTTGCCGCGCAGCTTGCAGGGCTGACGGCGCAGACGCAGTATGCCTGCGGCGCGTTTGCCGAATATTCGGTGGACGAAATTGAAAGCCGCTTGCTTGTGCCGCTCGTCCGTTTGTATCAAAAGTGCTTGGACCGCGCGGAAGGGGAAGCGGAGCAGGTGCTCCTTGCGATTCGCCGCGTTTTGTTCGGGCTTTCGGGGCAAACGAAGGAGCTCGAAAAGAAGCATTATGAAGTTCTGTCCGTTTGCCATCGGACGCTGAAAGCGCAGCTTGGAAGGGATTACGTGCGGTTTTTACAGCTCATTGAAAGAGAGTGGAGCGGCTTACAGCCCTTCTTTGAACGGTACTTGAACGAGCCCCGATACAGCGAAGCGGCGGCGGAGATTATGATTTCCTTCTTGGAATTCTATATGGAGGATTTTGCTTCGGCAGGGCGTTCGCGCGCGGCGATCCGCGATTTTTTCGTCACGCAATACTTGGAAAAGAACCCCGAACGCTTTGCACAAATTCTCAACGTCGTCTTTGCGAGCGTGAGTGGCGGCTTGCAGGAAGAGCTTGCCTATACGCTGGATACGCTCATCGGGAAGAAGATGGGCAAGCGTTCGATTTGGGAAGAGCGCGTGAAGTATTTCTGTACCTTCGTTCAAGAAAACAGAATCGAAAAACAGGCGCTCGAATATGCAAGAAACCGCTACGGGAAGCAATTTTCCGAAGACGAAGTGCTCAGCGCGGTGTTTGCAGGCTTGCTTGCAAATTATCTTGCCGTACCCAAGGACGCTACGCTTGAAAATATCTACAACGCGCACCTGCGCGCGCAAACCCTTTTGGGGGAAGGCGCAAGCGTCAGCTTGAAGCAGTTTGTCTACGAAGCCTTTGCCGAGTTCGTCGCAAAGCCGCATTTTGCAGGCGCGTTGAAGAAGCTTCGCTATGAAGCTTGGTCGGAAGACGACAAGCAAAATTACCGTGAGTTTGCCTTCTATCTTCGCTCGCCGTCCATTCGCGGTATCGTGGAAGAAAAGACGATTCGCGCCTTGGAAGACACGCTGGAAAATTACGCCGTCTACAAAGCGCAAACGAAGAAGGAAAACGAGATTTTGCGCGGACGGATCGAGTTTGTCGTTCGAGAGTTTTTGCTTCTTGAAAACAAGACGATCTATAAGATTTTGCAAAAGTACCGCAAGGACGGGCTGCAAAAGGCGTTGGAAGAGAATGGGATTACGGGAAAGAAGCCGTATAAAAACCCTAAGTTTTTAGAATTTGCCGAAAGGGAAGCGACGGCGTATTTGCTCAATCGCGACAATAATGAACGCTCGAATTTTTGCCAAGAAGTTCGCGAAGAGCGTAAGCGCATCTTCCGTGACGTCGGCGTGGGTGTGCGCGATTTTGTCGGCAGCTTCGTCGGCTCGGCAATCTTTGCCGCCGTTATGGCGCTTCTTGTATGGGCGCTTGGAAACGTCGTTTGCAACGAGCTTTTTCAAGGATATTTTAAGAGCCTGTATATCATTCTTGTAGGGATTACGCTCGTGGTCAGCTTCGTCTTGTTTTGGACGAATTATAAGGACCGCCGTTTGAGAAGCATTTGGCTGATGAGCGCTTGGCAGGCGTTATTGTTTGTCGTGGCTGTGTTGGGAATCTTCTTGCTGACGCAATACGCGATGATGGGAATGGGACTCTAAGGATAGCCTAACGAGAGTCGAACTTGTTAGGTTTTGACGGCGGAAAAGCCCCAAACTGTACAGGCCTTCCGCTTGCAATACGGACGGTATTCCTGCGCGGCAATCCTTTCATTTAAGGTCTTTTGCGCTCGTGAAAACTGCGAGCACCTTAAAATAGGGATTTTGCGATGGATTTGGGCGGTGGCGACCGCCGCCGTATCGACATACTGCAAGGGCGCAAACGTCCTAAGACGCAAAAAATAACATTTTAAGGCTAACGAGTTCGACTCTCGTTAGGCTAAGGTGAAAGATTATGTCAAAGAGTGTTTTTACTAAAAATAAATTAAAGATATTTTTCATCTTCCTGTTGAGCGCGTTGCTGCTGGCAATCGGCGCTGCGGTGGGGCTGTATTATCATTTTGGGCACGCGCTTGCGGATAGCGAGCCGTCGGAAGAGATGCGCGGAAAAATGCTGTACGGCAACTCCTTCACGGTGCAAGAGCTTGTGGACGATACGCAGTATCCGTACGCTTGGCTGCGCGCAAACGCCACGCAGGTGGAAGTATACGCGAAAAACGAACAGGGGGAAAGCGTTTTGACGACGGAAGTCCTTTCCTTTGATATAGAAACGCGCACCTTCCGCGTTGTCGGCGTAGGGGAAGGGGTGATTCGCTTTATCGATGCGTTTGATAAGACGGTCACGCACGGTATCCCCTTCAAGACGAGCTTCCGCTCTGCGGATTCGCTCGCGCTTTTGAGCGAGAATTACCCGCAGTTTTTGGACGATGGAATCATCGGCGAGCAGGAGCTTGCGGCAATGCAATATCTTACCTTGCGCGATATGCAGTCGGTAGACCTTGCCGACGCCGCGCTTTGGACAGGGCTTAAAAAGCTGACGATTAAAAACGCCGTCGGCGCGGGGCTTTTGGAAATTGCGAATTTCCAGTTGCCCGAAAACACGAATATTTACGTATCTGACAACGATTACCTTGCTTACGTAAACCGCACGGAAGAAGAATGGCAGGGCTATGCGGAACGGATTTTCCCCGCGCCTATAAGCTTGGATAAAAACAGCGTTGTCTTCTATAAAAACGGCGGTACGCTTTCTGATGATAACGGGGTTTCCTGCGCGTTTGCGCAGGTGGCGGCTGGCGAAGCCCTTTCGATTACGACGGACTTTGCCATTGCAAGAGAAGGCTATACGTTTGTCGGTTGGTTCCTTACGCCCGACGGTGTGACGGCAACGGGGGCGGCGCTTACGGACGAGTACCGCTTTGATACGGATGCGAAGGTATGCGCGCAGTGGGAAGCGATTTCCTATACGGTGCGCGCGCACCACAACAACGGCACGGACGCTAGCACGGAAAAAACGTTCGTTTACGATAGGCAGGGCAGTATTTGCGATACGCCCGTGGAATATGGCGGCTACGTGCAAGTCGGTTGGGCGTATGCGGCGGATGCGACGACTCCCGTCTTTGAAAACTTGCAGGAAGTGAAAAACTTGACGGCTGCTTATAACGGCGTGGTGGATTTATATGCCGTTTGGGTGTACCAAACCTTCTCCGTGCAGTTCTATACGTGGGACGATACGCAAACGTACAAGCCGTACGGCTCGGCAAAATCGGTTCCCTTTGGGGATGCGATTTCTATGAGCTTGACAATGGGGCCGCCTACAAGTATTTACGGTAGCTTCGAAGGCTGGGCGCTGACGGAAAACGCGTCTAAGGCGCTCTATGCCTACAACGATAGCGTGGATTCTTCTACGCTTGCAAGCTCACTTACGTCGAATATGGACGGTATCCTTCGCGTGTATTCGGTGATTCAGTTGGAAGCGTACGATTTAAGCTACGACGCAAACGGCGGTTCGCTTACCCCGAATGGGGAAAAGGCGCTTGCGCGCGGTGTTTCGGTCAATCTGCATAAGCGGATAGATCGAGAAGGCTACAAGTTCAAGGGCTGGCTGGATAACGCAGGCTGGCTGTGGACGAGCGAAACAATGTATGCAAACGACGAAGCGTATTATAAGAATTACGATAAGCTGGAAGTTTTGCTAGAAACGGAGTACGGCTACGTTGCACCGCGCGGCATGGAACACGTACAGGGCTCGCAAGTGGTCTTGACGGCGGTTTGGGAAGTGAATACCTTCTCCGTGGTCTTTACAGGCAACCATTCGTCGGCAGGCTATCAAAGAAAAACGTCTGCAAAATACGGGCGAGCGTTTGAGTTTAGCTATCCCGTCAACGTCGGGCATCGGATCACGAGCTTTACTGGGGATTACGGCAATCTTACCTTGTCGAATAGCGCAACCGAGCTTACGGGCGAACAGGTCAATACCGCTTACCGCGCGATGAAGGCGGCGCAGGGCGTTTCGGATAACGACTTTGATAGCAATATTGCAACGCTCACGCTGTCGGTTGGTTGGACAGCGAATACATACCGCGTTTGGTTCAATTATGCAGGCGGAAACGTTACAAGTGAATACGTAGAAGTGCAATATGGCAAAAATTACCACAGTCTGCCTTCGCCGAGTAGGAATGATTCAAGTGGCGACGGTGGATATTACACGTATTCCTTTAACGGTTGGTACTATTACGGGACAAAAATCACCACGTCGACCAGGATGGAAATTGCGTCCGATCATACGATCACGGCGGATTGGAGTAGTGAGTGGATAGATACGGGAAATGACTGTATTGCCGATGGTACGCTTGTAAAAATGGCGGACGGAACAAGCAAGAAGGTGGAAGATCTCACCGTGGGCGAGAGTGTTTTGGCTTGGGATTTCAAGACCCAGCAATACGTGGCAACGCCCATATCCCTAATCGTATATCACGGCGACGCGCTTGCCGACGTTTTAACTTTCCGCTTTGAGAATGGAAACTCGGTACGTATACTTGGCAATCACGTATTCTTTGACGCAACGCTGAAAAAATACGTGACGGTGAACGCGGACAATTATACCGAGTTTGTCGGGCACGAATTCTTGGCTTACGACGAGAGTGGCTCTTATGCGCGCACAAAGCTTGTAGCTCTTGATATTACGCAGGAATACGTGGGGGCGTATGCAATCATCACCGCCTACTACTATAATGCGATTACGGATGATATGATTACTTGTACGCCGACAATTTCCGTCTATGAGCTTATTTCTTCGTATATCTTAGACGATTTGACCTTCGATACCGAGCAGTTTGAAAAGGACGTGGAAGAGTACGGCTTATATGAGTATGCGTTGTTTGACGAGTATTTGAGTGAAGAGCAGTTCGAGCAGCTTTGCGGCGGATATTTCAAGATTTCCGAAGGAAAAGGATATACCACGTACGAGCAAACCTATGCTTTGATGGTTGCATACGGATATATTTATCAGTAATAGGAGTGTTATGAGTATTCCTTTAACAAACCAAGTTAATTTTTATTCGCAAAGACTCACGGGGGATTTTCTGCGCATGTATAACGCAAGCGTGGAAAATCTTTCCCGTGGAAGATTGCAGACAACCGTTCCGTTCGACTACGTGCCAAGCGGGGAGAACGATCCGCGGATTAGAGAGATTGTGGACGCGATTGTCTTCGGTTGCCCTGAACTCTTCTTCGTGGATCAAACGTTTCAGTTTACGCTCACGGGGAATATGGCTACTTTGCACTTTCAAAACAAGTACGCAGGGGAGAATCTGGACGGAATGTGGGAGCGCTTGAATGCGGAAATCGACCGCATCGTGCAAAAGGCGTTGGCAATCCCTAAGACCTTTGATAGAATTCACCGCATCAATCGCTATCTTTGCGTGCGCGTTAAGTCGTCGCCCGATACGAATGCTCAGTTGGGGGACGCGTACGGGGCGCTCATCCTGCGGCGGGCGCGCTGTGAAGGCTTTGCCAAGGCGGCAAAGCTCATCTTTGATCGGTTGGGAATTCCAAACCTGATTGCGGAAGGGGAAGCCTTGAACGGCGAAAGCCGCGAAACGCACGCTTGGAATATTCTCGAATATCAAGGCGCGCATTACCACTTTGACTTCACGTGGAACGCAGGCACTACACAGTACGACGTGCCTGGGCAGGCGTATATGTTTTTGAGCGACGCGCTTGCGCATATCGAGCATGTTCCTAAGTATGCCTATCCTGCCTGTGTGGACGAGTCTAAGACCTTTTGGGCAAGATATAACGGCAACGTTCGATACCATTCCGATCTTTCCCGTATCAAGATTGTGCCGTTCAAGAATAACTATTTTGCCATCGCAAGATTTGAAAAGCCCTTGGACTTGGATGAAGTCCAAAGCGACGGCCTTACTTGGATGCGCGACGAGCTTTCCGCGTATAGCTACGCCTCGCAAATTGCGTATGCAATCAACGTCAGGCTGAATCTATTGCTTTTCTATATGATAAATAGTTAACCTAAAAACACCGATTTTTTTCGGTGTTTTTTGTTCGTTTGTATATTTTTTGTATACGCGCGCACACTATGGATAGGAGGGCGAAAAGATGAAAATTGCTAACGTAATTTCGTATATCTTGGTAATCGTCGGCGCTGTAAACTGGGGGTTATTCGGCTTGTTCGATCTCAACCTTGTTTCCACCGTTTTCGGCGGTGCAAGAGTGGCAGGTTCGGTCATCACGTACAGCATCATCGCGCTTGCGGCGCTTTGGCTGATCGTGTCGCCGATGATCACCAACGGCGTTTTGTGGCTTCGCAGCAGCGATCGCGCGCACTAAAAGCCAAACAAAAAGCGGACTTCTCTTGACGGGAAGTCCGTTTTTTTGCCCTTTTTTTATGAAAGTATTGCATTTTTTGCGCGCGTATGCTATAATAATAACAACTTCATAAAAGGAGAGTAATTATGAACAATTTGTTGGCAATGGATACTGGTACGATTATCACGCTTGTGGTCGTGGCGGTCGTAGTGATTTTGATTGTTGCACTCATCAGCTGGTACATCAACACGCGCAACCGTTTCGTTCGTTTGAAGAACAAGGTGGAAGAAGCTTGGGCGGCAATCGACGTGTATTTGAAGAAGCGTTTTGACTTGATTCCCAACCTTGTGGAAACGGTAAAGGGCTTTGCGAAGCACGAATCGGAAACGCTTGAAAAGGTGATCGCGGCGAGAAATATCGCGGCGGGCGCAAAATCGACGGAAGAAAAAATGGCGGCTTCGGCAAACTTGACGAGCTCCCTTCGTACCTTCTTTAACGTCGTTTCGGAAAGCTATCCTGCGCTCCAAGCGAATGCTAATTTCTTGGATTTGCAAAATCAACTGAAAGCTTTGGAAACGAATCTTGAAAACGCGCGCCTTTATTACAACGGACAGGTGAAGACCTTCAATACCCAACGCGAGCTCTTCCCTGCAAACTTGGTTGTAAACGGCATGGGCGAAGAATACCATAAGCGTCCTTACTTTGAAATTGAAAACGAAGAAGAACGCCAAAACGTCAAGGTAAGCTTTTAATGAAAAAGAATAATATGGTAGGCAAGGGGTGGGCAAAGAAGCTTTTGCTCTCCCTTTTTGTCTTGATTTTAGGTGTGTTGGTTCTGCCGTTTGGTGGGGGCAGGTATGCGAGTAATGCGGATTTAACGCTAAAATCCCGCGCGGCGGCGTCTTCGCCTTGCACGGTGCATTACTATAACGTGGAAGCGAGCGTCCAAAAGGATCGAACAATCGACTTTGTGGAAGAAATTTCCTTCACGATGAACATGACCCCGCGTCAAGGCTGCTTTTATCGCGCCTTGCCCAAGGAAGGGGATCGGTTTTTGAATATTACCGCAGAAGGGGTGGGCAATCCTGATTTTTCCTATGAGATCAAGGACAATCCCGACGTGGACGGGTTTATGGATGTCAACTGCTACGGGGGCGTAGTGAAGGGGGCAACGCTCACCTATCGCTTCACTTACACGATGGAGTGCCACTTCTCGAACACGAAGGACGGGATGCGTATTGATTTTGTGGGCGGCGGTTGGCCGTTTGCGCTTGAAAACGTGAACGTTTCCATTTCCTTCCCTGCGGAACTGACGTCGTACAGCGTGTATTCGTCCTCCTTTGGAACGGATAGAAACGATTATGCGGACGTTGTTGCGCAAACGGATAATACCCTTCGTTTGCACGCGGATAGATTGCCGCTTACAAGCTCGGACTTTGGGCAAAATGCCGCGCCGATTACGGTGGAGTTTGCGCTCGTGAAAGGGGGCTTGCAGCCTGCTGCCTTCTCAAACTGGATTACCGATAGCGTTTGGATTCCCTTGGCTTGTGGGACGGTGGTGCTTGTGCTTGCGCTGTTGCTTTGGTGGAAGAGTAGTAGAAAACCCATTCTCTCGACGGTGGTAGGGTTTAGCGCGCCGAACGGCATGGACCCGATGGAGCTGGGCTACGTTTTGGACGGGTCGGTGGACAACGAAGACATTACTTCGATGATTTATTATTTCGCGTCGAAGGGGTATCTGCGGATCGGGCAGGAAGGAAACGAGCTGGTACTCAAAAAGATATTGCACTACTTGCCGAATACGGAAAGCTTGCACGCAAAAACCATCTACGAAGGCTTGTTTCGTGGGGACAGGGTCGAAACGAGAGTTTCCGACCTGACGGAAAAGTTCTATACGCACGCGGATAAAGCGCGGATGCAAATCGGCGCAAAACGTCCGAAAATGTATGAAGGCGGCTCGAAGGGCCGATTCTTCCTGTGCGCGCTTCTTTCCTTTGCGCTTTTTATGCTTGTGCCGTTGCTTACAGGCTGTATCTACGTCGGCGGTTGGTATGCGTCGGTGACGTCGGGGATTTTGATGCTCATTCCGACGGTGGGCTGCTCGTTTGTCTTCTATATATTAGAGAATTATCGCTATAAGTGGAAAAAGGGCAAAAAGACAGCGATGAACGCGCTTGCAATCGTTTTGATGGCGATCGGCGCAATCATCTATTTGGTTTGCTATTCGAGCTTGCTTACCACTTTTGAAGGGATTCTCACCCTTGCGTTTGGATACGCGGTTTTGTGGATGCAAAAAAGCTTGTTGGTGCGGACGGAAAGCTATACCGAAACGCTGGGTTTTATCTTGGGGTTTAAGGAGTTCATTTTAGTGACGAAAAAGGATCGCATCGAAGCGATGCTGGAAACGCACCCCGAGCTCTTTTACGACGTATTGCCTTACGCGCAGGTGATGGACGTTTCAAACGAGTGGGAAGAAAAGTTTAAGTCGATTACCATCAAACCGCCAGCTTGGTACGACGGCGATTATACGCTGTTTGATTACTGGCTGATCAACCGCTCGATGCGGTCGATGCGCTACGCGATGTCTTCGCGCCCGTCGAATAACGGCTCTTCCGTTGGCAGAAGCGGCGGCGGGGGATTCTCAGGTGGATTCTCTGGCGGCGGCGGTGGCGGCGGTGGCGGCGGCTTCCGTTAATCTAAAACAAAAAAAGCACCCGAAATGTCTGCTATTCTTAGCGGAGAAATAGTGTCGGTGTATAAGCGGAAGGCGTGTACCTTTCGCTTTTCGCTTTGCTTTAGGCTATTTTTGCTTGTGCTGCTTCAAGAAGTTCCTCTCTAAAGGCCATTGTCATAAAATCCGTATCGGCATGAGGTTGAAAGGTGAAGTGGATTATAATCGGGTTGCCTGCGGTACGAGAGTATTTCTCCGTTTTTTCAAAGACTTCAATTTTGCGGATAAAGACTCGGAGTAGTTCAGGCGTTAGCTTCTCAATTTCAACGTACGACTTGGCTTGTTCTATGAACGCTTGGATGTATACCTCTCTCATATCGATTTCCTCAATCTTTTTGGTAATGGATGCAAGCTCTTGCTTCAATTCGGCTTGTTCGGTTTCGTATTCTACCGCCATGGCATCGTAGCGTTCCACAGATATTCTTCCGCACACTCTGTCCTCGTATAAGCAACGGATAATGTTGTCAAGTTCTTTAATTCGGCACTCAATCCGTTGTTTTTCTTTTTCTGCCGTTGCATAGAACTTTTTTGCTTCGGCTTCGCCGTTCTCGGTTGCCAGCTCATAAAATTCTTGCGGATTGACTCTTGCAAATGCGGTCATCTGCCTGAGCTTATAGAG
>SVIJ01000055.1 GCA_015069565.1 Clostridiales bacterium
ATGAAGGATGAGGAAATCTACAACATCTTCGATACTGAAAAAATCTTGAACCGTCCTGCGGAAGTTTCCATTTCGAATACTTCGGGCTTGGCAGGGATTGCTTACTGGCTGAATATGCGCTACGGCTTGAAGGGCGACAAGGCGCTTTCGAAGTCGGACTGGCTGGTACAGGAAATGAAGAAGCGTGTAGACGCAATGTACACGGACGGCAGAACGACGGTTATGGGTGAAGAAGAGCTGGACGCGCTGGTTGCGGAGCTCAAAGGCGACGCGCGTAGCAAGGTCAACTGGTTTGAATTGCAGTAATAAGGAAGGGAGAACGCATGGGTTATACGATTGCACAAAAAATCATTAAAAACCATCTGGTCTGCGGAGAGATGCAGGTCGGGGAAGAGATCGGCTTGAAGATTGATCAAACGCTGACGCAGGACGCAACGGGCACGATGGCGTACCTGCAATTCGAAGCGATGGGGATCGAGCGAGTCAAGACGGAGCTTTCCGTAGCCTACATCGACCATAACACCCTGCAAGCAGGCTTTGAAAACGCGGACGATCATAGATACATTCAAACGGTGACGAAGAAGCACGGGATTCGTTTCTCTCGCCCTGGCAACGGGATTTGTCACCAAGTACATTTGGAACGGTTTGCCGTTCCTGGAAAGACGCTGATCGGCTCGGATTCCCACACCCCCACGGCGGGCGGAATCGGGATGCTGGCGATGGGCGCAGGCGGCTTGGACGTTGCGGTGGCAATGGGCGGCGGCACGTATTATATTACGATGCCGAGAATGATCAAAATCACGCTCAACGGACACCTGCCCCCCATGGTTGGTGCAAAGGACGTAATTTTGGCAGTGCTGAAAATGCTCTCCGTCAAGGGCGGCGTCGGCGCGATTGTCGAGTACGCAGGCGAAGGGGTGAAGACCTTGTCCGTTCCCCAACGCGCGACAATCACGAACATGGGCGCGGAGCTTGGCGCGACGACGTCCATCTTCCCTTCGGACGAAGTGACAAAGGCGTTCTTGAAGGCGGAAAATCGAGAAGGGGACTGGATAGAGCTTTTCTCGGATGCGGATGCAAAGTACGATGAAGAATACGAGCTTGATCTTTCTACGCTCGTTCCCTTGGCGGCTTGTCCGCACAGCCCCGACAACGTAAAACCGATTGCGGAGCTTGCAGGTAAGAAAATTAGCCAAGTATGTATCGGCTCGTGTACCAACTCGTCAATGCTCGATATGCTGACGGTGGCGGCGATGCTCAAAGGCAAGACGGTGCATCCCGACGTATCCCTTTCGATTTCCCCAGGCTCTAAGCAGGTGTATACGATGCTTGCGCAAAGCGGCGCTTTGGCGGACATGATCGCGGCGGGCGCGAGAATACTTGAATGTGCTTGTGGCCCTTGTATCGGTATGGGCTTCTCTCCCAAATCGGCAGGCGTCAGCTTGCGAACCTTCAACCGTAATTTCTTGGCGCGTAGCGGTACGGCGGATGCGGAAGTGTATCTTGTATCCCCCGAAACGGCGGCGGCGAGTGCGCTCACGGGTGTGTTCACCGACCCGACCACTTTGGATGGCGTAAGCGTAGAGCTTCCCGAAGCCTTCCTTGTTAACGACAACCTTGTGGAAATGCCTGCGACGGTGGAAGAAGCGGGGCAGGTATGCGTTGAACGCGGTCCGAATATCAAACCGATTCCCGTAGGGAAAGCGCCTGAAAAGGATTTGCGCTGCTCGCTGATTTTGAAGGTTGGCGACAATATCACAACCGATCACATCATGCCTGCGGGCTCGAAGATTTTGCCTTATCGCTCGAACGTTCCCAAGCTTTCCGAATATTGCTTTACGGTCTGCGATCCCACCTTCCCCGAACGCGCAAAGGCGCAGGGCGGCGGCGTGGTTTTGGGCGGTAGCAACTACGGTCAGGGCTCGTCGAGAGAGCACGCGGCGCTCGTGCCCCTGTACTTAGGCGTAAAAGCGGTGGTGGCAAAGAGCTTTGCTCGTATCCACGTGGCAAACCTGATCAACTTCGGTATCGTTCCGATGACCTTGCAAAACCCCGATGATTACGAGCTGTTTGCGCAGGGCGACGAGATTCAAATCGAAGGCTTTGCGGATGCGGTGGCAGGCAAGACGGAAGCAACGCTTGTCAACCTGACGACGGGCGCGAAAGCGGTTTTGTGCTTGGCGTTCTCCCCCCGTCAGCGTGAAATTTTGCTGGCAGGCGGCACGCTCAATTACACGAAGAAAAGTAAATAAAGTGAATTGTCCGCCACAGTCGGACGTGAATTGACGGAAACCGTCGTGAATTGTTTTCTAACAAAAACGTGAATTGCAAGGCGTTGCCTTGCGTTATGGAAGATTTCTATTTCCCCACAACGATTGCCTGTGGCAATCAATTCACGAAACCGCAGGTTTCAATTCACGCATACGCTGTATGCGATTCACGATTTGCAAGGCAAATCAATCCACTTAATATATTATTTTGGAGAAAAATCCTATGGAAAATTATGAAGAACAATTAAACCTTGCCTGTGAAAAGTTTCGCAAGGTGCTGGAAGGACAGCTCAAAAGAGTGGAAATGATGAAGGCGCAAGGGGACTTTGTGGACTATGATTCGCTCGATTGTATCCGCATCGGTGTATGCGGCGGCGACGGTATCGGCCCGACGATTACGGCGCAGGCGCGTCGGGTGCTGGAATTTATCCTTTCCGACTTAAAAGAACAGGGCAGGGTTGAGTTCATTGATATCAACGGCTTGACGATCGAGAACCGTATCGCGCATATGAAAGCAATTCCCGACGACGTTATGGCGGAGCTCAAAAGCTGCCATATCATCTTGAAAGGGCCTACCACCACACCGCAAAAGGGTGACGGAATGCCTAACATCGAGAGCGCGAACGTCGCGATGCGAAAAGCGCTTGACCTGTTTGCGAACATTCGTCCCGTCAAAGTTCCCGAAGAAGGAATCAACTGGACGATCTTCCGTGAAAATACG
>SVIJ01000025.1 GCA_015069565.1 Clostridiales bacterium
CCCCAATAATCATCGGAACGGCGTAGGTTGAAAAACGCACGCCGACGCTCAAATCAAAGTTGTCGATCGCTTTGATTAGCCCATAACAGCCTGCCTGAAACAAATCGTCTTGGTTTGCGCTGCGGCTACGAAAACGCTTCATCAAAGACAATACCAGACGAAGATTCCCCTCGATAAAGACGCTTCTGGCGCGCTTATCCCCTGCCTTGATACGAACCATCAGCTCGTCATTTTCTTTTGCCGAAAGCTTGGGCAGCCCGTCTTCGCGGATTCCGCAAATTTCCACTTTGCTCATACTTCTCTTCCCCCTTTTTTCTTATGTAAAAGCAAAAAAGACGGGGGCAGGTATCCGTTCAGCCCATGATTTCAGTATGGCAAAGTTTGGAAATTCCTATACACAATTTTTAATTTTTTCCTTTTCAATAGATTAAACAAGCTTGCCGATCTCTTTCTTTAAGCGCGAAATAATCTTCTTTTCCAAGCGCGAAATATAGCTTTGCGAAATCCCGAGCAGATCAGCAACTTCCTTTTGCGTCATCTCGTCGCCGCCGTGCAGCCCAAAGCGCAGGTACATAATTTTCCGCTCGCGGTCGGTCAAGCGATCGAGCGCGGCAATCAAAAGCTCCCGCTCCGCCTTCCCTTCCAGCTCCCCGTATACGCTGTCCGCAGGCGTACCCAAAACGTCGGAAAGGAGCAACTCGTTCCCGTCAAAATCGGTATTCAACGGCTCGTCAAAGGAAATCTCCGTCCGCAAGCGCGACGTGCGCCGCAGGTACATCAAAATCTCGTTTTCGATGCAACGGGAAGCGTAGGTAGCAAGCTTGATATTCTTGTCGGGCTTGAAGGAATTGATCGCCTTGATCAGTCCGATCGTACCGATGGAAATCAAATCGTCAGGCTCGACGGAGGTATTGTCGAACTTCTTTGCGATATACACAACCAACCGCAAATTGTGCTGAATGAGCTTCGTTTTAGCTTCTTCCGACTCCGCTTCCCCTGCAAACAGCTCTTCAAGCGCCGCGCTTTCTTCTTCCGCCGAAAGGGGACGCGGCAATGCTTCGCCGCCACCGCAAACGTAATCGACCGTCGGCTTTAATTCCACCGCATGAATACTATCCAAAAACACCTTAACCACTTCTCTAAAACCCATTTTTTGCTCCGTTTTTCAATGATTTTACCCTTCGGGAAGCAGGATTGCATACTCCTTCCCTGCCATATGTATTGCAGGGGATAGATAGGCGTCCTTCCATACCTGCCCCCCTGACTTGTCCAAAATTTCCACTTTATCAACGGGATATAAGCTCACCGACTTTTCCCCCGAAACCGTCCGCACCGTAAGCCGTTCGCTCGGCGGCATCGTCCCAAAGAGCCGATAGAGCAAATCGGGACGGATAAAACAAACCGCCCTGCCCTTGTGCATAGCCTTGTTTCCCGTATCCACAAAGCCACAGACGGTGAGCTCCGCTCGCCCGCGCGTGACCTTACAATATACTATATGCGCCCGTTCCCGTTTTCTTGCGTACAATTTTTTCACGCCGAGCTTTATTAACGCCACAAAAACGGCAAGCGCGGCAAGCAGCACGCCGACGGGTATATTCGTCACCACGCCGCCGCCAACCGCAGATGCGTGCGGAATCCCTACTTCGCCAAACAGTGCTATCAATCCACCGCCAAAGCAAAAGGAAAACGCATAGAACAAGCCGACCGTCAACGCATACCTGCCCCTGCCCTTTTGCCTTTTTACGGCGATTAGACAAAGCAACGCGCCCATCAAAAGCTTCAACGCATAGCCAAGCGCGCTTGGTAGCGATAGATAGGGATAGAGCAATGCAAACAGCGTACCAAGGCAAGCGGCAACGGTAAGCCGCCAAAAGCAAACAGGCTGCGCCGACGCTGAAAGCGCCAAATACAAAAGCGCGCCGTCCACCAACAAATTTTCTACGATCGCATCTTCCAAATAGATTTCCATTTTCTCGAATATTATACATAATTTGACCGCGAAATTTATGCAAAAAAATGGCAAAAAAGCACGAAAAAACGCGTTTTTTCTAAAAACTTCATTGACAATACATAGAGAATGTGATATTATAATAAAGGCTTTTATCATCATTTCTATTTCTTACAAAAAGGAGCACTGTTTTGACTAATATCTTTATTTCATACTCCACGAAAAATCAAAATATTGCAGATGAAATTTATCGAGTTGCGCGAGAAAAATATGGTTTGTCCTGTTGGCTAGCCCCCAGCGAAACTGGGATCAAGCCAGGGGAGCTCTATCCTGAAGCTATTATTAACGGTATAGAAAAATCCGAAGTCGTCGTTTTTATCGACTCCGCCGACTCCGTACAGTCTCCGTTTGTTTTTAGAGAATTAGAACGCAGTATTCACTTTAATAAGTGTATTATCCGTTTTACAATTGAGGAATATTCTACCGAAAAAATCGAACACGCAAGAAAGGTTATCGACTTTTTTACTTGTGTTGAACAACATATTAACGCGTCTTCCAATCCGTTCAACTGCATTTCCGTTTTATGTGAAGCCGTTAGCGAACTCATGGGAAAAAAATCAACCATCTTTTCAAGACAAGCTACTCTCGAGAAGAATATTTGCAAATATATTAATAGTCGTTCTTTATCTGATGAAAGCTGGTTTGGAGCGATTTCTTCTCAGTACTTCCTAATTGAAATTGCATGGATGCTAGGCTTAACTTCTCGAGAAGACTATTATGAGTTGGAAGAAAAATTTTACGCCCATAGTTGTAAATTAGCGCACGGTGGAAAAATCATTCCTGCCCCTATGCAAATTTTAGTTGTCCCTTCGGAAAATGCTATGCTCATTAAAAATATGCAAGAGGAGGATGATAGCGGTGCGATCTATCCAGATCGTTTACGCGCAAAATATATTAACACAAAAGAAAAGCAAGATTTAATTTTCTTTAACTATTATTATAGCCTTATGGTTGGCATTATCGACCGCCTGTGCGAAACTGAGCCAAACAATAAAATCAATCAAGCCATTCGAGCAGTAACCGTTCGTCAATTGCTATTTGAAAAAAAATCGCAAGATGATGCAGGCGGGGGATTATATCACTATCGTCTACCTTGGATTACAGCCCGAGCTTTAATCAGCTTGTCAAGATACAATAAAAAAGAAATTTGGGACACGATATGTGAAATTACTTCATCCACTAGAGAATACATTCCTCCATTTGAAGATGTTAAACGCGAGTTTCTGCATTCCATAATCGATCGTATGGAACCTGAAGGCTACTGGCGTAGCGGCGCAGGAAATTGGGTCACACAATGGGAATCCACAGGCCTTTGTTTAGAAGCAATTTTTGTTAATAATGCTACCGGCGAATACAATAGAGAAATTCGGACTATCTTTAAATACTTATTTAACGAAGAAATTAAATCAAAGTGGTTGCGTTGTGAAGGTTTTGATTCTGCGAATAATTCAAACAATACTTTATCTAATATAATTTTAGCATCTGTTTGTTTTCGAATCATTAAACAAAACATCGTTGAAGGATACAAAAAAGAGTTCGTTGAAATCTTAGATTTGTTTCAAGAATGCTACTTGGCTTTATCGAAAGCAACACAAGATAACGTACAACAGCAATGCACACTACCCCAGTGTCTATATTATATACTAGTAGCAATTAAGGAGAACTAATATGGGTTGGAATAATGAATTGGCAATTACTTGGACAAAAATGGTTGGCCCATCAAGGCCTACTGTATCAGAATTGACCATCTATTCTGAATATGTTCATAAATTGATGGATTATGAAAAACGTCAACTACGCATATTGATTTTGGGTTCAACCCCAGAATTGCGCGACTGGGCATTTGAAGAAAACTTAGACGTTTGGGTAATGGATGCAAATCCCGATTATCATTATACCATTAACCGTGAAATGCGCCATAAATGCATTGTAAATAAAACTTATGGGCAGGAAACATTTATTCAAGAATATTGGCAAAACTTAAACTACGTTTCCTTTTTTGATATCATTATTGGGGATTTAGCAATAGGCAATATTCCTCCTGATAAAGTTGAATTATTTATCCAAAAGGTAAGTACCGCATTAACTCCCAATGGATTGTTTTTAGGGAAAAGCTTCCTTGTCCCTCAAAATTACCAGCCTGTGGATTTTGAAAAGTTGTTATCCAACTATTATTCTGGGGCTCCTTATCATCCTTATTCTTTTCTGTCTTTTTATTTGACAATGGAATGCATTGACGAAAACAATTTACTTGACTTTCAAGTACAATACAACAAGCTTCTAGAGCTCCACCGCAATAAATGGATAACCGATGAGTTCTTGGAAGCATTTAAGGGCGTTGGTTGGGATAAAGAAATGAAATTTAAGTTTTTTGTTCCAAACCGCATTGACTATGAACGCTTATTAGATAAATACTTACACATTTATACCGTTGAATACGGCAAAGATGTTTATTCCCCTAACTTCCCCTTACATATCGTCACCACAAAACAAAGCACATTATTTGGAGGTAATAAATAATGAACGTATTAATTTTACATGGATCTTACGGCAAGCCTTTTGAAAACTGGTTCCCTTGGTTAGAATCGGAACTTTCTAAACGAAATACTCCCTGTTTGATTCCCACTTTTCCCACCCCCGAACACCAAAATTATACTGCATGGAAAAACCTTTTAGATTATTATTTTAATAAAGGCTTTATCAACGAAGAAACTGTCGTTATTGGACATAGCTGCGGTGCTGCATTTGCCGTAAAATACATTTTGGAAAAAGCCGTTAATATCAAAGCACTGATTACCGTTGCGGGATATAACCATTTTTATAGCGGTGACCATATGGATCAGTTAAACGGATCCTTCTATTTCAACAAGGATTGTGGCGTTAATCTCAAAAAATGGATTCCCACAAGAATTGCGTTTTATTCTAGCAGTGATCCTTTTATCCCCATTGAAAAGCTGGAAGAGTTTAGCAGTATTATTCAAGCTACTCCAAAAGCAATTCCCGATGCTGGGCATTTTAATGCCTCTGCGGGATATACTACATTCCACGTATTATTGGAAATACTCAATCAATTATAAATAAAAAAGAGCCCTGAGGCTCTTTTTTTTATTAAAACGCATTGACGATATGATTGATTGTATCGGGATAAACTTCCACAACGTCAAAGCGCGCGTTCGGCTCGACCCCTTTCCCAAAGTAGAGCGCAATCTTGCGATAGCGCGCCTGCTTGAACTTGTCCACCGATTCTTTGGCTTCGCCAAACGCCGTACTCGTGCGCGTTTTGACTTCAACAAAAACCGTTTGTTCGCCGTGGGAAAAGATTAAATCCGCTTCCCCAAACGGCGTGCGGTAATTCTTCGCAAGTAGCTTATATCCCCGCTTTTTCAAATATTTTGCGGCAAGGGCTTCCCCCTTTTTGCCTAAAAGTTTTTTGTGAAGGTCCTTCTGTGAATCGGGCATAAGCCTTGCTCCTTGATTGCTTGAATGTGCGCCGCCGTACCGTAGCCCTTGTTGCTTTCAAAGGCATACGCAGGGTACAGCTTGGCATACTCGTCCATCATCCCGTCCCTATGTACCTTGGCAACGATGCTCGCCGCGCCGATGGAATAGGAAAGCGAATCCCCCTTGACAATGCTTTTTTGGGGAAAGGGAATATCGAGCGTCATATTGCCGTCCGTCAGCACCATTTCAGGTGTGATCGGCAACAGTTCCAACGCCTTTTTCATGCCCAGCTTCGTCGCTTCTAAAATGTTGATTTCGTCGATTATTTTTTCACTCACTTCGTACACGGTATAGGCAATTGCCTTTTCCTTGATGAGCTCGGAAAGCTGCTCTCGCTTTTTTGCGGAGAGCTTTTTGCTGTCGTCAACGCCTACTATTAAGTCCTGCTCGTCAAGCGGCATAATCACCGCCGCGCAAACAACAGGCCCTGCCAGCGGCCCGCGCCCAACTTCGTCCACGCCTGCGATGTATCGACAGCCCTTTGCCTGCAAAGCGCGCTCGTATACAAGCTTTTCTTCCCCGTTCCAAACCTTTTTTGCCATTAGAATTCCCAGTCCTTATAATCGCTTGCGTTTTCGAGGGTAATCTTGCCCACTCGCCCTTTACGGAAATCGTCCATCAGCGCCTTTGCGCCCCGTTCATAGTCGAAGTCACCGCCGCGCAGGATAAAGCCACGACGTTTGCAAAGGGCTTCGTACATCCCCAGCTTCTCGGAAAAATCGGTGATGCCATAACGCTCGGTGAGATACTGCGGATATTTTTCGGCAAGCTCGCCCAACAGTTCAAACGCGACGTCGTCCATATCCAAAATATCGTCGTTGATAGAGCCGATATACGCAAGATGCCTTGCGTGATACTGGTTATCAAAGGAAGGGGGCATCGTGCCAGGGGTATCGAGCAAATCGAACGCGCCGCATTTGATAAACCGCACGTCGCGCGTGACGCCTGCCTTGTCCCCCGTCTTAGCGCGCTTTTGACCACTCATCAGGTTGACGACGGTGCTCTTGCCTGTATTGGGAATCCCTGCCACCATAAAACGGAAGGTGCGATTCAAGCCCTTCGCTTCCGCGCGTTCCCGCTTTTCTTCCGTCATTTGCGTGAGCTTTTGTGTGATCAAACGCTTGGTGGAAATATTCGTGCTATCGCATCGGATACACGCCCTGCCCTTGCTTTCAATCAAGCGAACGAAAGCATCCGTCTTGGCAGGATCGGCAAGGTCGGACTTATTCAAAAGATAGAGTATCGGCTTTGCGCCGAAAATCTTATTCAAATTTTTATTGTGCGTAGCAATCGGTGCGCGCGCGTCGAGCACGCAAATTACGCCGTCGCAAAGATCCTTTTTGGCTTCCATATCCCGCATTGCGCGGGTCATGTGCCCAGGAAACCATTGAATGTTTTTCATTCCTTTTCTCCATTCAACCCGTACATGGGTGGGTATAACCGTTATTTTTTGAGCAAATCGGGACGTTTTTCCTGCGTGATACGAAGCGCCTGTTCTCTGCGCCAAGCGTCCACCTTCGCGTGATCGCCCGAGCGCAACACGTCAGGCACACTCAGCCCCTTATATTCCTGCGGACGAGTGTACTGCGGATATTCGAGCAGGTTTTGCGAAAAGCTTTCGTCGATGAGCGACGAAGTGCTAATCACCCCGTCCACGTAGCGAGATACGGCGTCGGCAACCACCATCGCAGGCAGCTCGCCGCCTGTCAAAACGTAATCCCCGATGGAAATTTCTTCGTCGATAAACAGGTCGATTACACGCTGATCCACCCCTTCGTAGTGTCCGCAAAGCAGGAGCAATCGGGGGTATTCCACCAGCTCGAATACCTTTTGTTGGCAAAAGGTACTCCCCTTGGGGGACATATAGATACGGCGCGCTTCGTGATTCGGATCAACCGCTTCGATCGCGCTTCCGATGGGCTGCGGCATCATCACCATGCCTGCGCCGCCGCCGAAGGGATAATCGTCGCACTTCAAGTGCTTATCTTCCGTATAGTCGCGAATGTTCACGACGTTGATTTCAATCTTCCCCGCCTTTTGCGCTCTGCCCAAGATACTCTCTTGCATCGCGGAAAACATTTCGGGAAATAAGGTTAAAATATCAATTCTCATAATTACTTCAAGTTGATCTTGGAACGCAGGGTTTGCGTTTCATACAGCCACAAAAGATAAACTACGCCGCATTTGAGCGCCAAGGATATCCACTTCCCTGCTTCAAGCAGGAACTCCCATACGTGCGCAGGGATCGTGAGTATCGCGCCTGCGAGCACGACGCCGAGCACCGTCGAAAGGAAATAGAGCCCCACGCCGAGCACTACGATCATCCACGTCTTCAAGCCGCGATGCCGCCAGCATACAAACCCACCGCAAACGGACATAAGGAGCAAGGGGGATACGAGCATCTCCAAAACGATATACAAAATATCCCAGCCGCTGATTAAAGGTGCTACCGAAGGATCGCTCGGGGGCGTGCCGTCCGCGCCGATCATACCAAGCAACGGAAGAAAGGCGATAATAATGGCAATCACCGCCGCAATACTCCCGATCGCCATAGCAATATAGCCTGCAATTCTTTTAGCAAGAATATGCTCCTGCGGAGACGCAGGGATGCTGAGCGTCAAATAGCCCTGCGACGTGAAAAACTGTTTATGGTACGTCTTCGTCGCAAAGACGAGCGGGAAAAAGATCGCCGCAAGCGCCACCCAAATAAAAATCACCAGCCCGATCACCCACGCGATCATGCGCCCAGGATCGGAATCGGAATTATTTTCAAAGTCTTCGGGTGTAATAAAGCAACCGAGCACGCAAAGCGCGATGGCAAGCGCAAACAGTGCGGTAAGCATAATCAGCATCGGCGTCAAATACGCCTTGAACTCGTATTTGAGAAGCTTTTTTAAGATTCTTGGGCGCACCCTGCGGAGCTTGCCCTTCTTATTATAGTCTTCTTCGGGAAAGGGATTGACCGTCTTCGGCTCTTCAAAAAAGGTATCGTTTAACACATCCATTTGAACACCTCCCTAAACAACGCGTCGATGGATTGACCGTGCTCTGCGCGGACGTCGTCCGCCTTGCCGCTCAATATCACCCTGCCTTGGCGCAGGAAAATCACGTGATCGAAATACTGCTCGATCTCGGAAATCAAGTGCGTGGAAAGCAAAATCGTGGAATCTTCCGAGCGGTTGGACAAGATCGTATTCAAAACGTACTCTCTCGCCGCAGGATCTACCCCTGCAATCGGCTCGTCGAATATGTACAGCTTTGCATTCCGCGAAAGGGTGAGAATGAGCGCCAGCTTTTCCTTCGTCCCCTTGGAAAGGGTCTTCACCTTCAAATTGTCGGTGATCCCCAAATCGCGAAGCATCGTTTCCGCTTTGCAACGGTCGAAATCGGCAAAGAAATCGGCGTAATAGTCGAGCTCTTCGCGCACGGTATAGCTCTCGATGAGCGAATAGAAGTCGGACAGGTACGAAACCACCGCCTTCGTTTCCACGCCGACAGGCTTATCGCAAATGCGAACGCTTCCTTCCGTGGGCTGCAACAGCCCCGTCAAAAGCTTGATGAGCGTCGTCTTGCCGCTGCCGTTCGGCCCGAGCAAGCCCACAATCCCGCCGCCTGCGGGAATTTCTAAATCGACCTTATCCAGCGCGCAGACGTTGCCGTAGCGCTTGGTCAAGCCTTTACATTCAATCAAATTCTGCATATTTACCCCCTTGTATAGAGTATGCTTTTTCTCCTGCAAGTAGTCAGGTTATAAAATCGCGTTGACAAACGTTTCGCTATCGAAAAGCTCGAGATCGTCCATCTTTTCACCCACGCCTGCATAGAGCACAGGCAAGCCGAGTTCTTCGGCAAGCGAGAAGACAAAGCCACCCTTCGCCGTTCCGTCGAGCTTGGTGAGCACGATCCCGTCAAGCTCCACCGCTTCATCAAAGACACGGGCTTGGTTTACCGCGTTTTGACCCGTCGTTGCGTCGAGAACAAGCAGCTTCAAAAAGTCCGCCTGCGGATACTCGCGCTCCACAACGCGATCCATTTTTTTGAGTTCGTTCATCAGGTTTTCCTTGACGTGCAAGCGGCCTGCCGTATCGACAATGAGTACGTCCGTGCCCTTCGCCTTTGCGGAAGAAACCGCGTCGAACACCACTGCCGCAGGGTCGCTCCCTTCTTCGTGGCGAACGATGCGCACCTTGGCGCGATCCGCCCAAATGGAAAGCTGTTCGCTTGCCGCCGCACGGAAGGTATCCGCCGCCGCAACCGTCACCGACTTGCCTTGGCGAAGATAATAGTGCGCAAGTTTGCCCACCGTCGTCGTCTTCCCAACGCCGTTCACCCCCACGAGCATAATCACGCAGGGATAGGCAGGCTGTTCCACTTCGCTCTCTTCCAAAATATCGACAAGTACCTGCCGAAGCAGAGAAACAACGTAGTCGCCGTCTTTTAGCTTCTCTTCAATCGCCTGTTCTTTCACCCGACCCACCACTTCTTCTGCGGTGGATACGGATACGTCCGATTCAATCAAAAGCTCCTCTAATTCTTCGTAAAAATCGTCGCCGAGCTTGTTTTTAGAAAACAACTGACGAAGCTTTGTCCCAAAGCCTTCCTTCGTCTTTTTCAGCGCGCCGAATAATTTATCAAAAATACCCATAAAAAACCTTTCAATACGCACCTGCCCACCGCTTTTGCGGCAGGCAAGTACATTTTTAGCGTTATTCTACCGTGCCTTCGCCCATCTTTTCAACTTCGGCAAGCTTGACGGAAATGATCTTCGATACACCCTTTTCCTGCATCGTCACGCCAAAGAGCGTATCCGCTTGGTTCATCGTCGGCTTTCTGTGCGTGATCACGATGAACTGCGTATCCGCCGCGAAGTTCTTCAAGTAGGACGCGAAACGATCCACGTTTGCGTCGTCGAGAGCCGCTTCGATTTCGTCCAAGATACAGAAGGGCATCGGGTTGGATTTGAGAATTGCAAAAAGGATGGCAATCGCCGTCAGCGCGCGTTCGCCGCCCGAGAGCAAGCTGATCTTCGAAAGCTTCTTGCCAGGGGGGCAAGCAACGATTTCGACGCCAGCGTTGAGCGGGTCTTCGTCGAGCGAATAATCGAGCTGCAACTCTGCCTTACCGCCGCCAAAAAGCTGCTTGAAGGTGAGCTGGAAGTTCTGGTTGATGCGCTCGAAGTTTTCGTTGAAGACGCGGAGCATTTCCGCGCGGATATCCTGCAAGATCTTGTCCAAATCTTCCATCGCCTTCACGACGTCGTCGCGCTGAATCACCATCTCGTCGTAGCGTTCCTTTTCCGCCGCGTATTCTTCCACAGCGTTGTGGTTGATTGCGCCAAGCGACGTGATTTTACGTTTGAGCGCCGCAATCGTGTTGTTCGCTTCGGTGACCTTGAAGCCTTCTTTCTTGAAGGGAAGACAGCCTTCGTAATCCAAGCCGTATTCTTCCATGATATGGTCGCGCAAAACTTCCAAACGGGAGCGCACCATACTCACCGCCATTTCGTTTTCGTGGCGCTTTTCGGTGAGCTTGGTCAGCTCGTCCTGCGCCGCTTCCTTCTTCTCTTCAAGCTCGACAACCTGCGCGTTGATGCCTTCCTTTTCCTTGTTGATTTCTTCCAAGCGTTCGACGATCGCCTGCACCGCCGCCTTTTCTTCTTCGGTGAGCTCCTTCGCCTGCGCTTCCGATTCGAGCACGGAAAGCATTTCTTCTGCCGCAAGCTTTTCCTTGGACGTATCGACGATGCGCTTCAACAAATCTTCCTTTTCCAGGTTCAAACGCTCGGTGTCTTCCGCGTACTTTTTCAAGCTTTCGTTCAAGGACGCAAGCTCAACTTCGAGCTCGTGAAGCTTCTTGCTCTTTTCGTCCCGTTCGGCTTTATACGCTTCGCATTGATTTTTCTGCGAAGTGAGCATTTCTTCCGCGCTCAACCGCAAAGCCTGCAATTCTTCTTCGCTTTGCGAAGAATTTGCCGCCTGGCTTTCCAAGAACGCGAGCTTGTTTTTCAGCTCTTCCAGCGTACCGCTATAAATTTCGATGTCCGCTTCCGCTTCCGCAAGCGAACGGGTGAGCGAGTTTTCGCGCTGGGTCAAGGACGCAATTTCGGTGTTCGCGTTTTGGTATTTCGCGCGAAGGTCTTCGATGCGTTCGTCCAGCTCTTCCTTTTCCTGTTCTTGGCTGCGCAAGGTCGCGGTGATCTTTTCGATGTAGCGTTCCTTTCTCGTGATTTCGTCGCGACAAGCCTGAATGTTTCTCTCGTGCGAGAGCACGGACGTGTTGCGCTTTTCTTGGCTACCGCCGCTCATCGCGCCGCTCGTCAAAATCTGGTTGCCGTCCAAGGTGACGATCTTGAACGCGTTGCCGTACTTTCTACCGATCACCGTCGCGTTTGCGATCGTGTCGCAAACGAGCGTACAACCGAGCAGGTTGAATACGACGTTATAATAGTAGCTATCGAACTTGACAAGGTCGGTAGCAAGCCCTACCGCGCCGCGCTCGTCGAGCGCGCGTTCGATTTCACGGGTGTTGTTGCGGGGCTTCATGCTTTCTACGGGGTAGAAGGTCGCCTTACCGCCACCCGTTCTTTGCAGGTATTCGATCAAATATCTACCGTCGTCCATCTTGGGAACGACCAAGTTTTGCATGGACGCACCGAGCGCCGTTTCCAGCGCCGTTTCGTATTTTTGCTCCGTCTTGATGATGTCCGCAACCGAGCCGCAAATACGCTTGCCGATTTCGGGGTTGGTCTTTGCGACCAAAAGCAGACGTCTAACCGAATCGCGATACCCATCGAAACGGTTCTTCGCCGCGATCAAGGTTTCCAGCTTTTCTTCCAAAGCGGCAAGCTCCGCCTTCGCCTTGAAAAGCTCTTGGTTGAAGTTGTTGATTTCCGCTTGCAGCTCCTTGGATTCTTCCACTTCGTCTTCGAGCTTGGAAACGCCGCCGCCCACCAAGTCCATCAGCTTCTTCAAATCCTTCTTGACCACGGCAAGCTCGTCGGAAAGCTCTTCCTTGCGAGAACGGTTCTTCCCCAAAACCCCTTCGATGTCCGCGATACGTTCACGGGTCGCCGCGAGCTGGGAATCGAGCGCGCCTTGGTTCTTTTTGAGCTCGGAAATTTCTTCCGCAGACGAGAGCTGGCTCTTGTGCTGTTCTTCGGAAAGGCGTTCAAATACCGCAATCTTGCTTTCGAGCGCCGCAATCGACGTACGAAGTACGTCCGTTTCCGTTTCGATCTGCGCGATGCGCTCCACCGCCGCTTTTTTCGAGCGTTCGCCGCGCGCGAGCTCGTCGCTGATTTCGCCTACGCGCACCTTGCCGCCTTCGAGGAAAATGCCCGCCGCGTCGATTTGCGAACGGTACGCGCTGATCTTTTCACGCACGAGCTTGAGCTCGCCGTCCTTTCTTTCGTTGCCGACGGAAAGGGAAACGTGCTGATCGTGCAATTCCGCGATCTCGTCGTCCGCGCGCGCAATCTTCGCTCTGTTTTCTTCCAGAACGTGGTTGATGCGGTCGATCTCTGCCGTCAGGTCGATGATCCGATCGGAAATCGCGGCAATCTCCTTGCGGTGCTTCGCCGTTTCCTGGTCGGAATTTTCCATGCGGTAGATGTACATATTCACTTCGTTGTCTTTAAGCGCCGCCGCAAATTCTTGGTACTTCTTTGCGCCTTCCGCCTGCTTTTCAAGCGGGCCTAAGCGGCGTTCGACTTCGTCCAAACGCTGTGCGTAAATCGCAAGATCGTTTTCCGCGCCCGCGATCTTGCTTTCAATCTCTTCCTTGCGCTTTTTGTTGTTCATGAGCCCCGCCGCTTCTTCGAAGATTTCTCTGCGTTCCGCAGGGCGGCGGTTCATGATCTGTTCCACCTTGCCTTGGCTGATGATGGAATACCCTTCCTTCCCCAAGCCAACGCCGTGGAACAGGCGCACGAACTCCTTCAAACGGCTGGGCTCGCCGTTCAATAAGTACTTACTTTCGCCGCTTCTGTACAGGCGGCGAGTCATCGCCACTTCGTCCAAATCCACGTCGAAAATACGTCTTGTGTTGTCGAACACAAGCGTGACTTCGCTATACGTGCTTTGTTTTCTTTCCAGCGTACCGCCGAAAATAACGTCCTGCATGTTCGAGCCGCGCAGCTGCTTTGCGGACTGTTCCCCCAAAACCCAACGAACCGCGTCGGCAACGTTGCTCTTGCCGCAGCCGTTCGGGCCGACGATACAGGTGACCCCTTCGTCAAACCGAATTACCGTTTTGTCCGCAAACGATTTGAAACCGTATAAGTGTATTTCCTTTAACTCCACTTCACTCACTCCTTTCTGTTATTGTTTCGTGTGTTTGTTTTTCAATTTATTGAGCAGGTCTTTCGCCGCGGCTTGCTCGGCGGCGCGCTTCGTCGCGCCCCTGCCCCTGCCTTTTTTACCTTCTGCCATTGCAACACAATGGAAGATGGGCGCATTGTCCTGCCCGACCTTTTCAAAGGAATAGACAGGCAACGGCTTGCCCTGCTTTTGCAAAAATTCCTGCAAATCCCCCTTGAAGTTGCCGCTGCTCTCCAAGCTTTCCGTCAAGGGATGCGCCGCCAAAAAAGCGCGCGCCGCGTCGATACCGCCGTCTAAATAGATGGCGGCAAGCACGCTCTCGTACAGGCTCGACACCGTCTTATCCCCAACGTTGTCTTCCCCGCCGAAATATCGCAAATGCTCGACAAGCCCCATCTGCAAAACGGCTTCCTTCAACGGCTGCTTGCTCACAAGCCCCTGACGCTTTTTCGTCATCACGCCTTCCGACTGCATGCTCTCAAAGTACTGCTTTTCGCTGACGAGCAATTCAAGCACCGCGTCGCCAAGGTATTCCAAACGCTCGTTGTCCGCGCACCCATACGTGAGCGCGTAGGACGTGTGCGTGAGCGCCGTTTCGAGCAGCGCCTTGTTTTGGAAGACGTATCCGATTTTTTTCTCAACTGCGGAAAGATCAAGCATTCGTTTCACTCGCCGCCTGTTCCGTCGCTTGTTCAGCCGCTTGCGCCGCTTCCGCAACCTGTGCCGCCGCTTCTTCCGCCTTGCGGATTTCTTCAAGCATATCGGAAATTCTACCGATCATATTGCCGCGCACCGCGTCCGCCGCCTGCGAAATACATACGGCAAAGCCCTTCGCCTTCGAGTTTCCGTGACCCTTTACAACGACCTTGGAAAGCCCAAGCATCATTGCACCGCCGCATCTTTCGTAATCCAAGCTATGCTTAATTTTGCCGATGATACCGCTTACGATGAGCGCGCCGAGCTTGGTGAAGATATTCCGCTTGAATTCCTTTTTCAGGATCATGCCGACCGCCTTGCCCGTGCCTTCGATGGACTTCATCGCAATATTGCCCGTGTAGCCGTCGGATACCACGATATCCACCGCGCCGAGCATAATCTCTCTGCCTTCGACGTTCCCTGCGTAGTTCACGCCAGGGGTCGTTTTAAGCGCCATATTCGCTTCTTGATGCACAAGATCCCCCTTATGGTCTTCCGTGCCGTTGTTAAGAAGCCCAACCGTCGGGTTTTCGATCCCGTAAGCCGCCTTTGCGTACGCCGTACCCATCAGCGCAAAATGTACGAGGTTGATGGGCTTACATTCCAAGTTCGCGCCGCAGTCGCAAAGCAGGGTGATCCCACCCTTGCCGTTGGGAAGCGTCGGGCAAAGCCCAGGACGGGAAATTCCGCGTACTCTGCCCAAGATGAGCACGCCGCAGGAAAGCGCCGCGCCCGTCGAGCCCGACGATACAACGCCGTCCGCCTTTCCTTCCTTCACCAAACGGAACGCCACGACGGTGGACGAATCCTTCTTCGCCTTCACCGCCTTTGCAGGCTCTTCTTCATTGGTGATGATCTCCGTCGTGTGAACGATCTCTACACGGCTCTTATCGTACTTATATTTGGCAAGCTCTGTTTCCACTGCGGTTTTATCGCCGCAAAGGTAGACGAACAAATCCTGATCCTTTTCCAGCGCGATCACCGCGCCCTTTACCTGTTCTTGGGGTGCGTAATCGCCACCCATCGCGTCAACGGCAATTTTAATCATTTTCGCTCTCCTTTGTATTCGATCTTCTTAATATTCGCAAGTGCCAACCGTTCTCGGATACGGCAGAACGTCACGAATGTTCGCAATCCCCGTCAGGTACATCACCATACGTTCAAAGCCCATACCAAAGCCTGCGTGCTCCGTACCGCCAAAACGACGAAGGTTCAAATACCACCAGTAGTCTTCGGGGTTCATACCGAGCTCTTCGATACGCGCCTTCAAGACTTCGTAATCGTCTTCACGCTGCGAGCCGCCGATCAGCTCCCCTACGCCGGGAACGAGCAAATCCGCCGCCGCAACCGTCTTTCCGTCGGGGTTTTGCTTCATATAGAACGCCTTGATTTCCTTCGGGTAATCGGTCAAGAATACGGGCTTCTTGAACACCTGCTCGGTGATAAAGCGTTCGTGTTCGCTCTGCAAATCCTTCCCCCAGAAGATGTTCTTGTCGTCGAACTTGTCCGCGTTTTGCTTCAAAATCTCAATCGCTTCGGTATACGTCAAGCGTACGAAGGAATTGCTACGCACGTTTTCAAGACGCTCCAAAAGCCCCTTGTCCACAAACTGGTTCAAGAAGTTGAGCTCGTCCGCGCAAACGCTCATCACGTGGTCGATGATCGCCTTGACCATCCCTTCCGCAACGTCCATATCCCCTGCAAGGTCGCAGAACGCCATTTCAGGCTCGATCATCCAGAACTCCGCCGCGTGACGCGCCGTGTTGGAATGCTCCGCGCGGAAGGTGGGCCCGAACGTGTACACGTTTCCGAACGCCATTGCGTACGTTTCCGCAGACAGCTGCCCCGAAACGGTGAGCGAAGCCTTCTTGCCGAAGAAATCCTTCTTATAGTCCACGGGCTTGCCCGATTTTACCTGCTCGTCAATGTCCACCGTCGTCACTTGGAACATTGCGCCTGCGCCTTCGCAGTCGCTTGCCGTAATGATGGGGGTGTGTACGTACACGAACCCGCGTTCGTTGAAGAACTTGTGAATGGCAAACGCCGCTTCGCTACGAATACGGAACGCCGCGCCGAACAAGTTCGTTCTCGGACGAAGGTACGCAATCTCGCGCAAGAACTCTACCGTATGGCGCTTCTTCTGCAAGGGATAATCGGGGGTGGATTCCCCTTCCACTTCGATTTTCGCCGCCTTGATTTCATACGGCTGTTTGTTTTCAGGGGTCAAAATCACTTCCCCCGTAATCACCAACGCGCAACCCACGTTTTGGTGCGCGATATCGTCGTAATTTTCCAGCGTTGCGCGCTCGAATACGATCTGCGTATTCTTAAAGCAGCTGCCGTCGTTGAGCTCGATAAAGCCAAAGGCTTTCGAATCGCGAATACTCTTCGCCCAGCCTGCCACCGTCACCTGCTTGCCGCCATATAAATGCAAGTCTTTTGCGAGTGTTTTGAGTTGAAGTCTTTCCATAAGAACCTACCTTTCGGGAACGCCGAGCTTACTTGCAACGCTCCCCTATTATACTTATCTCAATAAGTATAACATTTTTTGGTAGAAAACACAAGGATTTGAAGGAAAATTCTTTTCCGTTTTCCCCCTTTTCGCGCGGTTTTTTCAAACTTTTTTGCGAATTACGCCCCTTTGGGGCGCATACTCGTCCGTCCGCAAACGCTTCACGCCCACCAAAACGCCGTTTTGGTAGGTCTTCAAATAGCTCTCGCTCTTGACGCCGCTACGCCCTTCCTTCAAAACGGCGTCGCTATCCCCAAGCTCCACCGTCGGCTCTGGGGGCGGAATTTCTTCCAGCTCTTTACTTTCAATCGAGTAGGTTTTTCCGTCCGCTTTCCCTAAAAAACACACGCGCAAATACCCTTCCCCCACCGTCAGGGAAAGGTAGACCGTTTCCGATTTCGGGTTGAAAAGGCGCAAATCGCACCACGCCGTCACCATGGCGTCGCGGGATAAGGGAACGTACCAAACGCGCAGGGAATGGGGGTGGTATTCCAGCACTTCCAGCCCCGACAACAAAGCGGCGTTATAGAGCGTCGTGCTCACTTGGCACACGCCGCCGCCCACCCCTTCGACGAACTCCCCTTGCACGATCACCTTCGCCTTTTTGTAGCCGTTTTGCTCCGTTCGCGGCCCCACCGCGCCGTTGAAGGAAAGCTCCCCGTACGGTTGCAGGGCAATCCCGTCCAGCCGCGCCGCCGCCAAACGAATATTCTCGCACCTGCCCCCTTCCTTTTCGTTAAAATAGGTGGTGTAGCCTCCCAGTTTTTCCCTAGGGTGGGAAGTTTTTTCTTCCCCTTTTGCAATCAAAAAGCCTCCGCCGCCTAAAAAAAGATACGCGCCTGCAAGCGCAGACGCGAAAACGTAAGTGTTTTTCCTGTTTTTCATGCCTTTTCCCCCGTCCGCCGATATGTATTCAGGGACTTAAAAAAGACTGTTCTTTACCGTTCAATCCATACACGGTATATACTTTTTATCATTTTTTCGTTTGCAAACGGGCAAATAACTCGTCGGATAAGAAAAAGAGCGGCGAGCCGATCGAACGCGACCCCCCTTCCCAGTGGGTATCCGAGCCGCCCGTTATGAACAAGCCGTACTTGTCCGCAAGGGAAAGATAATATTCCGTCTGCTTAGGAGTATGGGTAGAATAATGGCATTCTATACCGTCCAAACCGTATTCTTTGAGCGCGCGCACAAGCAACTCTTGGTCTTCTTCACGCATATAAATTCGCCCAGGATGCGCCAGCACCGCAACGCCGCCAGACGCGTGAATACAGTCGATGGCTTGGTAGGGCGTAGGCCGCCCGATGGTGCTTTCCGCCACCTTGCCGCGGCCCAAATACTGCATATACGCTTCCCCTTCGCTAATCCCCAAATGCGCCGCCACCGCGCGGGCAACGTGCATGGTATGCAGGGGCGCGCTTTGGTCGGCTTGCATCGCAAGCACTTCTTCCACCGTCACGGGAATATCGAGCGCGTTGAGCTTTTTTACACGCTCTTTCGCCCGAGCAAGCGCCGCTTCCACGCGCTCGCGCATAAAGGCTTCATATGCGCTGCCGCGCTGACAGCCGTACCCCAAAACGTGGATTTTTTCATCGTTTTCATAGGCGGAAATTTCCCAGCCGTCCACGTAAGCAAGCCCGTATTTTTGTGCCGCCGCTCGCTTTTCGTCCAAGCCGTTCATCGTATCGTGGTCGGTGATGGAAAGCACTTCCACGCCTGCAAATTTCGCTCTTTTACAAATCTCGTCGGGGGTATAATGCCCGTCCGAATACACGCTGTGCGTGTGTAAATCTGCTCTTCTCACGACTGTTTCTCCCCTACGATCTTGCCGCCGTCGATGCGGATTTTATGCGCATCCGCGCCGTAGAGCACACGCTCGGCGTGCGTACAGGTCAAAATCGTCTGCAAGCCTTCCACCCGCTTTAAGAGCTTTCGTCTTCTCGGCAGGTCGAGCTCGCTCATTACGTCGTCCAAAATAAGCACGGGGTATTCCCCTGCAAGCTCCTTGAAAATCTCCACTTCCGCAAGCTTGACCGCCAGCGCCGCCGTACGGGTTTGCCCCTGTGAAGCGTACGCCTTGGCGTCCATCCCACCGATGGTGAAGTCAATATCGTCGCGGTGAGGGCCCACCGTCGTAAAGCCGCGATAGAGATCGTTTTCGTAGTTGCTTTTCAAGCGCTTCAAAAGGGTTGCGGCAATTTCTTCTTCCGTATCCCCCAGCTTTTTCCCTGCCGAAAGCGCCAGCTTTTCCTTACCTTCGGTAAGGAAGGCGTGCAATTCTTCCGCGTACGGGGAAAGCTTTTCCAAAAACTCCACACGCTTTTTCACGATCACCGCCGCATACTTGCAGAGCTGTTCGTCCCAAATGGGCAAGGTTTCCAGCACCATCGACGCATCGCGGTCCTTCAAGAGCGCGTTTCGCTGGTCTAAAATCTTGTTATAGCGCAAGAGCGCCGTATAGTAGGCAGGCGACGTTTGCGAGATGGATATATTCATAAACCGACGGCGTTCGTCAGGCCCGTCCTGAATGAGCCGCAGCTCCCCAGGCGAGAAAAAGACGCTGTTGATATGTCCCAAAAGGTCGGCGTTCTTGCGAATGGCGCTGCCGTTGACGGTCAAATCCCGCTTATTCTCGAAAATGTCCGCCGCGATTGTCACTCGGCCGTATCGGTTTTCCGCCTGCGCTTCAACGCGCGCGGATTTCTCCCCGATGCGAATGAGCTGCTTATCGTGGCGAATACGAAGGGACGCGCCCGTACAAAGGTAGAACACCGCTTCGGCGCAGTTGGTCTTTCCCTGACCGTTCTTCCCGAAGAGCACGTTCAAGCCTTCGTCAAAGACGAATTCTTCCCGTTCATAATTTCTGAAATTTTGCAAGAATAATTTTTTTATGAGCATAATTCAAAAAATACCGTCAAAAACACTTTCTTTTCGTCGCGATTTATATTATAATCATAATATAGTATAGCAAAAAAGTTAGAAAAACACAAAGATTTGAAAGCACGCTACGAAAAAAATATTTAGGTAGGGAAAAAATTATGGCAGAATTGACGAACGGAAGCGAAGGAAATAGCCAGTTGAAAATTTTATGGGACAAGATTTGTCAACGCTTAGAAAAGGTGGTCACCCCCATTTCCTTCGACACCTTTATCCGCGACTTAGAGCCCGTGGAGATCGCAGGCAGACATCTTATTTTGCGCGCAGGCACCGACCTTGCCGCCGCAACGATACTCAATAAGCACTCCACGCAGATCAAGGACGCCATTCTCAAATACGAAGGGGGCTACGGCTTGGTCGGTTTCCGCATTATCGTAAACGGCAGCTCGGTGTATAATTTGGATTCGCTGGAAGAAGACGAAGTCTACCACGCTTGCCCGATCAACAAGAGCTTCACCTTCTCGTCCTTCGTAGCAGGCGCAGGCAGTAAGCTTGTGTACGAAGCGGCAAAGACGGTTGCGGAAAACCCTGGCGCGATGTTCAACCCCCTGTTTATCTACGGGGAATCGGGCTTGGGAAAAACCCACCTGATGCACGCAATCGCAAACTACATGGCAGAGCACGCTCCCCAAAAGAAGGTGCTCTACACCACCTGCGATAAGTTCGTCACCGAGTTCATCGACTCCCTTTCGTCGCAATCGAGCTCCGCTCGTTTTCGTCAGCGCTACCGCAACGTAGACGTTTTGATGATCGACGATATTCAGTTCTTAAAGGACAAGAAGACGACGCAGGAAGAGTTCTTCCACACCTTCAACGAGCTCTCCGCGCAAAACAAGCAAATCGTTTTGACGTCGGACAAGCATCCGCAGGAGCTTGCGATTTTGGAAGACCGACTCCGCACCCGCTTTGCGGGCGGCATGATCGCAGACATTCAACCCCCCGAGCTGGAAACGAAGATTGCCATTCTCAAAAAGAAGGCGGAAGACAGAAAATACCCGATGATCGCGCAGGAAGTTCTCGAATTCTTGGCGCGCGACTCTGGCCACGACGTAAGAACGCTCGAAGGCAGACTGACGAAGGTGATTTTTGCAAGCAAGCTCAAAGAAGAGCCGATCACGCTCGAGCTTGCCAAGACCGCCCTTTCCGAATCGGTACGCGAGCCCGACGAGCAGGAAGAGCTCACTCCCGAGCGTATTCTCACCGCCGTTTGCAACTACTACAAGCAGAGAAAAGAAGACGTGCTTGGCAAGGGCAAGAAAGCGGAAGTGGTCAAGGCAAGACAAATTTGCGCCTACCTTATGTGTGAAATGCTCTCCCTGCCCTTGGTTTCCATCGGCAACATTTTGGGCGGCAGAGATCACACGACGATTATGTACGCGCGCGATAAGATGGAAAGCATGGTCGTCGCCAGCGACAAGACGGCAAAAGAAGTGGACGACATCAAGAGCATTCTACTCAAACAATAACCTTTTGGGGCGGCAAGGCAGCTTTCCGCCCACAATTTTTTGAAATCGCTATGAAAACTACCTTTTTAGAATACACCGCCGACGCCGTAGTCGTTGGCGCAGGACACGCAGGCTGTGAAGCGGCGCTTGCCCTTGCAAGGACGGGAATGAACACCGTCCTTTTAACCTTGAATTTAGATAGCATCGGCTTTATGCCCTGCAACCCGTCCATCGGCGGCACGGCAAAGGGTCACTTGGTCCGCGAAATTGACGCGCTTGGCGGCGAGATGGGCTTGGTCGCGGACAAAACCGCCCTGCAAATCCGTATGCTGAACGTCGGCAAGGGCGCGGCG
>SVIJ01000056.1 GCA_015069565.1 Clostridiales bacterium
AAGCGGCAGGATCTATTGGGCAAAAAGGTGTCCGTCCTGCGTGGCGGTTATGCGGACGGCTTGGGGGTATCGGGAGAACAAAGCGGCTTGTTGCCGCCGATTGTCGGGCAAATTTGTATGGACGTTCGCCTATCAAAGCATGGATATAAAAAGGGTGAAAGAGCTTTGCTCTTTTACGACGCGCAGGCTGTGGCAAGCGTTAGGGGAACTTCCGTCTATGAAGTCCTTTGCCGTATGGGATTGCGCGCTAAAAAAACGTACTTAGAGTAGACGTTTTTCACGAAACGTACGAAGGAGAAATTATGACAAAAATCAAAGAAGCATTGAAAACTTTTTGGGCGTACGCTTGGGAGCTGTTGAAAAGCTCCTTCCTTGCGATGCTGTTTTACGGGATGGCAAGCTCGATTTGCTTTATGGGACTGCTCAACGAAGAATGGACGGGTAAGCTCACGGAAGGGATGAACGGCGCGCGTATTACTTGGATCGTGGTTGCGGCGATTTTGGTGGTTGCATACAACTGCGTTCTGTCCTATGCGAACGGCTCGAAGGGGTATGAAATGCTCGTGTCGGGGAACATGAAGCGTTTGTCTGCGGAGCGCTTGGGCTCGACGATCAAAATTTCGTCGCACAAGGAAGTGCAGGAATATCGCGCATGGAAAGGCTTTGTTTCGGGCGCAATTATCGCGTTTTTCACCGTCTTGTTCGGGGTTTTGATGGCGGCGAATGCTGAAAAAGTCAATGCCGCGCTGGCGGTGATTGCGGAAGTTTCCGCAACGGGCGAAAGCGCAACTACGTCGGTTGCCTCTGGTACGGGGGTGTTGCTTGTGATTTGCTCCTTGCTTAGCGGCTGGTCGATTTTGCCGTTCGTGTTTGCGAATCTCGCAGGCGCTTCCGTCAGCTATTTGTGGTCTTGTCTGTTCGGTCTTTTGCCGATTTTGGCGTCGGGGATTATGTATATCGTTGGCGCGTACGGAAGGCGCGCGAAGAACACGAAGGCGCAGGAAGAAGCGGATCGCGCGGCGGCTGCTGCGGCGCAGCCCAAGCCTAAGAAAATCAATTACGGCGGCTTGCCTGGTACGAAGCCGAACAAAAAGAAGAAATAATTTGGACGAAAGAGAAGATGCGGATTATCGGCGGAAAATTTAGAAGCCGCGTTTTGGCGACCTTTGAAGGGGATGCGGTGCGACCGACGGCGGATCGGGTGAAGGAGTCCTTGTTCAATATCCTGTCCTTGCGTTTTTACGGCGCAAGGGTGCTGGATTTGTTTTCAGGTACGGGGGCTTTGGGCTTAGAGAGCCTTTCGCGCGGCGCGCGCGAAGTGGTGTTCAACGATCGCTCTAAGGAAAGCGTGGCAATCTTAAAAAAGAATATCAGAGCCTTGAAGGTGGAAGAAGGGAAGGAAGCGAAGGTTTTCAATTTGGATGCGGACGTCTTACTTGATTATATGAAAGAGCCCTTTGATCTTATCTTCATTGATCCGCCGTATGCGTTGGACGTTGGCGTAAAAGCGGTGGAAAAGATTGCGAAAAAGGGGCTTTTGAAGCAGGGCGGCGTTTTGATCTTTGAACGGGACAAGCCGTTTGAAGGGAACGTCGAAGGGCTGGAAAAATACGACGAAAGGAAATACGGGAAGACGGTGCTCACCTTTTTCCGTCCGATCGAAGGGTGATAAAGATGAAGAGAAAATGTATATTCGCAGGGACGTTCGATCCCGTGACGAAAGGGCACGAAGCGTTGATTGGTCAATGCTTGCAGCTCTTTGACGAAGTGGTGATTGCCATGATGGTCAATCCGCAAAAGCAACCTTATTTTACCTTGGAGCAACGAAGGGAAATGCTGAAAATTGCCTTCGGGGAAAAGTCGGCTTTGCGCGTTGTCGAGTTCTCGGGTACGGTTGCGGAGCTTCTCAAACAAGAAGATACTCCCTTCTACGTGCGAGGAATTCGCAATACGGTGGATTTTGAATACGAGAATGCAAATTATTTTGCGTCCAAGCGCTTGAACGCAGACATGGTGCCTATTTATTTGCCTTGTCCGCAGGAGTTTTTACACGTAAGCTCGTCTATGGTGCGCAGTAGCTTGCAGTTTGGAACACCCATTTCGGACTACGTTTCCGAAGGGGTGGAAGCCTATATTTTACGTTTACAACAGTCGAAGAACTGACAAAAAAGGTTTAGAGAGAAAGGAAACACAGAAAAGGAGTGAACGAAAATGTTACAAAAGCAAAATTACATTCCTGAGCCTGAAGAGTTCAAGGCGGAAACACCGCTGACACCCACCATGCAAAAAATCAAGGCGGCGCGCGATGAAGAAATCCGCGCGGTGATTTCGGGAAAAAGCGATAAAATGCTGGTGGTGATCGGGCCTTGCTCGGCGCACGAATCCGCGCCCACCTTGGAGTATATTTCCCGTTTGGGCAAGCTCAACGAGCAGGTGAAGGACAAGCTGGTGATCGTGCCGCGCGTGTACACGAATAAACCCCGTACGAAGGGTGTAGGCTATAAGGGAATGTTCCTACAACCCGATCCCGACGGAGAAGCGGATATCGTGCGC
>SVIJ01000026.1:0-16962 GCA_015069565.1 Clostridiales bacterium
ATTTCGGGTTCAGTTGCCGACCAAAAGTTGGTTAAAGAATTTAAGGATTTGTTTAGAAACAAATAACCTGCTGGGTTCAAATCAGGACTAAAACCTGATTTACAGCAGAATCGTTCGTAACAGACATGCGAACGCACCCCTTGTGGGTGCGTTTTTGCGTGGCGCGGATGAAGGGAAGTACGAAGAAACCATTGGGTTCGGAAAATGCTTGCATTTTCTTTGCCGAGGCTCCACGAAGTGGAAACGGCAAGCCCCCTTCATCACGGTGAAAATACGAACGCGCTCTTTTTGGGCGCGTTTTTTTGGCGCAAGGGTTGCAAATCCAAAATAAATGTGTTATAATCATTCTATAAAATCATTTTAGCTTCGTTGCTTGCTGTTTGTGAGAGGGCGGTGCGTATGGATAGTGTTCATAAAACGTTATATATTCCGTTATACGGCAAAGCCTACGTTAGTCGAAAGAGTTTGTTTTTAAGCGATAAAAAAGCGGAAGAAATTTGGGATGCGGAAGGTTTTTCCCTGAAAGGAAGGGCTAAATCTAAGTGGCTTGCCTATTATATGGGGATCCGTGCTGCCGTCTTTGACGAGTGGGTAAGAGAAAGGCTTGCGGCGGACGCGAACGCTGTAGTCTTGCATATCGGGTGCGGTATGGATAGCCGAATGTGGCGCGTGAATGCGACGGAGACAGCTTGGTACGACGTGGATTTTCCGCAGGTGATCCAAGAAAGGCGTCGGTATTATACCGAGTCCGATTGCTACAAAATGATTGAAGGGGACGCGCGGGATGCCGCTTGGCTACAAAGTATTCCTAAGGCGAAAAGCGCTGTTGTCGTTATGGAAGGGGTGAGCATGTATTTGACCAACGATGAAATGCGCGCATTGATAAAACGGCTATGTGCACATTTTGAACGGGTCGCGCTGTTGATGGATTCGTATAGCGTATTTGCGGCGAAGATGTCTAAATACAAAAATCCAGTCAAGGACGTCGGCGTTGAAAGCGTCTATGGAATTGACGATCCCACGCTTTTTGAAAACGACGATTTTGCCTACGTAAGAGAGCGTGCGATAACGCCACAAAAATATATAAACGAACTAAGCGGCGTAGAAAAATGGATTTTCAAAAGACTGTATGCAGGTAGATTTTCCCAAAAGCTTTACCGCTTGTATGAATACGAAAAGGCGTAAATATTACTTGGTGCATAATTTTGAGCTTGCAAAAGGAGAAAAGAATGAAAAAACCGACACATTATTTGGTATTTAAGATTTTGGCAGCAGTCTTTTTGGTGGTGTTGAGTGTGGGGCTTGTCCTGCTGTTCACGGGCTTCGGCGATTTTGAAACGGATAATTATATTTACGGTGCGTTTATGATGCCTATTGGGTTCTCAGGAACAATGCTTTGTGCTATGGTCGGGTTCAAGCCCGAGATTGCAAGGATGCGCGCTCGCTCGGCAAGGTATATCCAAGAGCAAAACAAGGAAGACCTGCAAGGGCTTGCATCGACGGGTGCGGAAATTCAAAGCGAAGCGGTAAAGACGACGGCTCGTGCGGTGAAGGAAGGATTTTCGGAAACGAAATACTGCAAGCATTGCGGCGCGAAGATTGACGTAGATTCCCGCTTTTGCAAGGAATGCGGCGGCGAGCAGTAAAGATGATGAAAAAATACGTGTTGATTACGGGCGGGTATGGCGGAATGGGCTACCAAACGGCAAAAAGGCTTGCGCGTGGCGGCTATACCGTATTTGCGCTCGATAAAAGAGTCGGGGAAGCGGAAGAAGAAAACATCCTTCCCGTGCAAGCGGATATCACCGATTTAGAGAGTGTAAAAGCTGCGTTTGAACAGGTGCGCGCGGTGACGAGTGAGCTCTTTGCTATCGTGCATTTTGCTGGCGTATATATGCTCGATTCGCTTGTCGAGATGCCCGAAGACAGCTTTGACCGTATTTTCAAAATCAACGTTTATGGCGCGTTTTACGTCAATAAAATCTTTCTTCCGATGCTAAAAGTGGGTAGCAGGGTCGTGATCACGACCAGCGAGCTTGCGCCGCTTGATCCCTTGCCCTTTACGGGAATCTATGCTGTAACGAAAGCCGCGCTTGATAAATACGCGTATTCTTTGCGTATGGAATTACAGCTTTTAGGGATATCCGTTTCCGTCCTTCGGGCGGGGGCGGTGTCGACAGGGATGCTCGGCGTTTCGACGGACGCGCTCGATCGGTTCTGTGAGAAGACGGAGCTCTACGAGTGCAACGCGGCGCGCTTTTGTAAAATCGTGAATAGCGTGGAATCCAAGAGCGTACCGCCCGAAAAGATTGCAAAAAAGGTCGAAAAAATCATGCGTGCAAGAAGGACGAAGTTTGTGTATGCTATCAACCGCAACAAGCTATTGTTGCTGTTGAACGCTCTTCCGAAGCGGTTGCAGTGCTACGCGATTCGCAAAGTCTTAAAATAGGCGTTATAAGTGCTTAAAAAAACGATAGTTTTGCTAAAAAATAAGGTAGAAAATAATTGCGGTGTGTGCTATAATAAATGAAAAATCGCAAGACGATATAGGAGTAAGAGAAATGCAAACGAAAAAATTGGTTATCTTTGGGCTTGGTCAACGTGGGGGAATTTACGCCGCGTTTGCCAAAGCGTATCCTGAAAAATTTCAGCTTGTCGCCATCATCGAGAATGATGAAAAGCGCATCTGGTATGCTAAAAAGGAGTACCCAGGTACGCGTTTATTTGAAAATTATCAGGATTTTTTGAAGGAAAAGATACCAGCGGACATCGTGGCGGTGGCTACGCAGGACGAAGACCATAGAGAACACGCGATTGCAATGATGGCAGCAGGGTACGATTTGCTTTTGGAAAAGCCGATCGCAAACAACCCGAGCGATTGTATGGATATTTATAACGCAGGTAAGCGGTACGGACGCAAGGCGGTGGTTTGCCACGTTTTGCGCTATACGCCGTTCTATTCTACGGTGAAGAAAATTATCGACAGTGGCAAGCTTGGAGAAATTGTCACCGTTCACGCAAGCGAGAACGTAGGGTATTACCATCAAGCGCACTCCTTTGTTCGTGGGCCGTGGCGGAATAAGGCGCAGTCTAGCCCTATGATTTTGGCAAAATGCTGTCACGATATGGACATTTTGCGCTATCTCATCGGGGAGGAATGTCAGTCTGTAAGCTCGTACGGCGGCTTGGAGTATTTCCACCTTGGCAACGCGCCGGAAGGCTCGACGCAGTATTGCTCCGAGTGTCCGCATACCGATTGCGTATTCAAGGCGCAAACGATTTATACGTCCCCGCAGGGCAGGTTCTTTTCTAACTACTTTTCTGTGCGTGAAAAGACGGATGAAAACATTTTGGAAGACCTGCAAAAAACGCAGTATGATAGATGCGTATTCCGTTGTGACAACGACGTGGTAGACCACCAAGTGACCATCCTGCAATTTGCAAATGGCAAGACGGCTTGCCATACCATGACCGCATTCAGTAAGGAAATTTACCGTGATTTGAAGATTCACGGAACGAAAGCGGAGCTTGTTGGATGCGTGGAAGAAAACGCTTTGGAAATCCGTTATTTTGGTGGCGAAGTGGAGAAGATTGCCATCGACGTTTCAGCGGCGAACGTCGGCGGACATATGGGTGGCGACTATTATATGATGAATAGTCTGTTTAAGACGTTGAACGGAGAAGTTGCGGACGGGATCACCTATTTGGACGTTTCGATTGAGAGCCATTTGATGAGCTTTGCAGCGGAAGAATCTCGCTTGAACGGCGGCAACGCGGTAAAAATTGAAAAGTAAACGGCGAAAAGCTTACATAGAGATAGAAAAACACCCTAAAAAGGGTGTTTTTTCTTTCAAAAGAGGGTTGCAATTTGTTTTGCAGTGTGTTATAATGTTCCAAAGAATTGTAGAAAGCTAAAAAATAGATATATTTTTTAAGAGAAATAATGTAAGCTCGATAGATGCGGACTGTATGAAAATATCATTCATGGCAGGAGCGCGCGGTGAACGCGTGAAGGAGAAGATATGGCAAAGGTTTACATAGGCGCAACGTTTGCGGTTTTGCAGGTGCTTGGCGCTATACGTGGCACGGAATATTACAACGCTAGCGATTATGCGTCCCAGCACGCGCGCGAAATGGCGCGTCAAAAAATGCTGGATAAATATCGAGCGAAATACAGAAAGGAGCTTGAGCTCTCGGAATATATGGAAAGCCCTGCCTTTTCTAAGGGTGCAAGAATATACTATACGCAACCGCCTTCGCATAGCAATGCTGTAGGCAGTAAAATTGTCTATACCGACAAGCGAATCGACAAGTGCTTTACCTATGCCGATGCACCGTATGATGATAGCGAATGGTGGTATACCATCACCGTGACGGTGGACGGTAAGCAGGTGATTAAGATTGACCGCGCCATTACCGAAGTCGATATCCCTGCAGGGGAGCACACCTTCCGCGTGGACGTGAAGTCCCATTATCAAAACGATCCTGCGGAACGGCTGGGGGAATATAAAATCGACAAAGAAATGAACACTAAGACTGTGGAAAAGGTCAAGGTGGAAGAAGGGGAGAACTATTTTAGTATCTACCATTCAGTCACGTTTGGGATCGACGGAGTGGGTACGTATTACGACAAAAACAACTGCTACAACATCTTTGTCGTACAGGCGCCTGTCCGCGCAAAGACCACCGCCTATATGGCTTCGTTGGAGCTTTTTACAAAGCGGCATAGATGTGATTTGTATGAATACGATATTCCTTTCCCGACCAACGAATATTTCCCTGAGGGCTGGGATGAGGGTGAAGAATCGCAGGAGATTGCCGAGTCGTCCGAGCCGAAGAAGGAAAAGAAGAAACGGGCAAAGAAAACGCGTTCTATTTTGGACGACGAAATGTCTGATTTTGAGAAAAAGCCGAAGAAAGAACGGAAACCGCGTGAAAAACGCTCCTTCTCTTTCCCCAAAATTCGGCTTCCGCGCATTCGCTTGCCGAGAATCCGTCTGCCGCGTATCCGCTTGCCAAGGCTTTCGATGCCTTCGCTGAATGGCGCAGACTGGTGGACACTGGGGCTCTTCCTGTTTGTGGGTGTGGTCGCTTTTCTTACCATGTCAGGGATTTTCCCCGTCGCGGTGGAAGGCTTGATGAAGGCGGGCAATTCTCTGTTTGGGGTTGCATATACAGATTTCCCGATGGTGAAAGCGGTTTGGAGCTGGAATCCCGACTGGTCGTGGTTGCTCTTCTTGATCGAGTTCATCATCCGCATCGTAGGTTGCCTGTTGTGTATCGTAATAGAACTGGCGCTTCTCATCGTCAGCTTTATCGGTACCTTCCTTTTAGCAATTTTGATTTTGTTGTTTGCAGTGGTGTTCGAGTTTTCCCCCGTCCTTGCAACGATTGCGGTGCTTGTGCTTTTCATCGTGCAATGTGCGCGTAGGGAAGCGAGCGGCGGGAAGGTCGTTTTATACTTGCTTGCACTCGCTTTGATGATTGCGGCAACGGTGTTTATCTACACCTTCTTGATGACGAACTTTTAACAAAAAAAGGGAGGATGAGTGTGAAGAAAAAGCTTTGGATAACGGTGACAGCGTGTGTTTTGGCGGCGGTGCTCATTACGGGCTGTGTCCTGCTCTTTGGTGTGTACTTGCCTAAACAGAGAGAAAAAAGAAAGTGGCTGGAACAGGTCGCGGCGTACCGCGCGGCGAAAATCGCGCAATATGAGCGGGAAAACGCCGAGTATGGGGACTATGAAGTAGAAGTCGCTTTCTTGGGCGATAGCCTGACGGACGGATACGACGTCAAGGCGTATTATCCGCAGTATCTTACGGTCAACCGTGGAATCGGCGGCGATACGACCTTCGATTTAGAAGGGCGTTTGCAGACGTCCGTTTACGACTTAAAGCCGCAGGTAGCGACCCTTCTTATCGGCGCAAATAATTTTGCTACGATGCTGGATAACTACGAGCGTATTTTGCAGGGGTTGAAAGAGAATTTGCCGAATACGAAGGTGGTGGTTTTATCCCTGACTGCAATGGGTGGCGATTTTTGGGGCGCTCACAATGAAATAGCGGCGTACAACAACGTTACGGTGGAGCTGCTTGCAAAAAAATATGGCTATACGTTCGTCGATTTATTCACACCGCTCTACGACGTTTCCATTCGAGAAGTCTATGCAGGCTACACAACGGACGGCGGACATTTTACCCCTAAGGGGTACGAAGTTATCACAGCGCAAATCACGCCCGTTTTGCAGGAAATTTTGGGACATTAAACGAAAAACGCGTGGGGCAGGTACGCGTTGAAGAACATAAAACAGTAAAAAACGGCGCTTATCAACGCCGAAAGATAGGAGAATAATATGAAGCAGGTAGATAAGAAATATCAGTGTATTCCGTTTTGGTCTTGGAACGACGAGCTGGACGAGCAAGGCTTGGTCGAACAAATCGAATGGATGAACGAAAACGGCGTCGGCGGTTTTTTCATGCACGCGCGCGGTGGCTTGAAAACGGAGTACTTGGGTGAAAAGTGGTTTAGCTGTATCAAGGCTTGCTGTGAAAAAGCGGAAGAGCTGGGTATGGAAGCATATGCTTACGATGAAAACGGTTGGCCGAGCGGCTTTGTCGGCGGTAAGCTCCTTGAGGATATCGAAAATCACGATCGGTATTTGACGCACGCAATCGGTGCTTTTGATGAAAAGGCGTTGGTGTCCTATGCGATGGACGGGGATAAGCTTGTTCGAGTGCAAAAGGAAACGGGCGCGAAGGAATATTTGAACGTCTATCAGCATTATGCGGCGAGTACGGCAGATATTTTGAATCCCGAAGTAATTGATCAGTTCTTGGAACAAACACACGAAGAATACCACAAGCGCGACACCTATTCCTTGAAGGGCTTCTTTACGGACGAGCCGCAATACTACCGTTGGGGCGTGTCGTACACCAAGGTGCTTGCACCCTATTTTGAAAAGGAATACGGGCAGGATATTTTGGACGGCTTGGGGCTTTTGTTTGTCGAGAAGGAAGGCTATCGCGATTTCCGCTATAAGTACTGGAAGTCGATGCAATCGTTAATGCTCGAAAACTTCGGCAAGCGGATTTACGAATGGTGCGACGAGCGCGGCTACAAGCTGACGGGGCATTACGTGGAAGAAACGAGCATGGCTACGCAGCTTTGGTGCTGTGGCGGTATTATGCCTTTCTATGAGTATGAACACATACCTGGTATCGACTATTTAGGGAACGTCATCCAAGGCGAGCTTGCAGGCAAGCAGGTGGCTTCGGTGTGCGCGCAGCTTGGCAAAAAGCAAATTTTGACGGAAACGTACGGCTGCTGCGGTTGGGACGTTAGCCCGATTGAGTTGAAAATGATTGCGGAATCGCAGTACGTCGCAGGTGTCAACCTGATGTGTCAGCATTTGCTGCCGTATACGGAGCACGGGCAGAGAAAGCGTGACTATCCCGCGCATTATTCGTCCGTCAACCCTTGGGTGAGAAAGAACTTTAAGCAGTTCAACGACTATTTCTCGGTGCTCGGTATGATGATTGCGGAAAGCGAAGAACAGGTCAACGTCGGTATTTTGCATCCGATACGCAGTACCTATTTTGGCTATCAACGTTTCCCCGACTGGACTGGCTACGGCGTGCAAGAGTTGGATCAGGATTTGGCGAACCTTTTGAAGAAGCTTTCGGATATGCATTTGCCCCATCATTTGCTTGATGAAACGATCATGGCGCGCCATGCAAGAGTGGAAGGTAAGACGCTCGTTGTGGGGAATTGTAGATACGATTACGTGATTTTGCCCTTGCTCTATACGATGGATAAAACGACGGATAAGCTCCTTCGTGAATTTGTAAAAGCAGGGGGCAGGGTCTTGTTGACGCAGGAAAAACCCACTTATTTGGAAGGGCAGCCGCATGCTTACGATTATTTAGAAAGCAACGTCACCTACGAAGAGATGCTTGCGGCGCAAGCTTACGGTTGCAAGTGTGACGGGTCGGATTTGCGCTCCTGTATGCGTATGGATGCGGACGGCAAAAAGTTTATTTACGTCGTTAATCTTGGCGAAGAAACGACGGCGCACTTCACGCTCAAAGAAGGTACGTCCTTCCTGTCCTATGATATTTTGAAGGACGAATACGTGCCTATGGGCTTGGACGTGCATTTTGATAAGGGCGAAAGCTACGTCCTGTACGTTTCCGATGAAACGCCGAAAGCGAAAAAGGAACTCAAACCCTTGCGTCTTGGTAAGGAGTTTACCGTTTGCGGCGATCCTGAAAACTATTTAACGCTTGATTTCGTAGCCTATTCGACGGACGGGAAAACCTATTCCGAGCCCCTGCACCATATGGGTGTATTCGATGAGATGTTGAAGCGCCGCTATGAAGGGGATTTGTACTTAAAATATACCTTCAACGCGGACACGCTACCCACAAAATGCGTTCTTCTTGCGGAAGATACCAACACGAAGGAAGTGCGCGTGAACGGTGTTATGGTGGAAAAATGCGGATGTTCGGAAGTGGAAAAGCCGCTGAATAAATACGACGTTGCCGCGCTTCTAAAAACGGGCGAAAACGAAGTGGTGATCACCATTCGCTATTACCAAAGCGAGCAGGTCTACTACGCGCTGTTTGGCGAGAACGTGACGGAAAGCTTGAAGAACTGTCTTGCGTACGATACCGATATTGAAGCGATTGCGCTTAAAGGGGATTTCGCCGTGTACGGCGATTTTGAGCCTGGCGCGCGCGACGGGATCGTGCTTGGGCAAAACTTCCGCTTGGGGGCGCAGAAAAAACAGATTTCTACGCTCATTGAAGAAGGCTATCCCTTCTTCTCGGGGAATATTACCTTGAAACAAACGGTTGTAGTACAGGATACCGATTACGAGCTTGTGCTCGATAAGCGTTTCCACTTGGTGGACGTGCAGGTGAACGGCAAGAACGTTGGCAGAATGATGTTCAGCGAGCGGCTTGATCTTTCCGAGTACTTGCAGGTGGGCGAAAACGAGCTGGTAATCACGTTGACGGTGGGCTGCCGCAACCTGCTTGGGCCTTTCCATACGCTCGACCAAGAGCCGAGATCGGTCGGCCCTTACACCTTCGAGCGCTTCGGCACTTGGAAGGACGGCAAGAGCTCCATTCTTCGTGAAAGCTATGCCTTTGTGAGAACGCTTTTATAACTTGCGTAATGTAAAAACACTCCTTTTTAGGAGTGTTTTTTCGCGTTTTTCGAAAAAAACTATGCGCAAACCCTTTACATTTTTAATGTAAAATGGTATAATACAAACGAATGTTCGCAAAATTATAAAAGGGGGAAATACCATGGAGTTCAAATTGCGCGCGCCGTTTGCGCCGACGGGCGATCAGCCGCAGGCAATCGAGAAGCTGACGGAAGGGGTCTTGGACGGGCTTCGTACGCAGGTTTTGGTCGGGGTCACGGGTAGTGGTAAGACGTTCACGATGGCAAACGTGATCCAAAACGTCGGTCGTCCGACGCTGGTGATTGCGCACAACAAAACGCTTGCCGCACAGCTTTGCAACGAGTTTCGGGAATTTTTCCCCGAAAACCGTGTGGAATATTTCGTTTCCTACTACGATTATTATCAGCCTGAAAGCTACATTCCGTCGACGGATACCTATATCGAGAAGGATATGAGCTTGAACGACGAGATTGATAAGCTTCGCAACAGCGCCACCTGCTCGCTGATGGAGCGTCGGGACGTAATTGTTGTGGCTTCCGTTTCCTGTATCTACGGCTTGGGCGCACCCGAAGAATATTTCCGACTTTCCCTGTCCTTGCGGCCTGGGGATGAGTGGGAACGGGGGGCGCTGCTTCGCAAGCTCATTGAATTACAATATGCTCGCAACGATATCGACTTCAAGCGTTCCACCTTCCGCGTTCGTGGTGACGCGGTGGAGATTTTCCCTGCGTCCAACTCCGAAGTGGCGATTCGCGTAGAGTTCTTTGGGGACGAGATTGATAAGCTCTACGAAGTGGAAGCCTTGACGGGCAAGAAGATCAACGAGCTTTCGCACGCCTGCATTTTCCCTGCCAGCCAGTACGCGGTGGGGACGGAAAAATTGCAATGCGCGCTCTCGATGATTGAAACGGATTTGCAAGGGGAAGTGCGCGCCTTTGAAGACGAAGGCAAGCTTTTGGAAGCGCAACGCCTGCGCCAGCGCACAGAGCACGATATTGAGATGCTCAAAGAGATCGGCTACTGCACGGGGATTGAAAATTACAGCCGCTATTTCGACGGCAGAAACCCTGGCGAGCCGTCCTTCACGTTGCTGGACTATTTTCCCCAAGGGGATTTTTTGGTGTTCATTGACGAGAGCCACATGACCATTCCGCAAATCCGCGCTATGTACCACGGCGACCTTTCGAGAAAGACCAACTTGGTCGATTACGGCTTCCGTATGCAGGCGGCGTACGACAATCGTCCGCTTACCTTCGACGAGTTCGACGCGCGGATTCCACAGCTCATTTGTGTGTCCGCCACCCCTGCGCCGTACGAGCTTTCGCAGTCGGGACAGACGGTGGAACAGCTCATTCGTCCGACGGGCTTGCTTGATCCGATTATTGAAGTTCGACCGACAAAGGGGCAGATTGACAACCTGCTTTCCGAGATCGAAAAAACGGTAAATAGTGGGGGCAGGGTCTTGATCACGACGCTGACAAAGCGTATGGCGGAAGAGCTTACCGACTATTTGAAGGAGCATAAAATCAAGGTAAAATATATGCACAGCGACATCGACACGCTGGAACGGGTAGAGATTGTCAACGGCTTGCGTAGCGGCGCGTTCGACGTTCTGTGCGGTATCAACCTTTTGCGCGAAGGGCTGGATATGCCCGAAGTCAAGCTGGTGTGCATTTTGGATGCGGATAAGGAAGGCTTTTTGCGTAGCGATACTGCGCTGATTCAAACGATCGGTAGAGCGGCGCGAAACAGCGAAGGCAGAGTGGTGATGTACGCGGACGTGATTACCGACAGCATGAAGCGCGCGATCGGGGAAACGGAACGCCGTAGAAAGGTCCAGGACGAATACAACCGCGAGCACGGCATTACGCCGAAGACGATTGTCAAGCCGATACAATCGACCTTGAACGTCACGAAGAAAAAGAAGGCGGGGGACGAAGTAGAGCTTCGGGATATTCCTGACGAGATCGAAAAGCTGAAAGCGTTGATGAAGCTTGCAAGCAGTCAGCTTGATTTCGAACAGGCGATTGAAATTCGCGAAACGATTGCGCAGCTCAAAGCGAGATTGCGGAAGGCTCAAAAGGGTTAAAAAACACAAAAAGGGACTACCATGGACGAGATTATCATCAAAGGCGCTAAGGAAAACAACTTAAAAAATATCGACGTCAGGATACCGAGAAACACCCTGACGGTGCTTACGGGGCTTTCGGGAAGCGGCAAGAGTACACTTGCCTTTGAAACCATCTATGCGGAAGGGCAACGGCGGTACGTCGAGAGCCTTTCTTCCTATGCCCGTCAGTTCTTGGGACAGATGGAAAAGCCGAACGTTGAGAGCATTGAAGGGCTTTCCCCTGCGATTGCCATCGACCAAAAAACGACGTCGCACAATCCCCGTTCGACGGTGGGGACGGTGACGGAAATCTACGATTATTTACGTCTTTTGTACGCGCGTATCGGCGTTCCACATTGTCCTAAATGCGGCAGGGAAATTCGCCGTCAAACGGTGGACGAAATTTGCGATCAGGTGCTGTCGATGCCCGAAGGGAGCAAGATTATGGTCTGCGCTCCCGTCGTTCGCGGCAGAAAGGGTGAGTACGTCAAGGAGCTGCAAGGCTTCCGCAAAAGCGGCTACGGCAGAGTCAAGATTGACGGCAACCTGTACGACTTGCAGGAAGAGATCAAGCTGGAAAAGAATATCAAGCACAACATTTCGGTGGTGGTTGACCGTTTGGTGGTAAAGCCGACCATTCGCAAGCGCTTGACGGACAGCTTGGAAGCGGCGTTGAAGCTTGCAGACGGGCTTGTGGTGATTGACGAAGGGGATGCGGAAACGCTGTATTCGTCCAACTACGCCTGCCCCGATTGCGGAATTTCGATTGAAGAAATCGAGCCGAGAATGTTCTCGTTCAACACCCCCTACGGCGCGTGCCCGACCTGTTTTGGACTTGGGTTTAAGCAGGTGGTCGATCCTGACCTGATTTGCCCTGACAAGACGAAGACCTTGCGCGAAGGCGCAATGAAGGTGACGGGGTGGAACTTGGGCTCGCAGTCGATGGCGCTCATGGAAATTTCTGCGATTGCAAAAGCCTATGGCTTTTCGCTCGACGTACCCGTAAAAGACCTGCCGCCTGAAATCTACGACCTGTTGATGTACGGCAACGGCGGTGAAAAAATTGATATGCAATACACGTCGCGCACCTTCCAAGGGAAGTTCAAAAAATCTTGGGAAGGGTACGTCAATAACTTACAGCGCCGCTATGCGCAGACGAGCTCGGTGGGGGTAAAATACGACATTGAACGCTTGATGCGGACGAGCCACTGTGACGCTTGTAATGGCAAACGCCTTAAAAAAGAAGCCCTTTCGGTGACGGTGGGCGGCAAAAATATTTGGGAAGCCTGCGAGCTTTCCGTTGCGAACTTGCGTGATTTTGTGTTGGAATTGAAGTCGTCGCTCACGCCCACGCAACACATGATCGCGGACGCGATTTTGAAGGAAATTGACAATCGGCTTGGGTTCTTGGTGAACGTCGGGCTTGATTATTTGACCCTTTCGCGTACCGCAAGCACCCTTTCTGGTGGGGAAAGCCAGCGTATCCGCTTGGCAACCCAAATCGGTAGCGCGCTGACAGGGGTGCTCTATATTTTGGACGAGCCGTCCATCGGCTTGCACCAGCGTGACAACGAAAAGCTGCTGGATTCCTTGAAGGGCTTGCGTGATTTGGGGAATACGCTCATCGTCGTCGAGCACGACGAAGACACCATTCGGGCGGCGGATTTCGTGCTCGATATCGGCCCGAAGGCAGGGGTACACGGCGGCGAAATTGTAGCAAAGGGCACACCCATGGACGTGATGAACACCGAAGGGTCGATCACGGGTGACTATTTGGCAGGGCGTAGAAGTATCCCTGTGCCTGCGGTGCGAAAAGCGCCTGACGGCAGGTATTTGACGGTGACGGGATGCAGACAAAACAACTTAAAGAATATCACTGTAAAGCTGCCCGTCGGCTTGATGACGGCGGTGACGGGTGTTTCGGGGAGCGGAAAATCAAGCCTTGTCAATGAGATTGTCTACCCGACCCTTGCCAACCGTTTGAACGGTGCAAGACAGATCGAAGGCGGCTTTGAGAGCATGGACGGCATCGAGCATTTCGACAAGGTAATAGCCATTGATCAATCCCCGATCGGCAGAACGCCGAGAAGCAATCCTGCCACCTATACGGGCGCGTTCAACGCCATTCGCGATCTGTTTGCGATGACTCCCGACGCGCAGGAACGCGGCTACAAGAGCGGGCGTTTTTCCTTCAACGTCGCAGGCGGTCGGTGCGAGCATTGCTTTGGCGACGGGATTATCAAGATTGAAATGCACTTCTTGCCTGATATTTTCGTGCCCTGCGAAGTTTGTGGCGGCGCGCGCTACAACCGTGAAACGCTGGAAGTTCGCTACAAGGGCAAAAATATTTCCGACGTGCTTGAAATGACGGTGGATGAAGCGGTGGAATACTTCCAAAACCATCCCGCTATTTATAACAAGATTAAGACGTTGCAGGAAGTCGGCTTAGGGTATATCAAGCTCGGGCAAAGCTCGACGACCCTTTCGGGCGGTGAAGCGCAACGCGTGAAGCTTGCCACCGAGCTTTCTAAGCGCTCGACGGGCAAGACGATGTATATTTTAGACGAGCCGACGACGGGCTTGCATAGCTACGACGTGGATAAGCTCATCAAGATTCTCTCTCGACTTCGCGACGCAGGCAACACGGTAGTGGTGATCGAACACAATCTCGACGTGATTAAGACGGCGGACTATATCGTAGATCTTGGGCCCGAAGGTGGGAGCGGCGGCGGTACGTTGGTGGCTTGCGGCTCGCCCGAAGAAGTGGCACAGCACCCGACAAGCTACACGGGATTTTTCTTGAAAAAGGCTTTGAAAATGTAAAATTCCTTACCCATGTACGGATTGAATAAAAAGGAAACGCACTTTGGCGTTTCTTTTTTTCTAGAAATGGATAAAAGGCGGCGCAAACAGTTGCTTTTTTATAAAAAAGGTGCTAAAATACCCGTAATTTCAAACGTAGGTATATAGTATGGAACAGGTTGCTACGCAAAATAGCCGCAATACAAGGCGGGTAAAATATGCGTGTTATTCGACGAATATCACCATGGCGGCGGTGGGGAATTTATCTCCGCTTTTGTTTTTGACTTTCCGTGAACTGTACGGAATTTCGTTCACCCTTTTGGGGACTCTCGTTGCCGTCAACTTTACGGCGCAGCTCATTATTGATTTGATTTTCTCGATCTTTTCGCACAAGTTTAATATCCAGACGACGGTGCGCGTGATGCCGATTTTGGCGGTTTTGGGTTTTATCGTCTACGCCCTTTCCCCCTTTGTTTTTACGGGGAGCACAGTATATATCGGGCTTTTAATCGGTACGGTGATCTTTTCTCTGTCGAGCGGGCTTGCGGAAGTTTTAATCAGCCCGATTTTCGCGGCGTTGCCGTCCGAAAACCCCGATCGGGATATGAGTAAGCTTCATTCCATCTACGCTTGGGGGGCGGTTGGAGTGGTGGGGGTAGCCACGCTGTTTTTGCTCTTTTTTCGCAACCTTTGGTACGTGTTGCCGCTAGCATTTTTGGTCGTTCCGATCTTTGCGGCGATCTTCTTTTTCTCATCGAAAATTCCCGAAATGGAAACCCCGAAAGAAGCTTCGGGTGCGCTCGGTATGTTCAAGGATAAGGGGCTTTGGCTGTGCGTTTTCACCATCTTTTTGGGCGGCGCTTCCGAGTGTACCATGGCGCAATGGGCGTCGGGCTACATAGAAGGCGCGCTGGGCATCGAAAAGGTGTGGGGGGACGTGTTTGGGGTAGCCATGTTCGCGTTCACGCTCGGTTTGGGTAGAACTTTATATGCAAAATTTGGCAAGAATATCCGCAAAATATTGCTCCTTTGCGCAATCTCTGCTACGGTATGTTATTTGACGGCGGCGCTCGTGCCTGTACCCATCGTTGGCTTGATTGCCTGCGGCGTGACGGGTTTTTGCACGTCGATGATGTGGCCCGGGAGCTTGGTGGTCGCGTCCGAGCGTTTCCCGACGAGCGGCGTGTTTATCTATGCGATGATGGCGGCGGGCGGTGACCTTGGCGCTTCCGTCGGGCCGCAAATGGTAGGCGCGATTGCCGACGGCGTTGCGGCAAGCTCTTTCTTTGCGCCTTTGGCGGAAACCCTTTGCGTTTCGATGGAACAGCTCGGATTAAAAATCGGGATTCTTTGCGGAACGATCTTCCCCCTTCTTGCAATTATTTTGATGCTTGTACATCTTCGTAAGAAAAACACGGAAAATCGTCCTGCATTGCTTGGCGAATAAAAATGTGTTTCAAACGCTTGACATATTGCTTTGAATGTGATAGCATAGAGAAAAATTTCATAGCTAAGCGATGATTGCAGGAGATAGGCGGGGCGCAAGCCGAAGCCTGACCGAAGGAGTGAAGCTCTCAGGTGATCCTAAGGGATCGGGAACTGTAATCGGATGGCACTCCGGAGAAGCTTGCGTAGGGCAAGTGCCGAAGGGGCAAAGGGCGAAAGCCTATAATCTCTCAGGCAAAAGGACAGAGTATAAACTTTTTTAGGGCGTAAAGCGGCGATTTTTGGTTGCCGTTGTATTGCTTTTATGGATGGGTACTTACAAACGGAGTGTTAAAAACGCTCCGTTTTTTGTTTGGAGCGGCAGCCTTGTTTCATTTTATCCCCGAAAGGGAAAGGAGTAATTTACTTATGAGAATAGGATTGCTGGCAGGCGGCTGGGACGCTTTTGTGGGCGGCGTGGCTAAGGTGAACGATTTTGTCAACGGGATCGTTTGGGGTTGGCCGATGATTATTTTGATCTTGGCGACAGGGATTTTGCTGACCGTTTTAACGAAATTTTTACAAATTCGCAAATTCGGTACTTCCGTCAACGAAACGTTGGGCAACACGGTACGCAGTATGCGAAAAAAGAACGAAAAGGCGCAGTCGAAAGAAAATAGTATTTCTCCCTTTGAAGCGTTTGCTACGGCGATATCGGGTACGGTTGGCACAGGGAATATCGTAGGCGTCACGTCTGCAATTATGACGGGCGGTCCCGGCGCGGTGGTGTGGATGTGGATTTCCGCCTTCTTCGGCATGGTGACCAACTATTCGGAGAACGTTTTGGGAATGTACTTCCGTAAAAAAGAGAAAAACGGAGAGTTTTCGGGCGGTCCTGCCTACTATCTTTCCGAAGGGATTGGCCGCGACGTAAAAGGCGGCTGGGGAGCTTTCTTGCGTGGCGTTGGCAAAACGCTTGGCGTGATGGCAGCGGTGTTCTGTACGTTTGCGGCAATCGGAATGAGCGGCGTTCAAACAAACAAAATGAGTACAACTATCCAAAGTGCAATCGGCAGCGAAAACGCATCGGTAAATACCGTTATTGCGGTAGTCGTTGGCGTTGCCGTTGCGATTTTGTTGGCGCTCATCATCCTTGGCGGAATTAAGAGCATCGGTAGAACAACGGCGATTTTAGTGCCTTTCATGTCCTTGATTTTCATCGTTATGTCCGTGGTCATTATTCTTACCAACGCAAGTATGATCGGTTCGGCGTTTTCCTTGATTTTTGGGAATATGTTTTCTATTCGCTCGGCGGTTTCGGGCGTGGGCGGGTACATGGTTGCCCGCATTACCGAGCAAGGTATGATGCTCATCGTCCAAAAGGGGTTGGCGCGCGGTATCTTCTCGAATGAAGCAGGCTTGGGTTCGTCGGTCA
>SVIJ01000026.1:16972-18952 GCA_015069565.1 Clostridiales bacterium
TCATCGCACACAGCGCATCGGTTACTCGCGAGCCTGTCAAGCAGGGCTTTTGGGGGATTTTCGAGGTCTTCTTCGATACCTTTGTTATTTGTACTTTGACGGCGCTTGTAATTATGGTTTCCTTTGGTAATGAGAGCGGAATGGCAGACGTGCTGTATGCAAGCAAAACGATGCCGGACGGTTCTGTGGTTGCGCTGTATGCAGATACCACCGTTTCCATGATGGCGTTCGCGAAAGGCTTTGGCGTATTCGGTAAAATTGTTTACTCAATCATTTTGCCGCTGTTTGCATTTACAACGATTGTAGCATGGTCGTATTACGGGGAAAAATCGGTGGATTTCCTTTTCCGTAAGGCAGGGGAAAAGGGAAGAAATATTGCCAGAACGGTCTTTAAGGTTCTCTACGTGTTGCTTGTTATCGTGGCGTCGCTCGTTAGCGGTGATTTGGTGTGGGCGATTTCGGATACCTTTAACGGATTGATGGCGTTGCCCAACTTGGTCGGACTTGTTATTATGAGCGGTCTGGTGGCGAAGCTGACAAAGAACTATTTTGATCGCAAAAAAGGCAAGGACGTCGCGCCTATGCTTTCAGTATATCCTGAACAAAACGCGCAATTTATCGTTGAGCTTCAAGCGGAAAATAGGGAAGAAGCGGCGAAAGAAGCTGCCAACGAATAATCCAAAGAATGATTATCACAAAAAGCCTTTCTTGGAAGAGAAGGGCTTTTTCATTTGCGCGGAGCGCCGCAGCGGCGGATATTTGCGTTGTGGACCGAATACTATGTATTCGTTTGCGACTTTTGTGGAGAGAAAAGTCTATAGAAAAATTGTTTTTTGCGGTAAAAATGTTTGACTTATTCTTTTTCGTGTGCTATCATTGTAATAATTATTATAAAAATAAATTGACGCACGCGTGTGCTATCGAAAAAATGAATTGAAATCGACGAAAGGAGCGAAAAGATGGAATTGACGGTCACGAAGACGCAAAATCCGAAGACGATGCCTGCGGAAAATGAGTTGGGCTTTGGTAAGTTTTTCACCGATCATATGCTGATCGTGGAATGGGAACAAGGCAAGGGTTGGTACGATGCAAAGATTGTGCCGTTTGGCAGAATTGATTTGCATCCTGCTTCGACGGTGCTCCATTATGGTGCGGAGATCTTTGAAGGCTTGAAGGCGTACCGCAGAGAAGACGGCGGCGTACAGCTTTTCCGCCCGATGGAAAACGTCAAGAGAATGAACCGCTCCGCAGAGCGTATGAGCTTGCCGACAATGGATGAAAAGGAAATGCTTTCGCTCATCGAAGCGTTTGTGAAGTTGGAAGAACGGTTTGTTCCCAAGTCTTTTGGGACTTCGCTCTATCTTCGTCCCTTCCTGTTTGGCAACGACGAGTGCTTGGGTGTACACGCCGTACATCGCGCGACGTTTATGCTCATCGCGTCCCCGAGCGGAAGCTACTATAAGGAAGGTATCAATCCCGTCGGGATTATGATTGAGAACGAAGACGTGCGTACCGTTCGCGGCGGCACGGGCTACGCAAAGTGCGGCGGCAACTATGCGGCGAGTACGAGAGCGGGCGAAAGAGCGGCGCAAAAGGGGTATTCGCAGGTGCTGTGGTTGGACGGCGTGGAACGCAAGTACATCGAAGAAGTGGGCGCGATGAACGTTATGTTCAAGATCGGCGGCAAGATTATCACCCCCAAGCTGACGGGCTCGATTTTGCCTGGGATTACCCGTATGAGCTGTATTGAAGTGCTCAAAAACGCAGGCTATGACGTGGAAGAAAGATTGTTCTCTTTGGACGAACTGGTGGGCGCGCTCGAAAACGGAACGTTGGAAGAAGCGTGGGGCACGGGTACGGCGGCGGTCGTATCTCCCATCGGGAAGCTGGCAATCGGCGACAAGGAATACGTTGTCGGCGGCGGCAAGATCGGGGAAGTGACCAAGAGCCTGTACGACACCTTGACGGGAATTCATGGGG
>SVIJ01000027.1 GCA_015069565.1 Clostridiales bacterium
TGGCGCGAGAAGGGAAGCATATTCCTTACGGGCATTATGGGGAAAACGTCAACGTGATTCCCATGAAGCGCTTGCAGGGAGTGGAGCGGAAGAAGATTTTGCTTCGCGCCGATCAAATCATCTGCGGAAGAAACAAGACGAGAAATGCGCTCAACGCGGAATATCGCGGATATTTGGGGCTTGCTTCCGATTGCTATTTGCCGCAGGACGGAGAAAAGCTCATTTGCACCTTAAACAACTGGGAAAAGCCGCTCGACGAAGAAGAACGCTTTCATTTGGTCAACGGCATCATCGGAAAAGTCAAAAACGTCACGGAAGAATGCGATTATTTGGTGAAGATGGATTTTCAAGCGGACGGCATCGGGGAAGAGATTTCGGTGATTGCGGACGGCGGAATGTTTTTCTTTGGCGAATACGCGCATATGTACGGCGATCAAGCGGTCACCCTTTCCAACGGTACGGTGGTGCACGAGCAAAACCGTATGCTACTTAGAAAATTGAAAAACGTCGAGCAGGAAACGATCAGCCGCTTTGAGTTTGCTTATGCGATCACCTGCCATAAAGCGCAGGGCTCGGAGTTTGATTACGTGGTCGTCTTTGACGAAAGCTGGGTGTTTGGAGAAGACCGCTTCCGTTGGCTGTATACGGCAATCACCCGCGCGAAGAAACGCTTATTGATCGTTCGATAGAAAATCGGTTGACTTGCTTGCATGGATTTTGCTATAATAAGCGTATTCTAATCGGTGGTGTGTTATGGCAAAACAGTTGGAGAGATATCAAGAGATCGAGCGTTCAATCATCACGACGTACCGCAAAACGATTTGGTCACCCTTTGTGCTGGCGGTCAAAAAGTACGGCTTGATTGAAAGCGGCGATAAGATTGCGGTTTGTATTTCGGGCGGGAAGGACAGTATCCTTTTGGCAAAGCTTATGCAGCAGCTACAACGGCACAGCGACGTTCCGTTCGAGCTTGTCTATTTGGTGATGGATCCTGGATACAATGCGGAAAATCGCGCGAAGATTGAAGAAAACGCCAAGATTTTGAATATTCCCATAACGGTATTTGAAAGCGACGTCTTCGCGGCGGCGGAAACGGCGGCAGGGGATTCCCCTTGCTACCTTTGCGCAAGAATGCGCCGTGGGCACTTGTACGCAAAAGCCAAGGAGCTCGGTTGCAACAAGATTGCGCTGGGGCATCACAAGAGCGACGTGATTGAAACCACCTTGATGGGGATGCTCTACGGCGGTCAAATCCAAGGGATGCTGCCCAAGCTTCAAAGCACCAACTTTGAAGGAATGCAGCTCATTCGTCCGCTCTATTGCGTTTTGGAAAACGACATTCTTCGCTGGAAGGAATACAACAAGCTCGAATTTATTGCTTGCGCGTGCAGGTTTACCGAGAATCTGGAAAGAAAAGAAGAACCTACTTTTTCGGCAAGAAAGCGCGTGAAGGAGCTGATTGCCCAGCTGAAAAAGGAAAACGAAAACGTCGAGCATAATATTTTCCAAAGCATTCACAACGTGCAGTTAGATACCCTTGTAGAGTACAAGCAGGCAGGCGAGCGGTACGAGCTTGGGAAAAAGAAGGAATAATTCGCATATATACCGCATACGATAGGGTATGCAAAACGATATTCATCAAATTATTGTCACACAAAAGAAGGACGTATCAGTCACTTGCGTGGAAGGGGTGCTAGCCTTTTCTGAAAGTAAGATTACCCTTTCTTTGAAAGGGGGCGGCAAGCTCTTTGTGGCGGGAAGCGGCTTAAAAATCGTTGGCTTTTCAAAGGATAGCGGCGTTTTTACGGCAAGCGGAAGCGTTGTTGGCGTTTCCTACGGCGGTAAAAGCTTTGCGGCGAAGCTCTTTCGCTGATGGATAGCGCAGGGCAGTTAAAGCGGTTTTTTATTTGCGTGCTCTTAGGGCTGGTTGGCGGATTTTTGTATGAAATTTGTTCGATTTTTGCCTTAAAACGCCCTAAAAAAGCGCAAAAAACACTACGTTTTGTTGCGGATTTACTCTTCTTTTTGGTGTTTTCCGTCCTTTGTATCGTGACGCTAAACCGCTTATTATTCCCAAATTTTCGCGAATATTATTATTTCGGGTTTGCGCTCGGAATGATATTCTATCTAAAAACTTTTCACAAAGCAGTTGCATTTTTCAAAAATGTATGCTATAATGGCATAAAGAAAATGGCAAACTGTGTAAAAAACTTTCGAAAGAAAGGGGAGAAACATTATGACACAAGAACAAATGGCTAAAAGAGTGACGGGTATCGTTGTTGCGGCTACCCTGTTTTTGGTCATGCTATTTTCCGTTTTGGTATATCAATGGATTAAAATCGGCGTGAATCAATCCCGCATCAATAAAGCGGAAGCGGAATATTCGGCGCTGATGGATGAAACGAACGAAGCGAAGGAAGATTTGGACGAGATTATGAACGATCCCGTTTGGAAGTACGACCAGTTCATTAAATACGAAAATCAAAACTAATAGGAAAAGAATATGAAAAAAATTGCCGTAATAGACATCGGCTCGAATTCCGTTCGCCTCATGGTTGTGGCGGACGGAAAAGTTTTATATAAGACCTTAGAGATCACTCGTTTGGGGGAAGGCTTGGCTTCGTCGGGCGTACTCTCTCCGCAGGCGTTAGAGCGCACGGCGGCAACGGTTGCGCGCTTCTATAACCAAGCGGTTGCGGAAGGTGCGGAAAAGGTGGTTGCCTTTGCGACGGCGGCGGCGCGTTCGGCGAAAAACGGTTCGGCGTTTGTGGCGCGCGTAGCGGAGCTTTGCCCGATTGCGGTAGACGTGATTTCGGGGGAAGAAGAAGCGGAGATCGGTATTCTCGGCGCACTTGGAAATGCGGACGGCGGTATCATCGACGTTGGCGGTGCAAGCACGGAAATCATCTTGCGCGAAGGCGGTGAAATCGTCTACAAAAAGAGCGTGGACGTGGGCGTTGTGCGCTTAATGGACGGCTGTGGCAGAAACGTCGAAAAGTTGAAAGCGTATTCCCTGCAAGCGGTAAAAGCGTTCGGAACGGTATCTGCGCGTGCGCTTTGTGCAATCGGCGGCACGGCGACTTCGATTGCTTCTATCGCCTTAAAGCAAAAGACGTACGACGGACAAGCCGTGACGGGCTTTGCCGTGACGAAGGAAACTTTGGCGCAGGTGACCGAATACTTGAAAAATACGCCTGTAAAACAAGTGGTTGCGGAAACGTGCGTGCCTGAAAAGCGCGCGGAAGTATTGCTTGGCGGCGCGGTTTGGCTTGATACGGTGATGGCGGAGCTTGGCGTGGAAAAGCTGCTTGTCAGCGACGCGGACAATTTGGAAGGTTATGCCGTAAAACACGGTTATTTAGGGTAAAAGATGAAAAGATTTTGGACAAAGCTCTACGCTTGGGCGCTACTCATCGCGGCGGTGGCGGCGATTTGCGCGGTGGTAGCTTTTGCGTGGACGGATCTTGACAATTTAATAGAAGCGGTGGTAGGCGGTGCGGCTTCCTTGCTCGTTGCGCCTTGCGTGCATGAGCTTGGGCACGTCACCTTTGCCTATATTCGCAAGCTGGAAATCGTGTACTGCAAATGTTTTTTCTTCCGTTATTACGTGAAGGATGGGAAAAAGCGGTTTGGCTTTGCTTCGCCGTTTGCGCCCGACGAAACGCAGGTGTTGCCCATCGGCAGCGAGAATATGGAAAAGCGTGCTTATGCGTATGCCATCGGCGGCTTGGTGTATAGCGGCGTACTGTTTGTGGTATTGCTTGCGGCGTCCATCGTTTGTTGGTGCTTTGGCGCGGGGGCATTTTCCGTTTACGCGCTCTTGCCATATTCGGCGTATTTGTTCCTTTTGAACGTTCTCCCTGCGGAGTATGCTTCGGGGAAGACGGACGCCTTGGTGGCAAGGGGAATAAAAAAGGGCGAGCCTGTCGAGCAAACGATGCTGAATATCATGCGTATTCACGGCGGCTTGCAGGAAGGAAAATCCTTTTTGGAAATTCCCGAAGAATGGTATTTTTCCGCGCCGCAAATCGCGGAAGACGAGCCTTTATACGTAGCGATTTTGGACGCGAGATATTCCTATTATATAGAGCGCGAAGAATACGAAAAAGCGTTCGATTGCTTAAAGCGCATCAAATCGGCGGCGGAGTACTTGACGGATGAAGAAGTGCTTGCCTTAGAGAGAAATCTTGCCTACCTTTGCTTGGTGGGTGGCAACGACGCCGTATTAAAGGAAGCGGCGAAAAACGACGAAGAATACTGGAAAAGCGATTTGGTTTCCATCAAGCGCACGTTGGCGCTCTATATGCAAAAATGCGGTGAGCCCGAGCGTGCGGCGCTCTTGATAGAGCAAGCCAAGGCGCTCAATGAAAAGGAACGGATTTTGGGTTTGAAAAAGCACGAAGAAATTTTGCTTTCTCGTATAAATTAACTTGAAATTGGGTAAACTACGAAAGAGAACGGTATGAGTAGAATATTTAAGGAACAAAGAAAAGCAGGCGTTTTGATGCCCATTTTTTCCCTGCCTGGGGAGTACGGAATCGGCACGCTTGGCAAAAGCGCGTATGCGTTCGTTGACTGGCTGGAATCGGCAGGGATGAAGGTGTGGCAGGTGCTGCCGCTTTTACCTACGTCCTACGGCGATAGTCCCTATCAATCGTACGCGTCGGACGCGCTCAACTATTATTTTATCGACTTTGACGCTTTGATAGAAGACGGGCTTTTGATGGAAGACGAAGTCAAATCGGTGGTTTGGAGTGACGACGTTCGCCGCGTGGATTACGGCAGGCAGTATTTTTACAAGGCGGAACTTTTGAAAAAGGCGTTCGCGCGCTTCGACCGTGAAACCCAAGCGTGGAAGGACTTTTTATCGGACGGCTTTTATTACGATTTTGCGCTGTTCAAAACGCTGAAAAAGTATTTTGGTGATAGGGCTTGGTCGGAGTGGGACGAGCCGTATAGAAACGCGAAGGAAAGCGTGATTTCCGCGTTTGCACAAGAGCACGCGGAAGATATTCTGTTTTGGCAGTTTACGCAGTTTCTTTTCTTAAAACAATGGAATGCGTTAAAGTCGTATGCAAACGAGCGTGGGATTTCCATCATGGGGGATATGCCCATCTACGTTGCTTACGATAGCTTGGAAACGTGGAAGTATCGCAAGGAGCTGTTTATGCTCGGTCGGGACGGGGAGCCGTCCTTAAAGGCAGGCGTTCCCCCCGATGCGTTTTGTGACGACGGTCAGTTTTGGGGAAATCCTATCTATGACTGGAAGAAGCACAAAAAGACGGGCTATAAGTGGTGGAAGGAGCGTATTGCTTACGCGTTGAAGCTCTTTGACGTTGTGCGTATCGACCATTTTCGTGGCTTCGACCGCTTTTGGGCGATTCCTGCGGATGCGGAAACGGCAAAGGAAGGGGAATGGATGAAAGGCCCTTCCCATAAGCTCTTTGAAGGAATGTTGCAGGAAAACATCGTTGCGGAGGACTTGGGAATTATCGACGATAGCGTTCGCGCGATGCTGAAAAAGACGGGCTTTCCCGGGATGAAGGTGCTGATGTTCGCCTTTGACGGTGACGAAAAGAACGAGCATCTTCCGTCTGAATATAAAAAGAATTGCGTGGCATATACGGGTACACACGATAACGAGCCGCTTGCGGATTATTTTTCGTCTATGCCCGACGCGCAACGCGCGACGTTCGAGCGGGCTTTGGAAAAGCAATGTCTGCTTGCCGACGTTCCCTATATCGTGGAAACGGTGGACGACGAGTGTCAAAGCGTTATCGAGCTTTTGTTTTCTACCGTCGCGAACACGGTTATCATCCCGATGCACGACGTGCTTGCCTATGGCGCGGAAGCGCGCATCAATGCTCCGTCAACGGTCACGGGCGGCAACTGGACCTTCCGCTATACTGAAAAGGATTTTAAGCGCAGAAAGGCGGCTTGGCTGAAATCCCTTTGCGAGCGGTACGAGCGCTAACGAAAAAATGAAAAAGACGTTCTAAAAAAGGACGTCTTTTTTTGTATAAAAACCCCTTGGATATGGAAAACTAATAGCAGTAATTTAAGGGGGAAAGCTATGAAAAATAGAAAAATAATAGCGTGCGGCTTGACGTCGCTCGGCGTGTTTGCCTTTTCGGGCTGTGCAGGTTGCAACAATACGATGGACGGGGCAATCAAGCTTACCGTGTGGGTATCCGAAGCCGACCAAGCCTTTGCAAAGGAAGTGGCGGATAAGTTCCAAAAGAGTAATCCTGACAAAACCTACCGTTTCGTCTTTGACGTGCAGGGGGAAAACGAAGCGGCAACCCGTATTCTCAACGACGTGGAAAATGCAGCGGACGTGTATTCCTTCCCCAACGACCAGTTGGCGCAGCTTATCAACGGCGATGCGCTTACGCGTATCGGTGGGGAGCGCTTGACGAATATCAAGGCAAGAAACACGGCGGCTTCGGTGGAATCAGCTACGGTCACCCGTGGGGAAACGGAAGAAGTTTACGCCTTTCCGTATACGGACAACACCTTCTTTTTGTACTACGATAAATCGGTGCTGACCGAAGAAGACGTGGCGTCTATCGACGGGATTTTGGCAAAGTGTAGCGCGGATAAAAAGCTCGGTTTTTTGGTTGCGGACGGCTGGTATAACAGCGCCTTCTATTTTGGGAAAGGGCTGGGATATAGCGTTGTCTACGACGAAAACTTTGGGGAAAAGTCCATCTCTTGCGATTTCAATAATGCGGTGGGAGAAAAGGTCACGCAAAGCCTTTGGAACGTGGTGAAGGATAAGCGCGTCAAGGCGGACGCGGACGATTCGAAAATCATCGCAGGCTTTTCGGACGGTAGCATTGTGGCGGCGTTCTCGGGGGTGTGGAATAAAAACGCAATTGAGAAAGCGCTCGGGGATAATTTTGCGGCGGCAAAGCTCCCGACGTACACCTATTCGACGGGCGAACAGGCGCAGCTCGTATCCTTTGCAGGCTATAAGCTGATGGGGGTAAATAACTATTCTAAAAACAAGGCGGAAGCGCTTGCGTTTGCCGATTATTACACGAATGCGGAAAGCCAAATTAGGCATTTTGAAACGCGTAGCTACGTTCCCACGAACGTGGACGCTCGCGCGGATGAGCGTGTGCAATCGGACGTTGTCGCAAAGGCGATCACGGAGCAACTCAAATACAGCAAAACGCAACGGGACGTGCCTAGCACCTTCTGGAATCCTTTGAAGGGGCTTGGCAACGCGATGCTGACGGGGATTCAAACGGGGGATTTCTCGGTGAAAAGTCAGCTGGACGCGTGCGTTTCAGCAATCGTAAAATAAAGAAACCAAAGCAATATAGACAAGCCGTAAAAGTGTTCAAAAGACGGCTTTTGGGTTGGCTCGGATTCTATTACTTTGATTAGGGGAGTATGTATGGCGAACGGGGATAAGAACGCGGTAAAAAAGATATCGGGAGCATTTAAGCGCGGCTCGCTCGCCACAAGGCTTTCCTTTTTCATCATGGGAGCAGGGCATTTTTTGCACCGTAGATACGCAAAAGGGGCGCTATATTTGGCGGTGCAGGTGCTGTTTTTCCTATTTATGATTTCGGGCGGCGCGCAGACGGTTGCACACTTGTTTTCAGGGGATCTCGGAACGAGAGTCTCGGGGGAAGTTTGGAACGAAGAACTGCAAATTTTTGAAAAGGTGCGCGGGGATAACAGTTTTTTGGTTTTGCTCTACGGCGTCGCGGCGCTTTTGCTAACGGCGGTCTATTTGTATTTGTGGTATCAAAACGTGCTCGATTGCTACAAAGCGGACGTTATGCTACGCAAAGGGGAACGCTTGCCGACGGCAAGGGAAGAAGCGTTGCGGCTTATCAACGAGCGGTTTCATATTCCGCTTTTGCTGCCGCCCCTTTTAGGGCTTTTAGTCTTTACGGTGCTGCCGCTCGTGTTCATGGTCTTGATTGCCTTTACGAACTACGACTACGCGCACATGCCGCCAGGCAAGCTTTTCGACTGGGTGGGCTTGCAAAATTTCAAAGCGTTTTTCACCCTTTCAGGGGGAACGTCTTCCTTTGCGAAGGTCTTTTTGCGGGTGCTGCTTTGGACGTTTGTTTGGGCGTTTTTGGCAACGTTTAGCAACTATTTTATCGGGCTTGTGTTGGCGCTTGCTATCAATCGAAAGGGGATTCGCGCAAAGTCGGTCTTTCGGACAATGTTCGTCTTGGCGATTGCCGTTCCGCAGTTCGTGTCTTTATTGCTTATGCAAAAGATTTTGGACGGTGACGGGATACTCAATAAGATTTTGGGAACGGAGATTCTATGGCTTTCCGACCAACGAAACTTTTCGCTCTTGCCAAGGCTGATGATTTTGCTTGTCAATATTTGGGTGGGCGTCCCGTATACGCTGCTGATGTCGACGGGGATACTCATCAACATTCCGTCCGATTATTTTGAAGCGGCGAAGATCGACGGGGCAAGTCCGCTAAAAGCGTTTATGCACGTCACCTTGCCGTATATGTTGCAGGTGACGACGCCGTATCTTATCACGCAGTTTGTCACCAACGTAAACAACTTCAACGTGATATGGCTATTGACGGGCGGCGGACCTGTGGACAATATCTATTACGGCGGTGGAACGCAAGCGCAGTCTACCGACTTGCTGGTCACTTGGCTATACCGTTTGACGACGGATAAAAACCCCCGCTACAACGTGGCGGCAGTGATTGGTATCGCGATCTTTATCATTTGCGCGACGGCTTCGCTGATCGTATACGGTCGGTCGGCGTCGGCTCGTTCGGAGGAGGATTTTCAATGAGACAGCGTACGCGGACGCGGATTGCCGACGGCGTGATTTATTTGCTCTTGACGGCGCTTGCTATTCTTTGGGTGTTGCCCATCGTCTACCTTCTGTATACGGCGTTTCGGGTGCAGCCGAATACGGGGATTATCAATCAGCTCATTCCCGAGAATTTGCGCTTGGGGTTTGGGAATTTCGCGCGCCTGTTTCGCGCTACCGATTTTCCAATTTGGCTGAAAAATACGCTCGTCGTTTCCATCAGCTCTTGTGCGCTTACCACGCTCTTTATTTTGATGGTGAGCTATGCGCTCTCGCGGCTGCGCTTTCGAATGAGAAAGCCGTTGATGCGCGTGCTGTTGGTGCTGGGGATGTTCCCTGGATTTATGAGTATGATTGCCGTATACTTTATCCTAAAAGCAATGGGGCTGACCAACTCCCTTTTGGCGCTCGTTTTGGTGTATTCGGGAAGTGCGGCGCTTTCGTACTATATTTGCAAGGGCTTTTTCGATACCGTTCCTCGCGCGATGGAAGAAGCGGCGGTGCTCGACGGCGCAAGTCAGCCCGTGGTGTTTTGGAAGATTATTTTGCCGATGGCAAAGCCGATCATCGTTTACACTGTCTTGACGAGCTTTATCTCGCCGTGGTGCGATTTCATTTTTGTCAATACCATCATCGGGGAAAGCTCGAAATACACCGTTTCGCTAGGACTGTATAAAATGATCAATGCCGAACGAAACGGCTTTAACGACAATTTTACGGTCTTTTGCGCGGGCGCGACGGTGGTGGCGGCAATCATCGTCACTCTGTTTATGGCGATGCAACCCTATTACGTCGAAGGAGTGACGGCAGGCGCTGTAAAGGGCTAACAAAAGAACCCACCCGAAATGGGTGGGTTTTGCTTTGCTATCGGTTTTTGATAACCAGCCGTTCAAGAAGAGCGACAAGCGCGTACATGATTGCGGCAAGCACGCAAAGGATTACCACCGCGCTCATGACAAGATCGAGCTTGAAAACCTGACCGCCATAGACGATCAAATAGCCGATACCTGCTTTGGATACGATGTATTCCCCCATAATCGAGCCGATCCACGCCATGCCGACGTTGATTTTCAGCATGGATATAAAAGACGGCAGGGAAGAAGGAATCACGAGCTTTGTCAGGATTTGCAGCTTGTTTGCGCCCATCGAGCGCAGTAAAAGAATTTTATTCTCGTCCGTTGCCATAAAGCCGTTCAGCATATTCAGGATCGCGACGATTAAGCCGATCAAGACGGTCATAAAGACAATGGCTTTGCTGCCCGTGCCGCACCAAATGATAATGAGCGGCCCAAGCGCAATTTTGGGCAGGGCGTTCAAGACGACGATGTACGGCTCGGCGATTTTGCGAAAAACCTCGCTCCACCAAAGCAGCAGGGCGACGGAATACCCGACTACGACGGCGATGGCAAAGCCTGCCAGCGTTTCCCAAAGGGTCGTGCCGACGTGGTAGAAAAGGTCGCCGCTTCGGTATAAGTCCGCAATCGTCTTTGCGATGCGGGAAGGGGAGCTTGTGATGAACGGGTTTACCCATTCGAGCGCCGCCGCAAGCTCCCATATTCCCAAAAGCAGGACGAGCAGGGAAACGCGCACGACGTTGATAAAGATCGTTTGCCGTTTCAGACGTTTCAAGTATAAAGCGTGATCGCTGGATATTAAAGTCTGTTTCATCCGTTCAATTCCCCCCATAACCGTTCAAACCAACCCGAAAATTCCTTGTTTTCCCTACGTTTTAAGGGCTCGTTTTCAGGGAAGGAAATCTCGTGCGTGGCAAGCACGCGCGCAGGGCGGGCGGAGAGTACGACAATCTTATCCGCTACCGAGATTGCTTCGCTGATGTCGTGTGTGATGAGTAGTGCCGTTTTCTTTTCCCCGCGAATGATTTTGTACACGTCGTCGCATACGGAAAGGCGGGTTTGATAATCGAGCGCGGAAAAGGGCTCGTCAAGCAACAGCACGTCGGGATCGACCGCAAGCGTGCGTATGAGCGCGGCGCGCTGGCGCATACCGCCCGAAAGGGAGTTCGGGTAGTTTTTCAAAAACTGCCCAAGCCCGTATTTTTCCGCCAAGGCAAGCGCTCGGCGTTTTGTTTCTTCTGAAAGGGTGCGCTTGATTTCCAAGGGCAAAAAGATGTTTTTTTCAATCGTGCGCCAAGGGAAGAGTTCATCCTTTTGGAGCATGTATCCGAAGGAAACTCCGTCGTTTTTCACCGCGCCGCGCGTCGGCTTAATCAAGCCTGCCGCAAGAGAGAGCAAGGTAGTCTTGCCGCATCCCGACGGGCCGATGATTGCAACGAATTCCCCTTCGCGCACGGAAAAGCTGATATTTTCTACGGCGACAGTTTCGCCTTGTCTGCTGTGGTAGTGCTTGCAGACGTTTTCAAATCGTAAAACTTCGTTCATGTTAGGTACTTCCTTCGTTATTGCGAGTGATTATGCGTAAATTTCCTGATATACCTTTTGCGCGATACTGTTATCGACAAGCTCGCCAAGCGTTGCACGGCGTTGCAGCTCGCCTGCACCTTCAATTACGTCCTGTAAGCGAGTGAAGCTCTCTTCCGAAACGGTCATTTCCGTGCGCCAGCTGTCGATGGCTTTGTAGCGGTCTACCGACGCCGCAAGAGAGTCGACGCTCGTTGCTTCAAAATATTCGGTAAGGTAGGGCGCAACAGTCGCGGCGGGCGTTTCGTTGACGTATTTAATCGCCTTCATCACCGCGCGGACAAAGCCTTCCGCAACGTCCTTGTTTTCCGTAAGCCAAGATTGCTTTGCCATATAGCAGGTGTAGGGGATTTCGCCCGAAGCTTCGCCGACGGACGCAACTACGTAGCCCTTGCCTGCCGCTTCGTATTCGTAAGCGACGGGGTCGAACATCGTGCAGTAATCGGCGGTGCCTGCTTCAAAGGCGCTGGTCATCAGGTTGAAGGCAACGTCGTAATTCAAGTTCACGTCCACGCCGTCTTGCATACCGTGGTTGCCCAAGATGTACTCGAAGGTCATGGCAGGCACGCCGCCGCGACGACCTGCTAAAATTTCTTTGCCGCGAAGGTCCGTCCATTGAAAATTCGGCTCGGCTTTTCTGGAAACCAAAAAGGAACCGTCTTTCTTTGTCAACTGACCGAAGACCTTGGGGACATCGGTCGAGCCGCCGACCAGCACGTAAAGCGCCGCCTCAGGGCCGCAAAAGCCGATATCGGCATTTCCCGATAAAACGGACGACATTACGTTGTCCGCGCCGCCTGCGTTGGTCAGTTCAATTTCAAAGCCTTCGTCTTCAAAATATCCAAGCGCGTCGGCAAGATACATAGGCGCGTAAAAAATAGAGTGGGTCACTTCGCTCACCTTGACCGTCTTCAAGCCGTCGTCCTTTTGATTGCAACCCGAAAGGGGTAAGGTCAAAAAGCAGGCGGATAAAAGCAGGGAAGGGAGAGAAAACAGTTTTTTTTGAATCATATTCATCTATCTCCGTTGTTTTTTTGGAATAATATATTATATGAAGGGGTAAGAATAATTGACAATTTAGAGAAAGTGTACTATAATAGAAAGGCTGTATTGCACTTTTTATCGAGTGCAGCGCATAAAGTGGAAGATCAACGACGAGGTTGTGTTATTATGGAAATGCAAAAGACGTACAATCCCAAGGACTTTGAAGATAGAATTTACGCCGACTGGGAAAGCTCGGGTATGTTCCGCGCGGAAATCGACGCGGACAAAGTTCCCTTTACGATTATGATGCCGCCCCCCAACATCACGGGGCAGCTCCATATGGGTCACGCTATGGATGCTACGATGCAGGATACGCTCATTCGTTTCAAGCGTATGCAGGGTTATGCCGCCCTTTGGCTCCCTGGTTGCGATCATGCGTCTATTGCAACCGAAGTGAAAATCGTAGAAAAAATGAAGTCCGAAGGCTTGACGAAGGCTGATTTAGGGCGTGACGGATTCTTGGTGCGCGCTTGGGAATGGAAGGAACAGTACGGCAACCGTATCATGATGCAACAGCGCAAAATGGGTACGTCGTGCGACTGGTCCCGTCAGGCGTTCACGCTGGATGAAAAATGTTCTCGCGCGGTGCGTGAAGTATTCGTCAACCTTTACAAGAAGGGCTTGATTTACCAAGGGGATAGAATTATCAACTGGTGCCCTTGCTGTAAGACGGCGCTCTCCGACGCGGAAGTAGAATACGCGGAAGAAGGCGGGCATTTCTGGCATTTGAGATATCCCGCTACGGACGGTAGCGCGGAAGTCGTGGTGGCAACCACCCGTCCCGAAACGATGCTCGGGGATACGGCGGTTGCGGTGCATCCCGACGACGAAAGATATAAATCGCTCGTTGGCAAGACGCTCACGTTGCCCTTGGTGGGACGTGAAATCCCTGTCGTTGCGGACGCTTACGTAGACCCCGAATTTGGTACGGGTTGCGTTAAGATCACACCTGCGCACGACCCTAACGACTTTGAAGTGGGCAAGCGTCACGACCTGCCTGTAATCCGCGTTATGAACGACGACGGCTCGATGAACGGCTTGGCAGGCAAGTACGAAGGCTTGGATAGATACGTTGCGAGAAAGCAAATCGTTGCGGATTTGGAAGCGCAGGGCGCGCTCGTCAAGATCGAAGCGCATACGCATAACGTGGGGCATTGCTATCGTTGTCATTCGACGGTAGAGCCTATCGTTTCCAAGCAGTGGTTCGTCAAGATGGAACCCCTTGCAAAGCCTGCGATTGCGGCGGTGGAAAAGAACAAGGTTCGTTTCGTTCCCGATAGATTCTCGAAGATTTACTACAACTGGATGGAAAACGTCCGCGACTGGTGTATTTCCCGTCAGCTTTGGTGGGGACATCGTATTCCCGTTTGGTACTGCCCCGATTGCGGCGCGGTGATTTGCGAAAAGGAAGATCCTACCTGTTGTCCTGCGTGTGGATGCAAGAGTATTCGTCAAGACGAAGACGTTTTGGATACGTGGTTCTCGTCGGCATTGTGGCCGTTCTCTACGCTCGGCTTCCCCGAAGAAACGCCCGATTATAAGTATTTCTATCCTACCGACGTACTCGTCACGGGCTACGATATTATCTTCTTCTGGGTGGCGAGAATGATTTTCTCGGGTATCGAGCACACGGGCAAAGCGCCTTTCCACGATATCTTGATTCACGGTATCGTGCGCGACGAGCAGGGCAGAAAGATGAGTAAGTCGCTCGGCAACGGTATTGATCCGCTCGAAATTATCGAAAAATACGGCGCGGACTCCTTGCGTCTTTCGCTCCTTACGGGCGTTGCTCCTGGCAACGACACCCGTTATATGGATTCGAAGGTGGAAGCGTGCAGAAACTTCATCAACAAGCTTTGGAACGCTACCCGTTTCGTGCTGATGAACGTAGAAGGGGTGAAGATTAAGCCCATTGAAGACGTAAAGCTTGCGCCTGCGGATAAGTGGATTATCTCTAAGCTCCAAAGCTGTATCCGCGAAGTGACGACGAACTTGAATAGATACGAGCTCGGCGTTGCAAGCGATATTGCGATGGACTTTGTTTGGGATAACTTCTGCGACTGGTATATCGAGCTTTCCAAGCCTGCGCTCTACGGCGACGATATGGATAGAAAGGCGGATACGCTTTCCGTTTTGTGCTACGTTTTGGAAAACGCGCTCAAGCTTTTGCATCCGTTCATTCCCTTCGTTACGGAAGAAATCTATCAAAACCTGCCGCAGACGGAAGGTAGCATTATGGTTGCGCCTTTCCCTTGCTACAACTCCAAGATGGCGTACAAGAAGGAAGCCAAATCCTTTGAGGGCATCATGGAAATCATCAAAGCGGTGCGCGCAATGAAAAAGGACGCGGATTGTCCCCCGTCCAAGAAAGTGGAGCTGTTCTTGGTTTCCGCAAGCAAGCGCTTGATTCAAGTCAATAAGGACAGCATTATGAAGCTTTCGGGCGCAAGTGAGCTTAGCTTCGTAGAAAGCGGTGCGGCAATCGGTGAAAAGACCGTTTCGGCGGTGACAAGCATTGCGGAAATCTACGTACCCTTGGGCGAGCTTGTAGATATCGAAAAGGAAAAGGTAAGACTGCAAGCGGAAATTGAACGCATCGACGGGGAAATCGCTCGTGCGCAGGGCAAGCTCAACAACCCGAACTTTGTCGGCAAAGCGCCGCAAAAGCTCGTGGATGCGGAACGCGAAAAGGTCGCAAAGTACGAAGACATGAAGGCAAAGTGCCTTGCGCAGCTGCAATCTTTGTAAAAAAGCGGCTACCCACACAACTTGTTATACAAAAAAGGAAATCGGCAACGGTTTCCTTTTTGGTGTTTTTTAGAAAAAAATAAAAAAATATTCGTCAAACGTTTGACAAACGCGTTTGGAATATGTATAATTATACTGTTGCTTTGGGGTCATTATGCCCTTTTGGCGTTTTTGCACGTCAAAAAGCATAGGGACAAGCAACCGAAAACTTAGCTTTCTTTAAATTGCATAAGGGCAATTTTGAGAAATATATTCCAAATCTTTACAAGGAGGTCAACAAATGCCTACAATCAACCAACTTATCAAGAAGGGCAGAGAAAAGCTCGTTTACAAATCCAAGAGCCCGATTCTCGACAACTGCCCTCAGAAACGTGGCGTATGTTTGTCCGTAACCACGACTTCTCCTAAGAAGCCTAACTCCGCTATGCGTAAGATTGCTCGTGTACGTCTTACGAACAAGCAGGAAGGTACGGTCTACATTCCCGGTGAAGGTCACAACCTTCAGGAACACAGCTCCGTTTTGATTAGAGGCGGCCGTGTTAAGGACTTGCCCGGTGTACGTTATCATATCGTACGTGGCGCTCTTGATACCGCCGGTGTTGCAAAGCGTAAGCAGTCCCGTTCGAAGTACGGCGCAAAACGCCCTAAGTAATCTAGGAGTTTGCCGTAATCCAACAACCCCGAAAAGCATTTGCTTTTCATGAGCAGTGAGAAAACTCACAAAGTCGGTTGCGTTTTAAGACTGTAAGCCAAAACGCGTAAAATCCTACTTGTTAATCGGAATATAGCTCAAAAGCCCCGAATAAAAGTAGGCAGTATGCAACGAGAGTTGCAGAAGATTCGCACCTTATGCAATCTAAAGAAAGCGTAAGCGCGCGATAGCTGTACTGAAGGGTTAAACCCTTATCAAACAATATTTAAAGGAGGATACAAAAATGCCCAGAAGAGGTAATGTCCCTAAAAGAGACGTGTTGCCCGATCCTATGTACAACAACAAAGTTGTATCGAAGTTGATCAACCAAATCATGTTGGACGGCAAGAAGGGTACGGCACAAAAGATCGTTTACGATGCATTCAAGATCATGGGGGAAAAGCTGAACATGGACCCCATCGAAATTTTCAAGCAGGCTATGGAAAACGTTATGCCTGTTGTAGAAGTTAAGGCTCGCCGTGTAGGTGGTGCGAACTATCAAGTTCCCATCGAAATCCGTCCCGAAAGACGTCAAACGCTTGCGATCCGTTGGCTTGTTATCAACACGAGAAAGCGTAGCGAAAGAGAAATGTCTGCAAGACTTGCTGCGGAGCTTATGGATGCTTACAACAACACCGGTGGCTCTGTGAAGAAGAAAGAAGACACGCACAGAATGGCTGAAGCAAACAAGGCGTTTGCACACTTCAGATTCTAATAGTAGAGGTAGTAAATTATGGCAAGAGAATACGATTTACTCCATACCAGAAACTTTGGTATCATGGCGCATATCGACGCCGGTAAGACGACGACCACTGAACGTATCCTGTTCTACACGGGTAAGACGCATAAGATCGGTGATACGCACGAAGGTACTGCTACGATGGACTGGATGGAACAGGAACGTGAACGCGGTATCACCATTACGTCCGCTGCAACCACCTGTATTTGGAAGGGCCACCGTTTCAACATCATCGACACCCCGGGACACGTTGACTTCACGGTAGAAGTTGAACGTTCCTTGCGTGTATTGGACGGCGCTGTTGCGACGTTCTGCGCAAAGGGTGGCGTAGAACCCCAGTCGGAAACCGTTTGGCGTCAAGCGGATCAGTACGGTGTTCCCCGTATTGCATACGTCAACAAGATGGACATCAACGGCGCAGATTATTTCCGCGTTGAAACCATGATCCGTGAACGTTTGGGTGCGAATCCTGTACCCATCGAACTTCCCATCGGTAAGGAAGATACCTTCCGTGGTATCGTTGATCTTATCAAGATGGAAGCAGAAGTATATTACGACGACCTTGGTAAGGACTTCCGCAAGGAAGAAATCCCTGCTGATATGTTGGACGTTGTAGAAGAATACAGAGCAAAGCTCGTTGAAGAAGCAGCTTCCGCAAGTGATGAGCTTATGGAAAAGTTCTTTGAAAACGGCGATTTGGACGAAGAAGACATCATCAAGGGCTTGAGAGAACGTACCTTGAAGATGGAAGCAATTCCTATGCTTTGCGGTTCTTCCTATAAGAATAAGGGCGTTCAGTTCTTGCTTGACGCCGTTATCAACTTCCTTCCCAGCCCCTTGGACGTTGCGGCAGTTAAGGGTGTAAACCCTGACACGGGTGCTGAAGAAGAAAGAAAGACTTCGGATGATGAATATTTCTCCGGTCTTGCATTCAAGATTGCAACCGACCCCTTCGTTGGTTCGCTTGCATACTTCCGCGCTTACTCTGGTGTGCTTTCCGCAGGCTCCTACGTGTATAACTCCACGAAGGAAAAGAAGGAACGTGTTGGCCGTTTGGTACAAATGCACTCCAACGAAAGAAAGGATATCCCCGAAATTTGCTCGGGTGACATCTGCGCAATCGTTGGTTTGAAGTTCACCACGACGGGTGATACGCTTTGCGACGAAAAGCATCCCATTATTTTGGAACAAATGACGTTCCCTGAACCCGTTATCCAGCTTTCCTTGGAACCTAAGACCAAGGCAGGCCAAGAAAAGATGACGATGGCGCTTATTAAGCTTGCTGAAGAAGACCCCACGTTCAAGACGTACACCGATCAAGAAACGGGTCAAACGATCATCGCAGGTATGGGTGAACTTCACCTTGACATCATCGTTGACCGTTTGCTTCGTGAATTTAAGGTAGAAGCGAACGTTGGCGCTCCTCAGGTTGCTTACCGTGAAACGTTCCGCAAGCAAGTGGAATGCGAAGGTATGTACAAGCGTCAATCGGGTGGTAAAGGTCAGTACGGTCACTGTAAGCTTCGCTTGATTCCCCAAGAACCGGGCGCAGGCTACGCATTCGAAGACGAAACGGTTGGCGGCTCGATTCCTAAGGAATACATCCCTGCAATCGACAAGGGTATTCAGGAAGCGGCTAAGAACGGTTATCTCGCTGGCTACGAAATCGTTGACTTCAAGGTTGTTGTTTACGATGGTTCGTACCACGAAGTCGACTCGTCCGAAATGGCGTTCAAGATCGCAGGCTCGATGGGCTTCAAGAACGGTTTGGAAAAGGCACAGCCTGTACTTCTCGAACCGATCATGAAGGTTCAAATCATCACCCCCGAAGATTACTTTGGTGACCTTATGGGCAACGTTTCCGGTCGTCGT